>NZ_CP067977.1:1206000-1507500 GCF_016656965.1 Brevundimonas vitisensis
GCCACCGCCATTCACAACCGGCTGCGCGAACAGGACGGCTGGACCGTCTGAAACGAAAAAGGCCCCGGATCGCTCCGGGGCCTTTCTTGTTGGTGCGCGCGAGGCGCGGTGTCCGACTTAGGACGAGTAGTATTCGACGACCAGGTTCGGCTCCATCTTCACCGGGAACGGCACATCGGCCAGTTCCGGCACGCGGACGAAGCGGACCGAGAAGCCGCGGTCACCCAGCTCCAGATAGTCGGGAACGTCGCGTTCGCCGGACTGCTGGGCTTCCAGGACCAGGGCCATCGAGCGGCTCTTTTCCTTGATCTCGACGACGTCACCGACCTTCACGCGGTAGGAGGCGATGTTCACCTTCTTGCCGTTGACGGTCACATGGCCGTGGTTGACGAACTGGCGGGCGGCCCAGACGGTCGGGACGAACTTGCCGCGATAGACGACGGCGTCCAGACGCTGCTCCAGCAGACCGATCAGGGCCTCGGCGGTGTTGCCCTTCTTGCGGGCGGCCTCGTCATAGGTGCGGGCGAATTGCTTCTCGGTGATGTTGCCGTAGTAGCCCTTCAGCTTCTGCTTGGCCTTCAGCTGCAGGCCGAAGTCGGAAACCTTGGACTTGCGGCGCTGGCCGTGCTGGCCGGGGCCGTACTGACGCTTGTTGACCGGGGACTTGGAACGGCCCCACAGGTTTTCACCCATGGCGCGGTCGATCTTGTATTTGGCGCTGTGGCGCTTGGACATTCGTATCTCGTCATCTGGATGCGGCCCGGCCCCTCCCCGAATGGAGGGACGATCTCAACGGCGGTCCACGCATCGTCCGTAATGGTCTTCGCGCCTTCGGTCGAAACCGAATGCGAGAAGGCCGGGCTTATGGCGGTGTCAGGTCGATGAGTCAATCGCGTGCGGGACAGGCGCGCTCTGCCGAAATTCTTCACGACCCCGCCAGGGACATTTCGATCAGCACGACATCATAGGTGCTCATCGGCAGAACCAGCCGGGCGCGCCCGTCGCGATCCGCGACCACCTCGACCATCACCGGTTCGTCCCGCGTCAGGCCCTGCAGCGTGGTCAGCTGGTCGGGCGTCAGGTCCTCGGGACGGCCCATCTCCAGATAGGCGGTGTAGGCATCGTTGTGACGGAAGCCCGTGCGCCGGACACTGACCGCGTGACGCCCCGGCGGCAGACCCGACAGGCTGAGGACCAGCGGCTCCATCGGCCGCGACGGCTGCACCGCCCGGAAGAAGGGCCGATTGCTGACCGGCTGGTCCGGGGTCTCGTAATGCCAGACCAGGACCCGCAGCCGTCCCTCGTCCAGGGTGGCGATGGATTGGGCGTCGCCCGTCGCCAGTTCATTGTCTCCCAAGCCGTTGAGATAGCGATAGGCAAACCAGGTCGGCTTGCGGATCCCGTCCGGCGTCATCAGTCCGAACCCGCCGTCGAAAGGCCGTGTCTGCGGGCCCGGCTCTTCGAACAGGTCGCTGAAGGTCCAGTAGCTCATGCCCTGCACATAGCCCTCGCTCTGACGCAGCTTGGTCAGGACGAAGGCCGCATTGATGTGACTGTCATGGACCGGATCGCGCGGGTTGTAGCTGCTGCTCCATTCGGTGAAGAAGATGGGCAGGCCGGGCAGGTGCGATGCCCTGACCTGCGCGTGCACACGGCGCACATCGCCGACGACGGAATCGGGGCTGGGCGACAGCTTGTTGTCGCCCTCCCCCTTCTCATCCAGGAAGCCGCCCTCGACGCCATAGGTGTGGGTGGTGATGAAGTCGACCGGCACGTCGTTGCGGCGCGCATAGTCGAGAAACTCGGGGATCCACGCTGCCCCAGCCGTCGCCGGTCCCCCGACCCGAAGCGCCGGATCGATCGCCTTGATGACCCGCGCCGTGCGGGCATAGTAGGCGAAATAGGCCGCCTGGTCCGCGCGCTCCCAGAAGCCGTCCAGGTTCGGCTCGTTCCAGAACTCAAAATACCAGGTCCGCACCTCCTGCGCGCCATAGCGGGCGATCAGGTGGCGCACAAAGGCGTCAATCAGACCGTCCCACTTCTCGGGCTGGGGATGGGAGGTATTGCCCTGCCAGTAGAAGATCGTCTGATCCGAGGTCTTCATCGCATCGGGGGTGAAACCCAGCTCGATGAACGGCTTGATCCCTAGGCTCAGGAACCGGTCGTACATCGCATCGATGCGGCTGAAGTCATAGATCGACTGGCCGTCCACCTCGCGATAGACGCCCAGGTCGTCGTGGAAGATGTCGTGCAGGCGGATGTAGCGGAAGCCCAGTTCGTTCTGGACCGTCGCCAACTGCGCCAGGGTGTCCTCGCGTGAGGTGGTCCCGGGATAGTCGGCACCGATGGAGTATTCCGCCATCCTGATACGGGGCGTAACCGGCCCGTCCAGATCCAGGACGATCTGGCGCCCCTCGGCCGGCTGCTCCCCCGGCACTGGAGTAGCGCAGGCCCCCGTCCCCAGGACCAACCCGGCCAGCAGAGCCAAGGCCAGGCCTCGTCCCGCCGAACGCTTGTTATCCTTGCGCATCGCACCCTCCCCGAGTGTCAATCTTCAGGGGAATGTTAGCGCTACCAATCTACGTAGCAACCCCTGCCTGACGCGAGGCGGCGGCGGGGCGTTCGATCGACATTTGTCTCGCCCGTCATCCCGGGATCGGCGTCGCCAGAACCCCGGGATGACGGCGATTGAGGATCAGCAGCGCGCGAGGCGCTGAGCCTTAGTCAGAACTAGGCGGTGGCCTCGGCGAACAGGGCGTTGGCCTTGTTCCAGTTCACCACCGACCAGAAGGCCTTCAGATAGTCTGCGCGGCGATTCTGATACTTCAGATAGTAGGCGTGCTCCCACACATCGGCACCCAGGACGACGGCACCCTTTTCGTCCGCGACGTCCATCAGCGGATTGTCCTGGTTGGGGGTCGAGGTGACTTTCAGCTTGCCGTCCTGCACGATCAGCCAGGCCCAGCCCGAGCCGAACTGCGCGGCACCGGCGGCATTGAAGGCTTCCTTGAACTTGTCCAGGCCGCCGAGGTCGCGATCAATGGCAGCCGCAAGCTCGGCCGACGGTTCACCCGCCTGATCGGCCGGAGCCAGCAGTTCCCAGAACAGGCTGTGGTTCCAGTGACCGCCGCCGTTGTTGCGCACCGCCTTGGGCAGTTTCGACATCCCGGCGAACAGCTCTTCCAGAGACTTGCCCTCCAGGGACGGATCGGCAGCCACGGCCTCGTTCAGCTTATCGACATAGGCCTGGTGGTGCTTGTCGTGATGGAATTCCATCGTCGCCTTGTCGATCGCCGGCTCCAGCGCATCATAGGCATAGGGCAGCGGCGGCAGGGTGAAAGCCATGGGGAGGCTCCTCGTCTTTCAGGGTTAGCGATGCCCTTCAGATAGGCATCCGGATGCCCAACCCAAGCCGTTCCCGACCGATTTCGTTCCGGATTCAGCCGGGACAGGCCGCCGCAGCCTCGTCGGCGATGCGATCGGCGATGGCCTCGTCGATCGGCCCCATGATGACGCCCTCGCCCAGGGTGTGGCCTCGTCCGGCATGGCTGACGAAGGTGACCTGACCGGGGTTCATCACCCCCTCCCCTGCGGCCCTCTGCCGGGCCTCGCGCACCTGGGAGTCGATCTCTCCATAATGCAGGATCATCGGCGCGCCCCAGGCGGCATAGGCCTGGGCCAGGGGCCGATCGTCGGTGAACCAGGTCTTCCACCAGCCCTGGGAGAACGCCGGGGCCTGGGCATTGGGATAGGGGGCCTCGTCCGGCGGAGCCAAGGCCGCAGCCTTTGTCTGGTCATAGAGGCCGGCCTGCACCGTTTCGACCATGGCGATGTCCTCCGGCGTCCAGACCCCGTCGGGCTGGATGAAGGGCACCATGGTCCCGAACACCGCAGAGGGGGTCCGCATCCAGTTGGCCTCGACCTCGGCATTGGTGACCGATCCGTCGCCGTCCGCATCCATCAGACGAAGGGATTCGGCATCGCGCCCGGACAGCTGCCAGCGCACGGCGGCGGTCTTGCTCTCCAGCGGCGCGCCCATGCCGATGATCAGGGCCGGCGGCGGTGCGTCCGTCCGTGCCACGCCCGCCAGATGCACCCCGCCTTCGGAATGGACGAAGAAGACGACGCACTGCGCGCCCAGCCCTTCCGGCGACCGGGTCCAGTCATAAAGGGCGCCGACGTCGCGGCTGAGGTTCTCGGCCGTGACGCTGGTGGTGGCCGCCGGGTCGATGACCTCAGTGGGGGGGACATTGTGCCGGACCCCCCGGCGGTCGTAGCGCACCGCGCTCAAGCCCCGCGCCGCGAACCGCTGGCCCAGATCGGCGAAAATCAGATCACGAGGGGTGCCGCTGGTTCCGAACCGGACATCGCGGTCGAAGGCACCGGTTCCGGCCACCAGGATGACCGCCCCGCGCGACGGACCCGCCGGCCGGTCCACCTGGCCGTTCAGCACATAGCCGTCGACCGATGGCACGGCGAACGTCTGCGGACCGGAGGGATCCTGAAGTCCCACCACCGCCGCCAGAACCCAACTCAACATCGGCGTATCCTCCAGACCCAGGTTTCAGCCTGACAAGCGCCAGGGCCGTCCGTCAAGCCGAGGCTCAGACCGGCGGCAGATTGGCCTTGATACAGTCGCGCACGGCCCGTCGCTGATCCCCCGGCGCGTTCAGCAGGTCCACGCCGCCCGCCTCGAATACTGCCTTGACCGCCGCATCCAGACCCAGCGGCAGGGCCGCCACGACCCGCTTCTGGCCCTTGTCATGCAGGCAGAAGCCCAGCTCGGTGCACAGGGCCGCGAACATCGGCTCATGCTCGGGGCGGATGGGGTCCAGTTGCTTCGTCATTCAAGATCAGTCCTTCAGCCGCGCCGCGTGAAAGCCGACATGGTCCGCGACGAAACTGGCCATGAAGAAGTAGCTGTGATCGTAACCCGGCTGTATCCGGAGGGTGATCCGCTGTCCGACCGCATCGGCCGCCGCCTGCAGCAGTTCGGGCTTCAACTGGTCGGCCAGGAAGGGATCGGCGTCGCCCTGGTCGATCAGGATGTCGTCGAAACACCCCTGGCCCGTGCCGCCCTCGATCAGCAGGGTCGCGTCATGGTCGGCCCAGACGGTCCGGTCCGGCCCCAGATAGGCACCCAGCGCCTTTTCGCCCCAGGGACAGCGCGTCGGCGAGGCGATCGGGGCAAAGGCCGAGACCGAGCGGAACAGGTGCGGATGCCGCAGCGCCAGGGTCAGGGCCCCGTGCCCGCCCATCGAATGGCCGCTGATCGAGCGCACTTTCGTCGTCGGAAACTCCGCATCGATCAGGCCGATCAGCTCGTCGGTGACATAGGTCTCCATGCGGAAATGCGGGGCCCAGGGTGCCTGAGTGGCATCGACATAGAAGCCTGCCCCCTGGCCCAGGTCATAGGCCGGATCGTCGGCCACCCCTTCGCCTCGGGGCGAGGTATCGGGGGCGACGATGATGACGCCGTGTTCGGCGGCGGCCCCATAGGCTCCGGCCTTGGTGGTGAAATTGTCCTCGGTACAGGTCAGGCCCGACAGCCAGATCAGAACGGGGAACGGACCCTCGCCCGGCGGCACGAAGACAGACAGGGTCATGGGCGTGCCCGTCGCCGCACTGTCGTGCTTCAGATACCGCAGGGTGCCGCCGTGGACGGCGTGGGTCTTGGTCGTCGTCAAGGTCATGACTGTCGGTGTGGCGGATGCCGTCGTCAGGAACAAGCCCTCCGGCCTGCGGATTGCATCAGGCAGGAGGCTCGTCATGATCACCGTCACGGCAGGTACGGACCGAACCCTATGTTTCCAACCTTACGGACGGCCGTCGCCGACCAGCTGGCCGATTTCGAAGGCCACGGCCCCCGCGACATGGGCTGGGCCCCCAAGGATTTCGAGGACGCCGACGTGAAACGCTGACCCGCTCAGCCCGCCCGGTGCACGGCGCAGATCTTGTTGCCCGACGGATCACGCAGATAGGCGACGTTCAGCGTACCGAACGGGCTCTTACGCTCGCCCGGCGGATCCTCGATCGCCGTCCCGCCGGCGGCAATGCCGGCCTCATGGAAGGCGCGGACCGCGTCGGCATCGCGCGCGCCGAACCCGATCGTGCCACCGTTGGCGTGGCAGGCGGGCTGGCCGTCGAGGGGCCTGGTGATCGCAAAGGCCCCGCGCGGCGTCCGCCACCAGACCCGGCCCCGGTCGTCGTCAGCCCCCGCAGAAATGCCCAGCGCCCCCAACACCGCATCATAGAATTTCCGCGACGCCTCGATGTCGTTCGCGCCGACGGTGACGTGTGTGAACATGACGACCTCCCCTGCCTGAAGATTCCAGCTTAACCAGGTCCGTTTTTTAATGCAACGGACGTCAGAACACCACCACGGACCGGATGCTCTCACCCGCATGCATCAGGTCGAAGGCCTCGTTGATGCGCTCCAGCGGCAGGGTGTGGGTGATCATCGGGTCGATCTCGATCTTGCCGTCCATGTACCAGTCGACGATGCGCGGCGTGTCCGTCCGCCCGCGTGCGCCGCCGAAGGCCGAGCCGCGCCAGACCCGGCCGGTGACCAGCTGGAACGGCCGCGTGGCGATCTCCTTGCCCGCCTCGGCCACGCCGATGACGATGCTTTCGCCCCAGCCCCGGTGACAGGCTTCCAGCGCCTGGCGCATCACGGTCGTATTGCCGGTGCAGTCGAAGGTGTAGTCGGCCCCGCCGCCGGTCATTTCGACCAGATGGGCGACGACGTCGGACACGTTTTTCGGATTGACGAAATGGGTCATGCCGAAGCGGCGGCCCCATTCCTCCTTGGTGTCGTTGATGTCGACGCCGACGATCATGTCGGCCCCGACCATCTTCAGCCCCTGGATGACGTTCAGACCGATGCCGCCCAGGCCGAAGACAACGCAGTTGGCGCCCGGCTCGACCTTGGCCGTGTTCACGACCGCGCCCACGCCCGTCGTCACGCCGCAGCCGACATAGCAGGCGCTCTCGAACGGCGCGTCCTTGCGGATCTTGGCCAGGGCGATCTCGGGCAGGACGGTGAAGTTCGAAAAGGTCGAACAGCCCATGTAGTGGGCGATCGCCTGACCCTTGTAGCTGAAGCGGCTGGTGCCATCGGGCATCAAGCCCTTGCCCTGGGTGGCGCGGATGGCGGTGCACAGATTGGTCTTGCGGCTGAGGCAGGATTTACACTGGCGGCATTCCGGCGTGTACAGCGGGATCACGTGATCGCCGACGGCGACCGAGGTCACGCCCGGCCCGACCTCGACCACCACGCCCGCGCCCTCATGGCCGAGGATGCTGGGGAAGATGCCCTCGGAGTCCAGCCCGTCCAGCGTATAGGCGTCGGTGTGGCAGATGCCCGTCGCCTTGATCTCGACCAGCACCTCCCCGGCGCGCGGCCCCTCAAGATCGACCTCGACGATCTCCAGCGGACGTTTGGCCTCAAAGGCGACGGCGGCGCGGGTCTTCATGGGTCAGGGCTCCTGTTCTGGCGCGCGATCTAAAGGGTGCTGGGGCTCATGATCAACCATCCACGGGTGCCACCTTCGCCGATCGCCGCTAAGGTCGATGTATGGAGCGCATTCGGTCGACATATCTGCATGTCCGACGATGGGTCGACGGCGTGCTGTCGGGGCCTCCTCGGCGCTCTCAGCTTGTGATCGGTATTGCGTTCGTTCCCTATATTCCCGTGGTGATTTTGCAGTCAGCGTTTATTCCGGTCTGGATACTCTGCACGGTCCTGGCCGCTGCCTGGACACTGTTCATCCTATGGCGCGCGCATCGGCTGGGCCGGGCCGGACACCTTCGCAGTGCGCGTCACTATGACCGCCACGGCAAGTTCGACCTGCCGCCCGAGTATGCAGCTTCGGAAAGCCATATGGCCCATCGCAGTCGCCAGAAGCGAAACCGCCGTCAGGCCACCCGATGATCCACCGTAATCTGGTCATCCTCACCGGAGCAGGCATATCGGCGGAGTCTGGCGTCCCCACCTTCCGCGCCGATGACGGATTGTGGATGGGGCACCGGATAGAGGATGTGGCGACGCCAGAGGCCTTCGCCCGCGACCCGGCCCTGGTGCAGGACTTCTACAACCGGCGGCGGCGGCAGCTGGCGACCGTCCAGCCCAATGCGGCCCACCACGCCCTCGCAGCCCTGGCCGCCCGCTGGACCGGCGAGCTGATGCTGGTGACCCAGAATGTCGACGACCTGCACGACCGGGCCCATGCCGCCCAGCCGCCCGGTGCCGGTTTCCAGCTGATCCATATGCACGGCGAACTGCTGAAAGCGCACTGCACCGCCACCGGCCAGGTCCAGGACTGCCCCGGCGACCTGGAGGCCGATCACCCCTCGCCCCATCATCCGGCGGGACGGATGCGGCCGCACATCGTCTGGTTCGGCGAGATGCCCCTGCATATGGAGCGGATCGAGGCGGCGCTGGAGGCTTGCGACCTGTTCGTCTCCATCGGCACCTCGGGCGCGGTCTATCCTGCGGCGGGCTTCGTCCAGCAGGCCCGGCTGGCCGGGGCGCGGACGGTCGAACTGAACCTCGAGTCCTCGCTGATCTCCGACCTCTTCGACGAGACGCACCATGGCCCCGCCACCGAAGTCGTGCCGGGGTTCCTGTCGTCGCTCAGGGCAGGCGAAAACTGAGCACCAGTTCAGAGCCCGGCGAAAAATAGGGGCTGCGGCTGATCACCAGCTGGGTCGTGCCGCTGCGCCAGACAGCGATGTCTGTGGTGGTCTGCCCTTCCTGCGAAACCAGCACTGGCTGAAGGCCCAACCGCGCCACATGCGGGGCGGCGGCGGGTGACATACTGGAGAGATCGCCCTCGAAAATGCCGACGCTGCACATACCGTTGCCGTAGCTCAACTCCAGCGTGATCGTGCCTTGGTGACGACGGCTCAGGCGCGCCATGGCCGAGGGGGGAGACTCGTGCAGCATCAAGGCGCTTTCGTCTTCGTCGAGTCGGTATCCTAGGGCCTGCGCGGTGGTCACGGCAGCGACGATATTGCCTGTGTCCGCATAGGGCACGCAGATCTGGCCCAGCACGGTGTCAACGATCTGCGGCACATTCATCGATTGGGCCGAGGCGGGAGCCGCCACCGCAATCAGTCCGACCGTGGCCAGCCCGGCCATAAACAGGTGTCGCATATGCTCTTTCCTTGCTTAGAAGGACTATCCGCCCGGGGCGCGTCCCGCGCCAGTGATCAGTCCTGACGCTTCGCCGCCGCCAGCTTGGCCAGGACCCGGCCCCGCCCCTTGGACAGAGCGGTGATCACGCCGCGGAAGGTGGCCACCTCCTGCTCGGTGAAACCGGCCCGGCCCAGCATGACGCGCAGATTCTGAACCATCGAGGGCCGCTTCTCGGGCGGATGGAAGAAGCCGCCTGCGTCCAGTTCCGCCTCCAGATGTTCGTACATGCCCAGCAAGAGCTGGCCCGGCGCGGGCGGTTCGGCCTCTCGGAACCGGGGCGGCGGCGCGTCCAGGATCAGGGTGCGCCACTCATAGGCATTGATCGCCACCGCCTGGGCCAGATTCAGGCTCTGGTGACGCGGGTCGATCGGGATGGTCACGATCCCCTGGGTCAGGGCGATGTCGCTGGTTTCCAGCCCCGCCCGCTCGCCCCCGAACAGCAGCCCGACCCCCAGGCCGGAAGCCCGGTCGTCATACAGGATTCGCGCCGCCTCGCGTGGGGTCCGCACCGGCTGGCGCGTTTCGCGGCTGCGGGCGGTGGTGGCAAAAACGGTCTGCAGGTCGGCCACCGCCTCGGCGACGCTGCCGAACACCCGCACCCCGTCCAGAACCCAGTCGGCCCCCGAGGCCGTGGCCCAGGCCCGCTCCTGCGGCCAGCCGTCGCGCGGGCTGACCAGCCGCAGTTCCGACAGTCCGAAATTGGCCATCACCCGCGCCACTGCGCCGATGTTCTCGGCCATCTGGGACTTGTCCAGGATGACGATGGGGGCAGCAGGTTCAGTCATGGTCGAGGCTTTGTTGAGCGAAAGGTGAAATGTGAGCCGAGCGGTGAGCGCGCCCGCCGTAGCATCGTCTGCTCACCTCTTGCTCACTAGCAGTGTTCACCCCGTGAGGGCTCACTCCGCCCCCACCATGGCCACCCACGGATCGGCGGTTCCGGCCTCGACCTCGGCCACCTTGACCGCAGGCCAGCCGATCGAGACGTCGGCCGAGGCCCTCCAGGCCAGGATGAACAGGTCACGCAGTTCCCCCGCCCCCGCCGCCAGTCGTTCGGTCGTGAAAGCAATGCCCCGCGCGTCGCCATCAACAAAGGCCCCCGCCTTTTCCAGACGATAGAAGGGCACCACATGCCCCAGCGTCGTCCTCAAGAAGACGGCCGTGCGACCCCGCATGTCATAGGAGCCCAACTGGGCCGCCGGCATGGCCGCCTCGACCGCATCGAAGCGGACGTTGCGGCGCACGAACCCACCCTCGAACGTGCCGTGCACACGAGCGGTGGTGTAGCCTTCCGGATTGGGCGTGTTCCGGTCCCAGCCATTGTAGTGGATGCTGGTGTGCAGCGGCTGCGAGGCATCCCCGACATAGTGGCCCAGCACGCCCATGTCGCGCACGATCAGGGCTTCGCGCCGGATGCGGTCGGCCCGGTACCAGGCCTGTTTGGCCGGATCCGTCTCGCGCGCCTCGGCCGCGTTCAGCACGCGCCAATAGGCGAAGTCGCGCACCAGCTGCTGATAGCTGTCCATGATGGCATAGGGCAGGTAGCCAGCGTCATCGACCTTGATCCCGGCCGCCAGCAGGGCCGCGTCATATTCGGACTTCAGCTCCGGCAGGGCGTCGATGGACATGCCCTGTTCGGTCATCACCCGGCCGTCTTCGATCATGTCGACGAAATGGGCGGTGTCGCGCTCGCGGTCGTGCGGCTGACCGGCCCCCTTCCAGCGGTCGGGCTCGCGCGTCAGCTCGGCCACATCGGCCACGGCCGAAGGGGTGCGCAGAAAGGCGGGCATGTCGTCCGGCAGGGCCCGCATCGCGGCCATCCCGACCATCCGGTGCCCCGTCTCGCCCCAGGCAGAGACAGAGGCGGGCGCGGCCAGCAACACCATGGCCAGGGCCGCTATGGCGAAACGCTTCATCAGGAACACCTTGGGACAGTCGACGGGGGGAATGTGCGCCCCGTTTAAATCCACCGCGCGGCGGGGACCAGCCCCATCCATTCCGACAGACGATCCGCGAGCACTGACAATGACGGCGCATCAATCGCTCAGTAACCTTGAACGCAAGATGTTAAGGCCGCGAATATCGTCATCGCGCCCAAGCATCTCGTCACAGAAAATAATCGATCACCTGCCAATACTGCTCAGCACTGATTGGAAGGCCGCCCGCTGTTGCTATCCGTGATGTGGACAAACGGTCGCGCGAGCGGACGCTGCCCGCAAAATGCCTCATTTCGCCCTAACAGGGAGCACGCCGGACGTGTCGGGACCGGTGCGACCCCATTGATGCACGATGTCGAACGCTGCCGCCCTGCTGGCCCTCGTCCTGAGCCTGGCCTTTTCCCCGGTGGAAGAGCCCGTCTCCTATGACAGCGTGATCGCGGCCGAGGCCGCCGTCGCAGAGGCCAATGTCGGCGGCACGGCAAACATCGCGCTCACGCCCGAGCAGCAGGCCCTGATGCAGGGTGAACCCGACTGGCGTCTGTCGGCGCGCCTCTATCACGCCGGTGGCGGCGGGGCGACCGGCAACGATTCTCTGGGCTGCCGCCCCGTGCCGATGCGCACCGTGGCCACCGACCCGCGGGTGGTCCCCCGCCGCACCCGCCTGTTCATCCGAGAGACGGTCGGCCTGGTCCTGCCGGACGGCACGGTCCACGACGGCTACTGGTATGCCTCCGACACCGGCGGCGCGATCCGGGGCAACAAGATCGATCTCTACACCGGCCACGGCCGCGGCTCGATGCGCCCGGCCATGCCGCTGAACATGAGCACCCTGACCGTCGAACAGGCCGGCCGTTTCGACGGCTGCCCGCCCGCCTGGGAAAACGCGTCGAACTGAGCCCTGCGGTCAGAACTTACGACGGCCCGCCAGGGTCTCGTAGAACAGGCGGAAGTCGCCCATCAGGCTCCACAGCGGGTATTTGAACGTCGCGGGGCGGTTCTTCTCGAACGCGAAATGCCCGACCCAGGCAAAGCCGTAGCCGATCAGCGGCATGGCCAGGAACCACCACGGATTCAGCGTCGCCACACCGACCACAAAGGCGACGATCACCAACCCGGTCCCCACGACATGAATCCGCCGGCACGTCCGGTTGGAGTGCTCATGGATGTAATAGGGATAGAAGGCCTGGAACGAGGTGAAGCGTTCGGTCGGGGCGGCGTCGATCATGGGCCGCAGACTGAACCCGGAACACGGCGTTTGGCAAGGTCCGCATCCCTCCCCCTGAGGGGAGGGACTTGGTCGATCAGTGAACGGTCGGAACGCTGGTCACCGGCTCGGGCACCGGGGTCACCGGGACCGAGACGGACGGTCCGGCGTTGGGGAAGTTGTTCTCGTCGCGGTTCGGCGCGAGCCCCTTCTCCAGCAGGTCCTTGATCTCCTGGCCGGACAGGGTCTCGAACTCCAGCAGGGCCTGGGCCAGCTTCTCCAGATCGTCGGCCTTGTCGGTCAGGATCTGGCGCGCCTCGTCCCAGCCGGAGGTGACCAGCTTCTTGACCTCGGCATCGATGATCCGGGCGGTCTCTTCCGAGACATTCTGGCTGCGCGCGACCGAATGGCCCAGGAAGACCTCCTGTTCGTTCTCGCCATAGGCCACCGTGCCCAGCACGTCGGAGAAGCCCCATTGCGTCACCATCCGGCGGGCCAGCTTGGTCGCCTGCTGGATGTCGGACGAGGCCCCGGAGGTGATGTTCTCCTTGCCGAAGATCAGCTCTTCGGCCACGCGCCCGCCAGCCATGATGGCGATCCGGTCGACCATCTGCTGATACTTCATCGAATAGCGATCGCCCTCCGGCAACTGCATAACCATACCCAGGGCCTGGCCACGGGGAACGATGGTCGCCTTGTGCACCGGGTCGGCCATCTTGACGTTCATGGCGACGATGGCGTGGCCCCCTTCGTGATAGGCGGTCAGGCGCTTTTCTTCCTCGTTCATGGCCATGGAGCGGCGCTCGGCCCCCATCATGACCTTGTCCTTGGCGTCCTCGAAATCGCGATGGGTGACCATGCGGCGATCCTTGCGCGCGGCCATCAGGGCGGCTTCGTTGACCAGATTGGCCAGGTCGGCACCCGAGAAGCCGGGCGTGCCGCGCGCGATCGTCTTGGTGTTGACGTCGGCAGCCAGGGGCACGTCCTTCATGTGGACACGCAGGATGCGCTCGCGGCCCGAGACGTCCGGGTTCGGCACCACCACCTGACGGTCGAAGCGGCCCGGACGCAGCAAGGCGGGGTCCAGAACGTCGGGACGGTTGGTGGCCGCGATCAGGATGATGTTCTCCGACGCCTCGAAGCCGTCCATCTCGACCAGCAGCTGGTTCAGCGTCTGCTCGCGCTCGTCATTGCCGCCGCCCAGGCCTGCGCCACGGTGACGACCGACGGCGTCGATCTCGTCGATGAAGATGATGCAGGGGGCGTTCTTCTTGGCCTGTTCGAACATGTCGCGCACGCGGCTGGCACCGACGCCCACGAACATTTCGACAAAGTCCGAGCCCGAGATGGAGAAGAAGGGCACGCCCGCCTCGCCCGCGACGGCGCGGGCCAGCAGAGTCTTGCCGGTGCCGGGAGGGCCGACCAGCAGAGCGCCCTTCGGGATCTTGCCGCCCAGGCGCTGGAACTTGCCCGGGTCCTTCAGGAAGTCGACGACCTCCTGCAGTTCTTCCTTGGCCTCGTCCACGCCCGCGACGTCCTCGAACGTCTTGCGTCCCTTGTGTTCGGTCAGCAGCTTGGCCTTGGACTTGCCGAAGCCCATGGCCCCGCGGGCTCCACCCTGCATCTGGCGCATGACCAACATCCACAGACCGATGATCAGGATGAAAGGCAGCAAGGCGAACAGGACCGACATCCACCACGGCTGGCGCGACGACACGGTGTCCACCTCGGCACCCGAGGCGTCGATGCTCTGGATCAGGTCACCGTTGGGCAAGGGGGTGACGACCGTGAAACGGCTGTCGTCCTTCATGACGCCCGTCAGGGTTTCGCCCCGCACCTGGACCGACTTGATCTGAGCGGCTTCGACCGCATTCAGCAGTTGGGAATAGGAGATCGGCTCGGGGCGCCCGCCGGCGGTCCCGGCCTTGGCCCCGGCTGCGCCGGTCAGCCCCCCGCCCTGGCTCATGGCCCCATAGACAGCAAGTATGCCCAGGATGATCACACCCCAGATGGCGAAATTCCGCAGGTTCATTCGGTCCTCGGTCGTGGAACCGACGTCTCAGGCGACGTCGGTCATGAAGGCTTCACACGAAAATAGGGCGTTCGACGGCTTTGCGCCATGGACGGCGTGGCCGAGGTCGCGTTCGTGCGTCGTTTGGTCCAGTGCCAGCGCCAGTCTTCCTTCGACCAGCGATCGCACCCTGGCCTGTCGCTGTGCAAGAACCGGCGCAGTGTCGCCATCCCGGATCAGCACAGGCCAGGCCGCGCGCGCGGCCGGGGGCAAGGGGGCCAACTCCGCCCTGTCGGCGGGCGACAGCTGCGCCATCCGTCCCACGGCGGGACCGACGCGCCAGCCTCGCTCGGCAGTTTCGATCTCGAACCGGCCGTCCCAGACGACGGCCTGACCCGGCCCCAGCGCCACAGGCGAGGTCGGCCGACGGCCGAATTCGCCCGGCTCCCTGGCCACGATCACTTTGTCGCCATCGGCCATGATCCGCGCCCCGCACAGGGTGGCCGTGAAGATGTGGCCGGCCCTCAGCCGATCGGTCACCGACTGCAGGCGGTCGCTTCGCGGCAGCCTGTCACCGCCGCCAGCGCAGACCAGTGCCGCCGAAACGACACGGCCCGGGGCGTTGCGGGCGACTTGGACAACGCCATGCGCCGACGACCAGTCCTGACAGGGGCCGAGGCCCCGCGCCGCTCCGATCACCTGGGAACCGCCGCTCGAAAGGCGGCCCAACGCCAGACGTGCCCGCGACCGCGCGAACCGCAGATCCGCATTGGCGGGGTCCTCGATCCAATCCAATCCTCGGGCGGTCAGCAGCGCGCGCAGCTCGGCGCGAGCCACATCGAGCAGAGGACGAAACAGCATCAGCCCCCGTCCCTCGGGCCAGGCCGGTGACGGCGACCACTCGGAAAGGCGGCCGAGGGTCGATCCGTTCTGCCGCATCCACTGGCTTTCCCGCACGTCGTCGGCGGTGTGCGCAAAAAGGACCACATCGGCCCCGGCCATGCGTGCCGCCTCGGCGATCAGGGCGTGCCGCGCCGCACGCGCGGCGGCGGGCAGACCGGAAACAGGCTTCACCCCGTTCCAGGACAGGCCCTGCCATGCCGCGCCGGACCGGCGTGCGGCCCGTCCGGCCAGCTCGGTCCAGTTCGCGCTGTCGGCTGTCAGTCCATGATCAACGGTGAGCGCCAGCAGGCGGCGCCCCCGCGAGCGGGCCCAGTCGGCAGCCAGAGCCAGCAGGGCCATCGAGTCCCCGCCGCCTGAAAGGGCCAGGGCGACAGGAGAGTCGATATGGGCGCAAAGCCGGGCATCCAGGCGCGCGAAGAGCCGTTCGGTCAGATCAGGCGCGAGGGCCGTCAGCGACGGCACCCGAGCCGGGTCTTGATCTCCGTCACGCGGGTCTTCAGGGCCGGCGAGGCCGAGGCGGCATAGCGGGCGTCGAACTCATACAAGGCCCGGCAGGCGTCGTCCCCCTTGGCGTCCGCCGCCAGGGCATTGGCCAGCTTGACCGTCGCCTCACCGGCCCAGGGGGTCGTGGGCCAGCCGCGCAGGGCCGCCGCATAGGCCGAAATGGCCGACGCGGTGTCTTCGCGGTCGAAGAAGATGTCACCCAGACGATAGTTGGCCACGCGCGCCTCCGCCGCATCCGGCCAGGTCACGATGACCGTTTCCAGGGCGCGCTCGCCCCGCGCCGGGTCGCTGGACAGCATCCGCTGCGCCGCTGCCAGGTCGCCTGCGGCCGAACCGGTCGGAGAGTTGGCCACGATCGGCCCGGTCATCTCGGCCGCTTCCTTCGCTGCGGTTTCCAGCTCTTCGACGCGGCTTTCCGCATCGGTCAGCCGGTTGCGCAGGGCGGCGTTGTCGCGCTGGCTCTCATCCAGCTGAAAGCCCACCCGCTCCAGGTCGCCATTGACCCGGCGCAGGGTCGCCTCGACATCGCTCAGGCGCCGATCCATCGACGCCACCCGGCCTTGCAGGGCGACGAACTCCGGATCGGGCTGGGTCAGGCTGACGACCTGTTCGCCATTCAGCCGCGCGATGCGGCTTTCCAGACGGCGCACACTGTCGGTGAGGCGATTCAGGGCGCGCGTGTCCCAGACGATCGCCTCTTGCGGCACGGTCTGGGCCACGACCGTTCCACCGACCAGGGTCAGGCCGATGGCGACAACGGCAGCGGAGCGGGTGCGGAGAAAGGAGGGCAGCTTCATCATGGCGTCTGTCGTTCCACCGATTTGCGGCCTCTGCAAGGCATCAGGCGCCAAGTCCCAGCAGGATCACCGCAACGATGAACAGGGTGATGGCGAACAGGCTGAAGAACAGCAGCAAAAGCGTCCGCCACAGGGCCGAAAAGATCGACAACCCATAGGTGCCCTTCAGCTGGGCAAACATGTGCACCGGCGGGCTCAGCATCATCAGGATGGATATCAGGCCAAGCGGTGCCGCGATCCAGCCCGGCGCGCTGCCGGCCAGCCCGCCCACGAAGGCCAGCCCCATGGCCAGGATGGCCATGAAGGTCAGGGAATACAGAACGAAGACCCCGTGGTCGTACCAGGTGAAGCCCTGCTTCCAGGCAAACATCAGCCAGACGAAGGGGATCGACAGCGGCACCAGAAGAAAGGCGAACTTATAGAGGGTCTGCTGCACCTTGTAGAACGCAAAGTCCGGGTTCGACAGCTTGTGCAGGATCTTCTCCTGAAACTTCTTGTCGCCGATCCCGATGTTCACATTGCCGTCCTTGACGGCGTCGGCGACGCCAGCCTGCCAGCTGCCGGGCTGCAGGCCGTCCGGGCGAGGGCCGGCGGTGCGGGCCTGCTCCAGCGACCGAACCTGATCCTCCAGCTCTGTCAGCAGGGTTTCCAGGCCCGTCACCACCGCCGCGGCTCCCGGCTCCCCGGCCTGGAGCCTGGCGCGGGCCTCGGCCAGATCCGCGCGCGTTTCCACGACATTCTCGCGCGCATCCGCCGTGCGGTCTTCAAGCGTCGCGATCCGAACCGGACCTTCCGAGCCTCCGCCGAAGCTCAGCAGGAAGAACATCAGAAAGACGGTGAACAGGAACAGCGCCAGGGGCGAGACGTATCGGGTCCGCTTGCCGGCGATCCACTCGCGCGTCAGTCGGCCGGGATTGAGCAGAAGCAGCGGCAGGGTGCGCCAGATCCGGGCGTCGAAATGCATGACGCCGTGCAGCACCTCTTCCACCAGATGCAGCAGCGAGCGATGGACATGGGTCGGCTGACCGCAGTTGGCGCAGAACTTCCCGCTGACCGGCTCGCCGCAATCGGTGCACTGTCCGTGGGCGTCGCCGGCATGGCCAACCGGCCGCTCGATCGCCCCGGCCAGCAGACCGCCCGTGGCCGCTCCGCCCGCTGCCTCGATATCCATCATGATCCCCCAACCCGACGCTCAGATTGTGCCGGTCGGGGCAGGGTCAGGCAAGCGGCTCCAACCAAGGTCGAACGGCTTCAACCAGGGCCGGGGTCGGGCGACGGGGGCGTCCGTCCATGTGGATGCAGACCACCTCCACCTGCGCCCGGCACAGCACGTCCTCGCCCCGCATCACGGCCTGGGAGATCAGCAGCCGTGGCCCCTTCACGCTGTCATAGGAGGTCCGCACCGTCAGGGCATCGTCGATCCGCGCGGGCTTCAGGAAGCTGAGGTTCAGCTGCGACACCACGAAGGCCATCGGCCGTTCGCCGTCCAGCAGCTCGGCATGGCCGATGCCCATCGATCGCAGACAGTCGGACCGCCCCCGCTCGAAATAGCGGACATAGTTGGCGTGATAGACCAGGCCGGTGAAGTCGGTGTCTTCGTAATAGACCCGCACCGGCAGGACATGGACCCGGCCGTCGAACCGACCGGCGGTGGGGCTGTCGGACAGGCTCATTGCGGCGCTCCGGCGGTGGGCGGTTCCGGAAATCCGGGACAGTCGGCCGTCATCATGGCGCGAAACTCGGTGTTGAGCGGGTCTTCGCTCAGCAGAATGCGGTGGGGTCGAGACACAAAGGCGACGGGGGGCTGGCCCGATCCCGACGCCACATAGCCGCAGACGACCGGGCCCCTGCCCTGCTCTATCAACCGCACCTCTGCGTCCGGACCTAACCGCGCCACGGCCTGGCGCAGCACCCGCTCCGGCGCGGTCTCCTCGCTCCAGATCGGCCGCAAGCCCTGACTGGACGCCCAGACCGCCACAGCCCCCAGGACGACGACCGCCAGGCCCAAGCCGGCGATCAGTCGATTTGTCGAAATGCCGCGCGCCATCGGCAGAACATGCCGCTCTTTGCCCGCGCGGTGAAGAGGCAGGTCGAGGGCGATGCCGCCATCCCTTATTCGAACAGGCCCGCCTGCCCGGCTGTGCTCGGCTTCGGCGGTTCGGCCAGGCCCAGGTGCGCATAGGCGCGGGCACAGGCCATGCGGCCGCGCGGCGTCCGCTGGATGAAGCCCTGCTGCAGCAGATAGGGTTCGATCACGTCCTCGACCGCGTCGCGCGCCTCGGCGATGGCGGCGGCCAGGGTGTCCATGCCGACCGGCCCCCCGCCATAGTTCTCGATCAGGGCCTTCAGGAAGCGGCGGTCGTTGGCGTCCAGCCCGGCCTCGTCGATCTCCAGACGGCTCAGCGCCCGGGCCGCGACGATCCGGTCGATGACGCCCGCCCCTTCCGCCTGGGCAAAGTCGCGCACCCGCCGCAACAGCCGCCCGGCCACGCGCGGCGTGCCCCGCGACCGGCTGGCGATCTCGCGCGCGCCCTCGTCATTGATCGGTGCACCCAGCTTGCGCGCCGCCCCGGTGATGACCCGCACCAGTTCGTCGGGCGTATAGAACTCCAGCCTCAGCGGAATGCCGAACCGGTCCCGCAGCGGCGTGGCCAAGAGCCCCGCCCGCGTCGTCGCACCCACCAGAGTGAACGGGGCCAGATCGATCCGCACCGACCGCGCCGACGGTCCCTCGCCGATGATCAGGTCCAGCACATGGTCCTCCATGGCGGGATACAGGATCTCCTCCACCGTCGGGGCCAGGCGGTGGATCTCGTCGATGAACAGGACGTCGCGCGGTTCCAGATTGGTCAGGATCGCTGCCAGATCGCCGGCTTTGGCCAGGATCGGGCCGCTGGTCGCGCGGAACCCCACGCCCAGTTCCCGCGCCACGATCTGCGCCAGGGTCGTCTTGCCCAGGCCCGGCGGTCCGAACAGCAGCACATGGTCCAGCGATTCCCCGCGCGCCCGGGCCGCGTCGATGAAGACCTTCAGGTTGCCCTTGGCCGCCTCCTGTCCGACGAACTCAGACAAGGCCTCCGGCCGCAGCGCGCGGTCATACTGCTCGCCGGGGGCGGCATCGGGCGAGATGATGCGGTCGTCGGTCATGGCGTGTCGGTGGGGCGTGCGAGTGAGCAGGGGGTGAGCTGTGCTGCCAGGGCCGAAGCACCGTCGCGCTCACCCTTGCGCTCATTAGCACTGTTCACGCCGCGCCACGCCACCATCACCGCCCAAGCTCCTGCAACGCCGCGCGGATCACGGCCGACAGCTCTGCGGCATCGCCCAGGCGCAGCAGGGCCTGATCCACGGCCCGGCGCGCATTCACCTCCGCCACGCCCAGGCCCAGCAGGGCGGACACCGCCTCGCCGGTCACGCTGGGCACCGGTGGCGCGATCTCCGCATGGACGCCCGGTGCGCTCGGGGTGAAGGACAGATCGCCCAGGGGCTTGCCCTTCAGCTCGGTCACGATCCGCAGCGCCAGCTTGGGCCCCACCCCATTGGCCCGGCCGATGGCCGCCTTGTCCTCGCGCGCCACCGCTCCGGCCAGTTCGCCGGGCGGCAGCACGTCCAGCACCGACAAGGCCGCCTTGGGCCCCACCCCCTGGATGCCGGTCAGGGTGGTAAAGGCGCGGCGCTCATCGCGGCTCAGGAAGCCATACAGGCGCGGGCCATTCTCGGCCGACCAGCTGGACTCGATATGCAGCACGGCCTCGTCGCCCGGCGCGGGCAACCGCCCCAGGGTCCGTGCACCACAGGTCACGACATAGCCGACACCGCCGCAGTCGATCAGGCAGTGCGCCTCTTCGACCTCGGCCAGAACCCCACGCAACCGCCCGATCATGCAGCGCTCCGCGCCAGCAGTGCTCGCTTACGCAATTGGGCGTGGGTGATGGCCACGGCCAGGGCATCGGCAGCGTCGGCGGTCACGTCGCCCGCTGCCGGCAGCAGCCGCTTCACCATGAAGGCGATCTGGGTCTTGTCGGCGTGCCCCGCCCCCACCACCGCCTTCTTGATCAGGTTCGGCGAATACTCCGCGACCGACAGCCCCGCCCGCGCCGGGGCCAGCATCACCGCCGCCCGCGCATGGCCCAGCTTCAAGGTCGAGGACGGATTGACGTTCACGAAAACCTCCTCGATCGCGGCCTCGTCGCAGCCATGGGTCGCACAGACCTCGCCCACCTTGTCCAGCAGCCACAGCAACCGTTCACTGAGGGGCGCAGACTCCGGCGGCGTCACCACGCCATGTGCGACCCATCGCAGTCGCGCGCCTTCAGAGACCACCACGCCCCAGCCGGTGCGCCTCAGACCGGGGTCCAGACCCAGAATCCGCGTCTGGCCATGAATCGTTGCGTTCGTCATTCGTTCCAGCATGGACGAAAGACAGTTAGCGAACAATGACCGCGCCGGATTGAAGCGCGACAGAAGCGGCTGGAGTCTGGGACAAGAGGTTCTGGAGCACTGCACTCGCTAGAATGGGTCGTCACCCATGATGCTCAAAGCCCCTAGCGCTGATGCGAGGTCGTCGAAATCCTCCTTCACGTCCAGACGGTTTGATTCCTGGGCTGAGGTGCCGCCCTTCAACACGATCAGTGTCCCGACCCGGTTTGCACTCAGGCGCTCGATCGCCGTCACGTTCAGCACTGTTTTCGCCCCTGAGAGCAGGGTTAGTTTGAGGAAGTCGCTCATCGGGAATCGCCTTGGCTGCTGCAGGTCTTACTGGTGATGATCAGCTCGCGCGCCTCGGTGGGTGCGCCGCTGAGGCGATAGGTTACGCCGACGGGCTCGATATGGAAGGCTTGGCCGGCGAACAGCGCGCGGGTCTCCGGCCGATCGTTGATGGTCAGGATAAAGCGCCCCTGAACGGCCTCTAAGCGGTCCCTGAGAAGGGTGAAGTCGGCGCGGCCGAACAGATCCTTCCCATAGTCGGCCTCGTTCCCCCAGTAAGGCGGGTCCAGGAAAAACAGCGTCTCCGGCGAATCATAGCGCTCGATGAACCGGTCGAAGGGCAGCCGCTCGATGACGACGCCGTTCAGCCTTTCGTGCAGGTCCTCCAGCATCGGCTCCAGGGTCGAAAGATTGAACCGCGCTCGGTTCATGTCCATGCCGAAATGCCGGGTGCCCACGCGCCCACCAAAGGCCAGGCGCTGCAGATAGAGGAACCGCGCCGCCCTCTGAAGGTCGGTCAGGGTATCCGGATCGACCTTGCTGAGCCGGTCGAACTCGGCCCGCGTCGTGATCTGGAAACGCAGCACCTCCATGAACTGGGGATAGTGTTCCCGCAGGATGCGGAACAGATTGGCCACGTCGGCCGACCAGTCGTTGATCACCTCGAACTTGGGCTTGGTCCGCCGCCGAAGGAAGACGCCGCCCATGCCCACAAAGGCCTCGGCGTAGCGGCTGTGAGGCGTCGCCTCGATCATATCGACCAGCCGGGTCGACAGGTTGCGTTTGCCGCCCACATAGGGGGCGACGGTCTTGATTGGCCGCACGGGGGTGCGGTCAGTGGTGGACTCCATAGTCAAAGCAGCTTCCGATAGCCCCGCCGGTGCGCCCGGTGGGGGGAACTAAGGGTGTTCTAGGCACCCAAGGTGCAGGGTTCACGCCCTGCGGTGATGGGGTGGCCGCCCCGTCACCCCCCTCGATGCCGAGGAGTGGTCTCTTGGGATCGGGTTCAGCCCTGGGCGACCTGCAGTCCGAGCAATACCGCCAGGGCGATCGTCACGACGATCAGCAGGGCGGTCAGGACGGCTTCGGTGCGGTCGCGCATGGCTGAACCTTGATCCGATTCCTTGTGCGTCAGCGCCCCCGGATGACCAGGCGCGTGGCGAAATTCTTGGGCCGCGTTTCGTCGCCACCAGTGGCCGACGTTTCCCAAGGGGTAAGCGATTCCCCGAAGCCGGTATTGCCCGTGACCGGTCTCCCCTGGCCACCCTCGCTGTCCGACGGCGTTGGGCTGTTCATGTGGGTATGGCTCTCAAAGGACTGGCCTTGCAGGCTGCCTTCCACGCGCGGGCCATCCGGATCTACCGTGGCGTCGCTCGAAATCGATCGCGGGAACCGGCCTTCATAGTTGGGTGTCCGGAAATGTGCTGCCGTGCTGCCCGCAATCAGCCGCCCCTGCGCCGTGTAGAAGGCAACCAGACGCGGATAGTCGGCCCTGAGATATTCGGTGTTGATCTCGCAAAGGCTGGCGCTAGCCAGCGGCCCGTCCAGCATCAGAATGGCCCCGATCGGTTGAACCCGGTCGATCAGGACGCCGATCGCCGCAAGCAGCTGACCCGCCTCGCCCTTGTCCAGGCCGATACCCGCGCCCTCGATGACGGCGCACAGGTTCTCCTGGACGTCGTTGAGCCAGGCCGCCGGCACTCGGGTCGTAGGGCTCTGGATGGCGGGGTTGTCGTTGAAGCGGCCGTCGACGGCGTCGGGGGTGTCGATGCGATACATGGTCAGGCCTCGGGATAGCTGAAGACGACTTGGGTGTGGGCGGGCTTGGCGCGGCGGATCACGCATTCCAGGTCCAGGGCCCCGCCCTCGACCAGGCGGTCTCCGGCGGCCGAGACCCCAGCGCGAAAGACGGTGAAGTCCGTCTCGGTCAGGACATTCATCCGCCAGACGTAGCGCCATCGCCCGTCGCTGATATCCAGCCCGGGCGCGTAATCATCGACGTCCGGATCGAACTCGAAGATCTCGACCTCGACGCCCAGGTGCGCGGCCATGGCGATGTAAAAGGCCGGCGTCTGCCCGCCGAGGCTGGTCAGCTTCTGCAGCACAGCCGCCCGCCGCTCGCTGATCGTGCCGGTCACCGGCGTGCATCCGTCCGGCAGGCCCAGGACCCGTTCCCAGTCGCCCAGCAGCTCATAGGTCTGGGCCGGGTCCAGCTCGACCAGCAGCTGCTCGGCCCGGGCATCCAGCCGCGCGAACTCGACCGCCAGCGCCGCCAGGACGGCGGTCAGGACCGAATCCGGATCACGGGTCCAGACGGCACCACGCGGCAGCAGCTGCTGCAGCTGTTCGGTATAGGCCTGCGCCGTCCTCATCCGGTCAGCTCCAGGTGATGGTGCCCAGCACGGCCAGCTCGCCGGCGGCATGGGTCACATTGGCGGTGGGGCTGGTGACGACGTTGTCCGATTCCCCGGCCGCGATCGAAACCGCTTCCCGGATCCGGCTGATCAAGATGGTGCCGGCCGGTTCCGCGTCGCGGGCCAGCAGGTCCCGCAGCTCGGCCTCGACGGCCAGGCGACCCTCGGGCGTGTCGGGGGTCAGGTCGATGGTCAGGTCCAGCGGCACCGGATCGGGGGCGAACACCTCGACCTCGGCCGTCACGGGCCGCCGATCGGCGATCCAGGCGGCCACGTCAGCCACGTCGCCGACCTCGGGGATCAGATCCTCGCGGCCATCCATGACGAAGGTCACCCCGACCGTCCCCAGCCCGTTCATCAGCGGATAGACCCAGGCCCGCGTCACCCCGGGCACTTCCCTGGCCCAGCGCACATAGTCGGCGGCATTGCCGCCATGCGGCGGTTGGCGCAGGCGGTCCAGCAGCCGCCCACGCACGGCCTCCGGGCTCTCCGCATCGACCCCGCCCGTCAGCCCGGCCGCCGCCACGAAGGCGGCGGCCGAGACCCCGGCGACGGGCGATGCGAAGGTCAGGGCGACCCCGGCGATGGCCAATCCGCCGGCACCCGCCACCACGGCTTCGACCGGAACCTGGGCGACGCCATCGGCGATCACCGCCCCGGCCGTCGTCACATATTCAGTCCCGTCCAGCCGTTGCAGCACGGCCCCGGCATCGACCTCGGATCCATTGCTGCCGGTGAGGTTCACCAGCCCCGCCGCCGGTTCCGCGACCTTGATCTCGACGCCGAACGTCGCGGCCCATCGCAGCAGCACCTCGCCCGTTGCCGTGTCCGGCAGGCCCTGCAGGGCGTTGTCGGCCAGGAAGCCGTACAGGCCGTGGACGGCCCCGGCATGAACCCGGCCCAGCACGCCCAGGACGCTGCGGCGCTGGCGGCTATCGGCCTTGGGCAGCCGAGCATCGAAATCGGCATCGGCGCGGGTGGCCAGCTCGGTCAGGGAGGGCCGTTCGAAAGGCATCAGGTCGCGCTCCAGGCGGTATCGAATCGGGATTGGCTGCCGTCCGGCCGGGTGATGACCACGCCGATCGCCAGCGTCTGGCCCTGGGCATCGACCTCGACCGTGACCGTGACCGTCCGGGCCACGCCGTCCTCGATCATCCAGGCCAAGGCTTCGTCGCAATAGTCGCGGGCCTGGCTCAGAACGCTGTCCAGCCGCTTGGAGCGTTCCAGCAGCCACAGCCGGGAGCCGATCCGGTCATTGGCCACCGGCGCGGCAACATCGCCCCACCAGCCGCGCCGATCGCCGTCCTGGTCCGGCAGGACGTCGTCCGCCCTCGCCCTGCGATCGGTGAACAGGGACACCATGACCGCCGTGCGCAGCCCTTCGTCCGTGACCAGGGCCCCGGCCTCGATGCCCAGGTCGGCCGTGCCCAGCACGGCATCCCAGATCAGCGCCAGATCGGTCATTGGGCCTTCACCTTCGCCGAGGTGGCGACCACCTTGCCCGCCACAACGGCGTCGTCGTGCCGGGCAATGGCCTTGGTGCCGCCCTCGCCGCCCAGCAGGACCTCGTCGGCGGCCAGCACGATTTTGGGCGAGGCAAGGGTCATCTCGGTCGTAGCCGACAGGCCGATCTCCGGAGCCTCGATCTCGACTCGGATGGGCGACGCGACCCGGATGCCATCGCGGGTCAGGTGAACCACCTGGCCCAGGTCGTCATGCAGCGCCACCTCGCCTTCGATCAGGGCGATACGCACCCGGCGATCCCCCAGGCCGACGACCACGCCCTGGCCCCGGCTGCCGGCAACGGCGATCAATATGCCTTCGGCCCCCGGTGCCGGTCGGCTGGACAGGCCATAGTCCTGAACCCGCTCGACGCGGTCCAGAACCTCGCCGTCCAGGACCTCGCCCTGAAGGCGCTGGACCGGCCCGCTGTCGTCGACCAGGGTCAGCAGGAAACGCCCCACCGACCGGGCGAACCGCGCACGCAGGGTCGCCATGCCCTTCATGGACGTGCCGGCGGCGCTGCGGCCGTCCGTCTCCCGCCCGGGGCCTCCACGGGCTTTAGGCTGTAGGCTTCCTTGCGGACCAGCATCAGCTCGGTCCGCGACCCTTCCCTGGCGCTGCGGCGGAACCGGACCCCGGCGATCAGCAGCTCGGCCTCTATGCCTACGGCCGGGGCCTTGACCGGCACGATCAGATTAGGCCGGAACAGGGCCTGGTCCGGCGCGCGCCATCCACTGGCGGTGACCGTGACCGTCTGGGCCTTGGCCGCCCGCACGCTGGCCTCCCAACGGGCCGAGGCGTTCAGGGTGGCCGTGGTGGCCTCCTCGTCGGCAACGATGACCAGCGGACGGTGCCGCTTGACGCCGGCATCGGTCGCCTCGGCCGAGGGGCGGGCCGCCCGCGAACCGGCGCTCTCGTCGGAGGCATCGTGACCCCGCATGACGATCCGGCTGAACCGGTCGACCATGTCGTTGTCGAACACCACCTCCTCGATGTTGACGCCTTCCTCCAGGCTCCAGCCCGCCGCCTGTTCGCTGGGCCGGGTCAGGACCAGCTCGCCCGCCGCATCCGTGGTGCACAACAGGCCGCGCAGCACCGTCATGCGCTCGATCGCGGCCAGGACCGTCTCGCCGGGCTCCAGGGCGAACCTCGCAAAGGGCGGCCCGCCGTCCCCTTCCAGCCGCACGGTGATGCCGAACGGCGCGGTCAGGTCGGTCGCGATCTGCAGGACCGTCCGGTTGATCCAGGATCCCGGACGATGTTCGGCCGAGCAGTCGACCAGGTCACAGGTGCGGTCCCGGCCGGCCACGCGCAGAGGGTGCTGTTCGGGGGACAACTGATACCGCGCCCGATCGACCCAGCCGGTGATCAGGGTCTCGCCATCGACCTGCACTTGGGCGGCATCCCCCGCCTCGATCCGCCACTTCTCCGGCTGACCCGGCCACCGCTCGGTCAGGCCCAGATCGAAGCCGCCGCACAGGGCGTCCAGGCGGCGCTCGATGGCCACGTCGGTCCAGCCGTCGAACCGGCGGCCCGCTATGTTCAGTATCACCTGGGGGGACTCAGGCACCGGTCGATCCCCTGCCGTCCGAAGCCAGCGCCTGCAGCACGGTCCCGGCCGCCAGGAAGCCCGGATGGGCTATGCCGTTGCGGACGGCCAGCTCCTCGGCCCGGTCGGCATCGCCATACAGCTGGTGGGCGATGACCAGGAGGGGCCGGTCCGTCGTCACAGGCCAGGCGATCAGCCGGGCCAGGTTGCCGCCCCTGGCCGCGACGTCGCGCACCATGGCCCGGCGCAGATCTTCCAGCGCGGCAAACGCCGCATCGTCGCCGGCGTCGGCCGCATCGATGGCGATGGCGTCGATGGCATCGGACAGCCGGTCACGGGCGTTTGAGGCCTCGTCATAGGCGGTGAAGGCGATTTCGGTCACGGCCCGGACGGCCTCGGCCGCCGCCGCCTGCCGGACGAACCGGACCAGATGGCCATCGTTGCGCGCCTGCCGCCGGCGGGCAGGCGTCAGCCCGGCCACGACGACGGCGGTCTCGGCAAACTGCATCAGGGGCGACAGAGCCACCAAGGCATCGCGGGGCGTCTGGGCCAGGCGAGCCGCCTCCCGGACCAGACCCAGCATCTCGGCCGCCAGATCGCCCGGCGACCGGGCCAGGGCCAGGGCCGTCGTCCGCAACCGCTGGGCCCTGCGCAGGAAGGCCCCGGCCTCGGCCGTCGCCCGGCGGACGGGCGCGGTCAGGGCGTCCAGGGCATCGGCGGCCTGGCTGACACGGGCCACGGCGGCATCCACCACGAATCCGGGCTGGCCCGTGACATCGAAACCGGTGGCCAGGGTGCGGGCGGCCTCGTCACCGGCCTGGGTCGCGGCGTCGCGCGCCAGGGTGGCGGTGTCGTCGCCGGCATCGGGCGCAACGTTCTCGCCCGCCTCGACGAAATCCAGCCGGAAGGAAGCCTCGCCGCCGCGCCGGATGGTCTCGCGCAGCGACGAGGTCGTGCAGCTGACGGTCACCGACCCCAGCCAGGGGTGGACCAGGGTCGCCGGGCCCTCGGTCTCCAGCGCTGCGATCAGCTGCGCGCGGGCCAGGTCGTAGTCGGGCCCCAGCAGATAGGCATCCAGCGAATAGCGACGCCCCGCCCGGCCCAGGTCCTCGACCCAGGGCGTGGCCCTCAGCGCATACTCGTGCACATCGACCCGCCGACCGAAGTCGTGGTCGTGGCTGTCGACCAGAAAGGCCACGCCCCGGAAACTGGCCTCGCGCAGGCGGTCGCGCCAGCCCATCAGCCGCCACCGCGCATTTGAACGCCGCCCATCGAGGCGACGCCGAAGTCCAGGTCCGCCGATCGCGCGGAGACCTGCGGTGGGCGACCGTCCTGATAGACCCGGACATCGATGGCCCCGGTGACCCGGCTCGCGCCGCCGCGCGAGGCACCGCCAACAGCCGGAGCTGGGCCACGCGGTCGGGCGGGGCTGTCATCACCGGGCGCGGCGGGACCGCCGCCGGCCACATTGGCGACCGTCCGAATGACAAAGGCGGCTCCCCGCAGCACCTGTCTGAACCAGGGCGGCAGGATGTTCCAAACCATCTCGACGCCAGCGGCGAAGGCGCGGCTGATCCCGTCCCATATTCCGGTGAAGAAGCCGACGATCGGCACCCAGTGGCGGATGATCAGGGAGACAGGGTCGAGGGTGGGCAGCAGCTTCGCCAGGAAGGCCACGCCCGACGAGAAGGCGGAGGAGAGGTCGTCCCACAGTCCGGTGAAGAAGGCGGCGATCGGCTTCCAGTTGCGGAAGACGGCAAAGGCGGCCATGGCCAGGACTGCGATCAGGGCGATCACCAAGCCGACCGGATTGGCCAGCATCGCGCCGTTCAGAGCCCAGACCGCCGACACCGCCGACCAAATGGCGATGGCCACCCGGGTGATCATGATGATTGCCATCAGGTCCAGCAGGCCGTTGAAGCCGCCGAGCGCATCGACCACAGGCCCTACAGCGGCCGCGATGTCACCCAGGAATTTGGCGAAGTCGCCGATGCCCTTGATCACCTCGGGCAGGACGGCCGAGATCTGCGCGAAAATCTCCTGCGTCCGCCGCAGGATCTCCGGCTTGTTGGCCCTGATCATCTGCGTCAGCATTTCGACCAGGCCGGTCAGCTCGGGCAGCAGCCCAGCGGCAATACCGTTGCTGAGGCCGAAGACGCTTTGGTTCAGCGTATTCAGGGCGTCGTTGAACGTATCGGCATTTTCGGCAGCCGACTGGCTCATGACGATGCCGAGCTGGTCGGCCTCGTCGGCCCACTTCTTCAGGCCGGCCGCGCCCTCGTTCAGCATCGGAATCATGGCCAGACCGGACCGACCAAACAGGGCGACGGCGACCTGGCTCTTGCGGGCACCGTCGGGCATTTTCTGGAAGGCGTCGGCGATCTCGGGCAGCAAGGCATCCAGAGGGCGCAGACGCCCCTCCGCGTCCTTGAACGACACCCCCAGCAGGTCGAAGGCCTGGGCGTCCTGCTTGGCGCCATCGGCCGCTGCCGACGACGACAGGTTCAGGAATTTCAGGGCGTCTTCCAGAGCGGCTGCGTCAACGCCCCCCTGTTTGGCCGCATGGCCCAGACGCTGGAAACTGGGCACGGAAATCCCGAGCTTCTGGGATGTCTCCAGCGCGGCGTCGCCGACGTTGGCAAAGCGCCGCACCGACTGAAAGAGCGCAAGGCCAATCGCGGACACAGCGGCCGCCCCCACCAGGGCAATGGAGCGCAGGTCGCGCAACAGGTCGCCGGCTGCCATCTGGGCCGACTTGAAAGGGCGCTGCAGGCCGCTCACCAGCTGACCGACCCGGCGGACGGGAGCCGTCGCCTGGTCGATCAGCTTGATGACGAGATTAAGGTTCAGATTGGCCATGGATCCGGACCGCCTCGGCCTGCCAGAATCGCAGCTCGCTCACGGGCATGCGGCCCAGCTCGGACCGCGTGAAGCCGGGGAACGACACCGCGACCTCGGCTAGCTCTCCAGGGGTGAAGCGCCCTTCGGAAAAAAACGGGCCAGGATCAGCCCCAGTTTCACGAAGTCCCAGCCCTTCAGCTTGCGGGCGAACAGATAGGGTTGATCGCACATGGCAGCGATCAACCGCATCGACTTCTCCTCGCTGGTCTGGGCCTTGCCCATCAGCAGGATGTCGTCGCCGGTCGGCTCGCGCATCCAGACCTCGTTGACGGTGAACGATTCCGGCCCGTTCGTTCCGGGCAGGGTGAAGACGACCGGGCGCACCAGCACATGATGCACCGGGCCGTCCGGATATCCTTCGGCGGAAGGGCCGCCGGTGTCTTCGATCGACGGATCGGACATCAGCGCATCTCCTCGGCCGCAGAGCCCATCAGGACCAGCTTCGCCTTGCCTTCGCCCTCCGTCAGGGTCACCGGCTCGGCGCAGTAGGCGTCGCGCACGATGTAGGTCTGCCCCGTGTCGGTCTCGAACAGCACCGTGGCATTGATCAGGGCGTTGAGGTCGGTGAGGCTGTCGCCTTCGCCGAACAGGATGGTCGCCTCGATCTTGGCCGGCACCAGCTCCTCGGTGAAGCCGCTGGTCGTGTTCGAGCCCGGGCGGGGTTCGCGCTTGGTGCCGCCCGGATCGAGCGTCGATCCCTTTTCGGTGTCCAGGGTGGTGCCGTTCACCCTGATGGTGGCGCGGCCGAATTTCTTAGCCATCGTTCAGAGGCTCCTTAGAGGCGGAATTGGATCTGGGCGGCCAGCACCCGGAACTGGTTGATCAGGTCGGGCGGGACGATGGCGTTCAGGCGGTTCTGGTCGCTGGCGTCGCGCTCGACCTGCAGGTCGGCCTTAAACTGGGCCACGTTCTCGACCAGGCCCGCCGCTTCCAGGTCCAGGGCCCAGGCGATCAGCTCGGCCCGCGCCACCTTGGGCGTCACGATCGGCTGGCCGGGCGCATAGTTGGTGCCGTCGTTGCCCAGCTTGAAGCGCGGGAACTTGACCGCGAACCGGTGCCGCAGCGACCATCGCAGATAGCTGACCGTCAGCAGGGTGTTGAGGTCGTAATAGGCCGGGTCCTCGGCCCCGCCGGCGTCGGTCTGATAGGTGGTGATCGGCCGCTCCAGGATCACCTGACCGTCCGCATCCGCCGTCCAGGTCGAGATGCCGTCGCGCAGCAGCAGCTCGCGCTCGGCCCGGCTGAATCGGTCGCTGGGGGCCGGGGCCGTGATGCCGGGCAGCGGCAGGGTCTGGAAGGGCCGCGCGGGATCCTCGGCCCCATAGCGCAGGACGACGGCGGCATAGGTGGCCGCGATCTCCCAGACGGGTTGCAGCGGAGCACGGAACCCCAAGATCGTCTCGACCTGGCTGTTCAGCGCGGCTCCGGCGGAGGCCAGCGCCCCCTGGCTTCCGACCATGGCCTGGAACAGCAGCCCGTCCAGGGCGCGCTGCGGCCCCCATCGGCTGACCAGCTCGGCGACAAGGGCGGCGCGGTTGGTGGCGCTGGTCCAGGGCACGACGATGGCATCGAACGGCTCGTCCCCCATCGCGGCGATCGCGGCGGTCACGGACGGGTCCGTCGCGCCGGCCACACCGGCGGCGATGGTGAAGGCCACCCCGGCCGGGGTCGCATCATCGCGGTTGAAGTTGGCGCGGACATCGATCGCATTGCCCTGGGTGCCCTTGTTGCGGGCGGTCAGGGTCACGACGCCCAGGGCGGCGGCGGCCGTCACTGGCAGGTCGGGGTGGGCGGTGACGGCGGCGGACAGGCCGGACGCCAGGGTCGCCACAGCATCCCCGGCCGCGACCGCGAAGGTCACCCGGCGGCCCGCGATGTAAAAGGCCATCCGTCCGGCTGCCGTGGCGGCAGCGGTGAAGGTGACGGTGAAGGTCGCGGCCACCCCGCCGGCATCGTCGGCCAGCGGAAGGGCCCAGACCTCGGCCGAGGTGTTGGCGACCATGAAGGCGGCGGCCATCTGGGCCAGGACCGACCTGGCCCCCAGGCGGGGTCCGATCTCGGCAGGCGAGAACAGCCGCTGCAGGGCCCCGGCCGCGCCAGCGGCCGCGCCCTGGCGATTGCCGATCAGCAGCACCCGGGGCGTCCGCTGGGCCAGGCCCTTGCGGGCGCGCGACGCATCGATCTCGACATAGGTGCCGGGGGTGCGCAGGTCGATCGGGATCTGGTTCAGGGTGATGGTCATGGATTCAGTCCGCTCCGGCGGTCGGCTTGGGGGTCTTGGGAGGGGTCGTGGCGATCACATCCCCGTCGTCGAGCTTGCGCGACCAGTAGGGCGACGCCGAAACCGTCTCCCCCTCGGCGCTCAGCAGCGGGCCATCCTCGCGGCGGACCCGTCGGCCATCGACAGGCTTCAGGAACAGGGTCGGGGTCTTGGTCACGCGGGCGTCTCCAGGGTCTGCAGGCTTTCGAGGGCGAGCGTCGCTTCACCGGCACCGGGGGCGATCCAGTCCACCGCGAACGTCGCGAAGTTGCCCAGCGGCTGGCTGTCCATGATGTCGGCCGGCAGGGCATCGATGGTCATTCGGCTGGTGAAGCTCACCCCGAAAAGGCTGGCCTTCAGCTCGCGCGTCAGGGAGGCGGAATAGAGGGGCTGGCATTGGCCAAGCTCCAGGGGGCCCGCAGCCAGGCCGTGGCCATTGCCTAGGACCAGGCCGATCACGTCGGCCACGATCTGCAGCGCCCCAGGCTTGGAGCCTGCACCCAGTCGCGCCGCACCCTCATTCGCCTGGCTTTGCGCCGCACAGATGACCGAGTAGCGGGCATCGACGATCGCGCCGCCACCGCTGCGTTCGCTGACGATCGTCCAGCCATTGAAGACGGTCCAGACCGCCGGAAAGCGACGGACGTATTCCTTGATCCGCTCGTCCACGTCGCTGGGCAGGCTCTCGACGGACTTGAGTCGATAGCCGAGAACGTTGGCGACAGACGCGGCCTTCAGCCGATCCTGGATCGCCAACTCAACCTGGATAAAGATGGCCGGGGTCGTGGTCATCGGCCTGCGGCCCTGTCGACGAAGTCCTGGACAAGGGCGGTGATTTCGATCCTGTCGTCGTCGTTCACACCCAGTGCGGGCCGCGCGGGCATCACGACCTGACTGACGGTGGCGAACCCACCACCCGACAAGCCAAAGTGAAGAGCGCCGCCGGCCTTTGCCCTTATCACCCCGCCGAAGTGGTGGATCGCGGCGCGAATATCGTTGGTGCCGACCTCGGCCTCGTCGGCGCTGGAGCGATCGGTGTAGGAATCGCGCAGAAGGCCCCGATCGACCAGTGTCGCCCCACCCTGCATCTGCGCGCGGCGTGAAAGCTTCCAGGGCTGGCCATCAGGACCGCGCTGGTCGCGAAACCTCTGGCGCGTGGCATCGCGGACATATGCGGCGATCGCTGCCATCAAAGGTCGGGTATCGATCAGCTGGTCGGTCGCGCGATCGAGTTTGCGGAGATCAGCAGCCGGGATCTCGATCACTGAGGAGACGGCCATTAGAGGCCACCCATCGATTGGCGCGAAAAGCGACGGGGCTGGCTGGTGACATGCACCACGGCCGGGCGAGACGGCGACTCGGCACCCTGGGCGATCGGCAGCTTGACGCGGCCCGCAGAGATATCCCGGAGCGTGGCGACAGCCTCAGTGTATCGCTTGCGTGCTTCGTCGGTCGGCTCTTCGTAGAGAAGGAAGAAGGCGATATCCTCGGCCAGGCCCCGCAGCATTGCGGGCGTCTCGGTCAGCGGCAGGGCATAGACTACGCGAACATAGCCATCGATCCGGTCGCTTGCGTCCTGCAGAGCCTTGGCCACGACGCCTTCGTCGATCACCTCGGCCGGAGGGTCGAACCGGTCGGTCATCTCGATCAGGCGCTGTTCGCCGTACCGCGTGATCAGGTCCTGGAGGGTGGCATAGGCCATGGCGGGCGGGTCGGTCCTTCTGAGTAAGCGAGCCGGGGGCTCAGGGCTTTCCATCGCGATGGAAAGGCCAGAGGCTCCGAAAAACCCGGCGGGCGGGGCTACCCGCCGGGTGGTCTGGCATCATTCGGGGCGGCGATCAGCCGAAGGCGGTCGCCTCCGGCGTGCCGGTCTGGGGCGCAAGGAATCGCTCGGGACGCGCCGAGGCAGGGCTGTCCATTCGGGCCAGACCCACCAGTTCGTTGACGAGAACCCAGGCCAGGGCCGAAAGGCCGGCAATGCCCAGGACCGCTTGGGTCAGTGATGGAACGACAGTCTCGTTGGCCGTGTAGATCGTGGCCAAGACGGCGGTGGAAACGATGGCGGCGACCGCCATCGGGAGGGTCAGGCAGAGGCGAATGAGTTGGGAAAGCTTCACGTCGATCCTTTCAGGGGTTTAAATCATTCCCCAGCGGGCAGGTGCCTGCCGGGGACGGCACGTCGGCTCAGTCCTCAGCCGATGTCTGGGATTTAGCGATCGCGGCGGCGCGCTCGTCTGCGGTCAGGGTGCGCCAGCCTTCGGACGTCATGACCTGAACGGTCAGCACCGGCTCGGCGAAGAGGGTGATCAGGGCCTCGTCGCTGATCTCCGGATCGAAGGGCGTCCAGTCCCGGTCGTTGAAGACCAGGCCGCCCCGGCGGAAGGTCGGGCGCGAGGCCCGGCCCCGGACCCCGACCTGGGGCGGCATCGGGGCCGGGGCGGCCGGGTCGATCTTGACCGGCTCGACCGCTTTGGTTTTCGAGGAAGCGCGGCTCATCAGGCCAGGCGCGGGGCGTCGATGATCGCCACGTCCTGGAAGTAGATGTTGGATTCGCCCCCGGCCTTGTTCTGGGCCTGGAACAGCGTTTTGGCCGCTGCGCGGTTGGAGTGACCGACGATGATGTGGGTCGGCCGGATCTCCAGCGGCTCGCCCTCGTCGTTCACCAGTCCGGCCATGGCATTGTAGGCCGCAACATAGCTGGCCGCGTCCAGGGCCGCCGTCGAACGGTGCGCCAGCTGCCAGAGGGTGTAACCCGCCGCGCCCCGGGCCTCGCCGCCCATCAGGTACTCGCCGGTCTTGAAGACGTGGCTGTCCTTCGGATCGGTGACCATCTCGAACTGCGGCGCCTTGCGGTTCTGGTACAGGATCGGCTTCAGCGGTTTGCTGAGGTCGACCAGGAACCACGGCTGCACCGCCCCGGCCCCCGACATATTGGTCGTGGGGGCACCGGCGAAATCGACCGGGTGGTCCGTGTCGAAGAAATTCTGGCCGTCGTAGCAGGGCCGGATGTGGCCATCGCGCAGGGCGTCGAAGGCCAGGCGGTCCTTCAGCTGCCCGGCATCCTTGCCCCAGCCCGAGACGATCGGGCCGTAGAGGCCCAGGTTGTCGTCCTCGATCTTGGTCTTGTGGATCCCGAGGGTGGCCTCGAAATCCTCATTGGTCAGGGCGTAAGCCTTTTCGGCCAGCGAGCGGATACGCTTCTCGCCGAGCCATTTGCGGAAGACCGGCAGGTCGCCCAGGAAGCCGTAGGTCTCGACCTTGGTGGCCGAGGTGACTGTGGTGACCATGGGGTCCGACACCGGGGCAGCCGTGGCCAGGCCGTTCTGGAACTGGGTGTTGAACCCGGTCCGGAGCGCCTGCAGGGCGGTTTGGGTAATGATCAAGCGGGTCGCTCCTTAAGCGAAGTTGGCTTTGCCGATGGAGACCCAGACGGCCTCGGAGGTGACGTCCTCGATCACCCCGGCCCGGGCACGCGTGGCGTTAGCCGAGGTCTTGGCGACGGTCTGGTCGTCGACGATGAAGGCGGACTTGCCGATGTCGGCCCGGGTGATCAGGTCGCCAGCAGAGGAGTTGGCGAAGCCGAAGCAATCGCGCTCCACCTCGACAACCACATCGCCGTTGGCCGCGCCCCCGGTGACCGTCTCCAGGGCGATACCGACGCTGACGTGAGTCAGGGCGTCAGCCGCCTTGGCGGCGTCGTCTGCGCCTTGGCCAGCGCGGGCCGGCCGGGCGAAGCCGTCGTCCAGCATGACCAGGGCCGACTGCAGGATGGTGACGCCGGCCGTGACCGGAACCGGGAAGCGGCGGACACCCGCCAGCTTGACGATCTTGCGCGGTGCGCTGAGGGCCGTCATTGGGCCACCTCCGATTCACGGGACTTCAGGAAGTCGGCCTCGGAGATGCCCATGGCCGCGCAGACCTGCCGGTCCTCGTCGGTCAGGACCGCCTTGTCGGCATCGACCTTGGCGGCGGCCTTGCCGGCACCGCCCGACAGGACGGCGGGCTGGCCCTGGACGAAGGCGGTGAACTGGGCCTCGTCCTGGTTAAACAGGGCCTTGCCCCAGTCCTTCAGGGCGGGCGTCAGCTTGCCGGCGGCGACCGCATCATCCACGGCGGCGCTGGCGCGCTCCTCGTTGATGACCTTCAGCTTGTCGGTCACCTCGGTCAGGGCGGCGATCGGCACGAACTTCTGGGGATCAGGGGCTCCACCAGTCACGGCGGCCGTGGCGGCGGCGGTGATGGCCTCGCCGGTGGCATTGACGCCCAGACCCAGGGCGGTCGCGGTGGCCGCGACAGCCTCCTGCGCGGCCTTGCGATCGGAAATCAGCGACGCGATCGAGGCGCAGGCCTCGGCCTCGGTCGCATCGTCCTTCAGCCCGAGGGCCGTGAGGATGGTCTTCATGGATGGCGATGTCCCTGGATGGAGGTCGACCGACGCCGCAGCGGCGATCTCCCGAATGGCCGGCTGGTTGACCAGTCCGACGTTGAAGAAACGGGTGAGGCGGCCGGACGCCTTGTCCGAGCCGAAATAGGGCGACAGGTAGCGGTAGGTCCTGGCTTTCAGCTTGGCGGCGGCGGCCTCGGTCCACTCGACGGCCGCCCAGATGCCATCGGCCCTCACCGTCAGCTTGGAGACGTCGATCCACGCGGCGGCTTCGGCCGTGCCGCCCTTGCCTTCACCGACAGCGAAGACGGCCTGGTGGTCGTAATCGACCATCATATCGGTGGGGGAATGCCGGGCCTGGGTGGCGGCGATCACTTCACGGGCATGGGCCTCGTCGGCCAGCGTCCAGGGCCCACGACCATCGCGGGCCTGGACGGTCCCCATGGGAAAGAGCTGGATCTCGCGCGGCGGCTCGCCATCGGCACCCAGAACGATCGGGGTTGCGGCGGACGCGTGATTGAGGATTTCGGCGGCGGTGTTCACCCGCCAGTTATCGGGGAGCCCGCGCAGGGCATCTATTGGTGCAACCTTGCACCCTGATGGCCGAACTGAGCGGCCTCTAAACGGACCCTATGCCGCGTCTCAGCATCCGTTCAAGCCGCCGACTGGAATCGCCAGGCCGGGGACCCGCCGCCCGAGGCCATGTCCACGACCAGGCCGTCGCGGCGATACCGCTTCAGCAGCACTGGAGCGGCCTCGCCCCGCCGGACCCAGACCCAGCTGGTCGAGACCGGTTCGCGCAGAACCCGGCCGACGGCCGCCAGCTGCAGCAGCTGATCGGTGGACAGGGGCAGCTCACGCCCGCCGGCACCGGCGAACAGGCCCGGGCCGACCACCTGCGGATAACCGTCGCGGTCCAGCCAGACGCGGTCTTTTTCCTTGGCATTGTCGTTGGCCCCAGCTTCGGACCCGAACCCGGCCAGGAAGGCGGCGATCGCGGTGGACCGCGTCACGGCCGTGGCGTTGCTCACCTCCGCGTCCGGACCTATCAGGGTCGGGGACTGGCCTCTCAGATAGGCCTGGCCGACGTTGTAGCTGAAGCCCGGCGTGATGCCGCCCTCGATGACAGTCACCTCGCCGGTACGCGGATTGGTATAGGGACGGGGCGGGAACCGGGGTGGAGTCTCGCCGATCTTCAGCCCGCGACGCTCCGCCGTCCGGGCACTGACCTGGATGGTGGTGCAGCGGCAGCCCCAGCCGCAGGGCGGGTAGTGGGTGGCCCACCATGGATCGTCGACCGGGAGGCAGACGCCGTCCCAGGCACGATGTTCCAGCCGCACCCGACTGTCGCCCACCGTGGTGAAGACCAGATAGGGCAACAGGGCCTTGGATTCCTCAATGCGTTCCCAGCGGCCGGCCGCATAGGCGGTCCGCAGGTTCATGTCGAAGATCGTCTTCAGCCGGCGCGGCGATCCCAGCTGCACCTCGCTCGCCACCCCGGTCAGGGGATCGGTCATCTCACGGCGGCCCCACCAACCCCGCGCCTCCAGCTGGGGACGCAGCTCGGCCTTGAAGGTCTCGAACGTCGTGCCATTGGCCAGGGCGTCGTCCAGGGCGGCGCGGATATCCTCCAGCACCGCCCGTTCCATGGCCTTGGCCACGGTAAAGGCGCGTGCATGCTCCTCCTGCCAGACGTCCTGCCAGGCAAAGCTGGAGGCCAGGCCCTTGGACCGAAAGAACCGAATGGCCTCCTCGGGCGGCAGGGGTTGAAGGCGGACCGGATCGGCCACTAGCCCACCATCGACTGGATGGCCTCGGCCACCAGGGGGGTGATGGCGCGGCCCAGATTGTCCATGCCCTGCTGGCCGGGGTGCAGGTCGTCCGTGGAACGCCAGCCCTCGCCCGTGCCGTCGTCGACATAGATGCCGTGGGTCTGCAGGTTCACGCCCCGCACGCGCGACTGATCCGACGCCGCCGCCACCCCGTCCAGCACTGCCGCCTGATAGGTGGCATCCGCCTCCCATCCGGTCAGGGCCACGATCAACAGGTTCGGATTGCTGGCGAGCAGATAGTCCAGGTCCGCCGTCACCCGCGCGGTCACCGTCGCGGCCAGCGTCGACGTCTCCTTGTCGTTGACGCCCAGCGCGATCACCAGAACGTCCGCGCCCAGGGCCGCGACATTGGCCCGGTGGCTCTGGAACTGCGCCCCCGTCTTGGCCCAGCCCAGGCCCGACACGCCATAGCGGGCAAACCGCTCATGCAGGCCCAGCGCGTTCGCCAGGGTCTCGGACCAGTTGCCGGCCGGATGGTTGTCGAACGCATATTCCGTCAGGCTGTCGCCCGCCACGACGAGGCGCGCAGGCTTCGTCGCTTCCGGCCATGGGGACACGGTCGTATTGGCGGGCACGATGAGGCCGCCGAACCAGCAGCCGAAGTCCAGCGTCACCTCGATCGCGCGCATCCGCCGCGTCGATTGCAGCTTCTGCCAGATCAGGGCGAACGACGCCCCGGTGCCGCTGCCGGTCGTGGACGCCTGCGGCTGGGCCGGGCCCGCCGTGGTCGTATAGACGCCGGGCGTCTTGACCGTCACCGCCGTGATCACGCCCGACGCCACCGCCGCGACCCTCAGCACGGCCGGCGTCACCGCCACCGCGCCCCCGGCGGTGCCCAGGGTGATCTCATCCCCCACGGCATGGCCCGTGCCGCCATTGGTCAGATTGGCCAGGCCGATGACCGCCCGCGTCTCGACATTGGTGCCGAAGTCATAGCGGACCAGGTGATTGCCCCCCGGCACCATGCCCGCCCCCCACGGCTGATCGGTCACGAACGCCCCGTCGATCGCCACCGACACGCCCCGGCCGGTCGAGGACCGCAGGCGCAGTTCGAACGTCTCGGCATCGGTCATGAACCGCACCCGTCCGCCGCTTCGCTGCGTGGCCTGATAGCTGGCGTCCGATTGCGCCGCCCAGACACCGCCCATGCGGCTCAGGCTGGCACTGGTCGCGGCATGGGTGACGGCGGTGTTGGCCCCGCCGGTGATGGCGCTGACGGCATCGGCGGCCCCGATCGTGCGGGTCGGCGGCGCGGTCATCACGCCGGGCAGGCGGCGCGGGTCGATCCCGCCGAAACCACGGGCCCAGGCGGCAACCGCCCCCTGTCCGGCGCGGACCTCATTCAGGGCGGCGGGCACGTCCAGCGTCTTCCTGAAGTCCAGCCCGATCTCCAGGCGATAGTTGGTGTCCAGCGTCGCATCGGTGAACCCGGCCGATCCGCTGGCCCCGGTCCAGTATCCGGCCCCGTCGGCCGTGTTGCTGGTGAAGACCAGGACGCCGCTCGCCGCCGCCGACAGGCTGGCATATTCGCCCTCGGCAAAGGCCAGGACGCTGGACAGTTCGATGGTGTTGTCACCGACCGCCAGCGGCACCACGACGCTGCCCAGGCTGTCGCTGTTCGCCGTGCCGCTGCGGGTCCGGCGATGGATGGTCAGATTGCCCGCCACCGCGCATCGGGCACGGACGCGCCACAGGTCCAGCGGCTCGGTCAGGGCATCGCCCAGCATATAGTTGCCGGCAGCGGCATTGGATCCGGTTATCGGCGCGACGGCCCGTCCGCGCACAGACGTCGCGGTCAGGGCGGCCTTGGCGGCCACGCCATCGGCGGCGGCGGCCAGCGCCTCGGCTGTCCCGGTTTCAAGCGCCGCGAACCGTTCCACCGTCACGGCCCGGCGCTTCAGGCCGAACCCGATCTGCAACCGGATGGCCGTGTCCAAGCTGGCGTCGCTGAAGCTCGTTGCGCCTGCCGCCCCGCCCCACCAGCCCACGCCATCGGCGGCGGCGGACGTATAGGTCATGTGCCCCGCCGACCCGTCCCAGCCGACATACTGGCCCGCCAGCACCGTCAGCGGCGTGGTCAGGGTCAGGACGTTCAGCCCGGACGACAGCACAAAGGTCTGGCCCGAGGCTTCCAGCGTCATGGTCGTGCCGGACCGGGACCAGGCCTGCGGCGTCAGGGTCGCCCCCGGCGTGGCGCACCAGACCCGGATCGTCTCGACCTCATAGTCCGCCGTCATCGGCACGGCATCGACGAAGGTGCCCGCCGCCGCGCTCGTGCCGGTGATCGGATCGACCGTCCGTCCGCGCGTCGTCCGTTCGGTCAGGCTCTCGATCACGTCATCGACGGCGGCCTTGTCGGGATAGATGCCGCGACTGGTGGCGGTGCCCGCCACATTCTCGAACACCTCGAACCCGCCCGCCGCCTTGATGCGCCAGAAGGTTCCGGCGGGCCGGTTCTGGGCCAGGACCGCCGTGGCCGACGCCCCGGTCAGCCCGGCCGAGGCGGCAAACGACACCGTGGGCGCACTGGTATAGCCGCGCCCGGGGGCCGTCAGCATCGTGCTGACCACCACCCCTCCTGCGACCACGAACACGCCCGCCGCCCCGGTGCCTCCGCCGCCGGAAAAGCCTAGGGCAAAGGTGCCGTTGGTACCGCCAGTGCCAGCAACGACGGCGGCGAGCGAAGCCACACCATTCGACAGGGCATCCGCATTGCCGGCGTAATCCCGGGCTCCGAACACCTGGGCCACGTTGGCGATCTGTTCATCGGCCGCCTCAACGATCGCCGTGACCTGGGCCGCGCCGGCACCGGCGATCGTTTCGTCCAGGTCATCGACCACGGCCTGGGCCGCTACCCGCGCAGCTTCCGTCTCCTCGATCTTGGCCTGGGCCGCCGCTGCCGCTTCCAGTGCAGGGGCGCGCAGCCAGTCGGCCAGGGCGTCGGGCGTCGCCTGATCGATAAGGCCGGCCGCCTTCATCTCCTCGGCGGCCGACGCGCCCTTGGACCCGGCATAGCGGACCACCAGCCGGTCCGGGGCTCCGATCTCGAAGCGGGCGATCGGCAGGCCGGACCGAAGCCGGCGGATGGAGAAGGGCCGGGTCAGGACGTCGTCTTCCTGGTCGCCGTCCAGCAGCTCGACGATGGCATGGGTGAGGTCGGCCGCCGCGAGCGCACCGGGCAGATAGCCCTCCTCGATCGTCAGCTCGAACCGCACCGTCAGATCGTCGGGCCGCGTGGCCTCGATCTCGACCAGGACGGCCCCGGCCTTATCGAACAGCCGCTGGACGAAGAACCGCCCCGACAGGTCGGCGGGCGTGAAGGGTCCGGTATTGCCCGGCTCGGCCAGCTGCAGCTCCAGCACCGCCGTCTGGCCGATGCGGCAGATGGCGCTGCCGTCCGGCCGATAGATGCCGCCCTCGGCGATCAGGGGTGCCGTCACGGGGTTTCCTCTTCGATCAGACTGACGCCCGCGATGCCCGCGAGGCGCGCGTTGAAGCTGGCCCGGGCCAGCCGCTCGGTGACCTGGCGGCTGTCCATCCTGCCCAGGGCAGTCGCCAGCCTGGCCTTCAGTTCCTCGAAGCTGCTGCAGCCGGCCACCAGATCCTCGGCCGGGCCGATGACGCCGATCGCCAGGTCACTCCAGTCGCCCAGGCTGTCATCGACCAGGTCGTCGATCGGGTCCCGTGCGGCGAGAACCGCCGCTGCCGCCCTCGCCTCGGGACCGAAAGGCCGCTTAAGAGGCTCTAAGAGGGGTCTGGAGCCCGTTTGTGGGGTTCGCGCGATAGTCGGCCGCCCCCCGGGGGTCTCAAGGGGCTCCTGCGGCGGATTTTCGGGGGTCGCCGATGACGGGGCCTGCAACAGCGCCTCTTCTTCGCCGGGGTCCTCGATTCCCAGCTTGTCGCGGATGGCCGACATGCCGACGCGGCCGCCCATGGACACGAAGGTCTGGACCGCCGGCATCATGACCGTGGGGTCCCAGGCCTCGGCCTGGCCTATCGTCAGCTTGGGCGGCCTGACCTCCTGGCCCAGGTTCAACCGGACATAGGGTGTGATCAGGTCGCGGTTGATCGTCGCCGCCAGCTGCTTGGCGTCCGACCGCTTGATGTCGTCGCGGACGTCGCCGTGCTGCGATCCGGACCCGGACAGGCCTGCGCCCGGTGCGGCATCCGTCGTGGCGGTCTGGCCAAGGGTGGCCTTGGAGACCTGCTTGTCCAGGTATTCGCAGATCTTCTCGTAAAGGTCGACCGTGCCTGTGGCCCCGCCGGCGGTGATGAACTCGATCATCATCGACTGGGGGATGACGGCGGCCGCGTCCGAACCGATGTCGGTGACTGCCTGCATCAGCCGGCGGATGTTCTCCTCGGTCTCGCCGGCACCGTATTTCCCGACCCGCAGCGGCAGGCCGAAGATCTCGGCGAAGGACACCCAGTCCTTAAGGGCGTAGTTCTTGAACAGGTAACCCCAGGCGGCGGCCCGGGCCAGGCCGCCCCGGATCGGCAGGCCCGATTTGGCCTTGTGGTCGTGGCAGATGTATTTGAACGGCGGCAGGGGTTCGCCATAGGCATTGCCCGACGCCCCGCCATCCACCAGCAGCGGCGTGCGCCCATCGACCGGATCGAAGGTAAACCAGCGCGGGTCCCGCCACTCCAGCCGGACCGGCGTCCAGGCCGTGGCCGTCATGTCCCAGATGACCTCGGTCCGGCTGAACCCCTTGCCGATCGCATCCAGGATGTCGAACAGCTCGGTCTCCAGCTCGTCGCGTTCCAGCCATTCGCGGACCATGTCCGCCGCCTTCTGGTCGGCAGCATCGTCCGACCCGGCCTTGACCGTGATCTCCAGCTGGGCAACCGCCCGCTTCCGCGTGCCCAGCACCCCCAGATAATGGAGGTCCTTTTCCTCCATCTCCTCGGCCAGCTCCAGGTAGCGCAGAGGGCTGCTGTTTTCGGATTCGCGCAGGATCGAGGCCAGCCGATCGGGCGTCAGCCCCTGGGCCGGATGGCTGGACACGATCGAGCGCACGCCCGAAACCGACGGTGCCGAATGCTCTTCCTTCAGACGCCCGAAGTCGATCGGGCGCAGCAGGCGATCGACGAGGGGGGGCGGCTTGCCGACCATCACCAGGCTCCTTTGGATTTGTTGAAGCCTGCGCGGCCTTCATCGCGGCGCGCGAAGGCTCCGCCATGCCGGCGGCTGAAGTCGTCGTCATCGTCCCGGTAGCGACCGTTATCGAGGGCGTTGGCGCGGGGCACCGCGCGATAGTCGATCTCGGGCACCTCGGCCCGGCTGGCCGCGTGGGCCAGGCACAAGCCGACGGCGAAGTCACCGTGACGGGGCTCGCCATCTGCGCCCTCGGTGTGGGCGTCAGAGGGCACCATCGGCACCCCCTTGATCATAATGATCTGGCGCAGGTCATCGACCAGGTCCGGTTCGTCAGCCGGGATGGCGATCGTCTTGTCCTCGAACGCAGCCTTCACCGGCGGCATGTTTTCCCGGTACCAGCCTTGGGTCGGCATCACCTTCTCGATGCGCGCCTCGCCGTACTCCTGCTGCATGGCCTCGCCGAGGTAGTTGCCATTTCCGTTGGCGTCGTTCTTGCCGGCGCTGAATCGGGGCAACCGGTCGACGATCCAGATGCAGACCTGTTTCTGCTGCTCATGCGGCACGTTCCGCATTTCGACGACGAAGGGCACCGTGCGGTCCAGATTGGCCTCGATGGCCATCGGCACGAAGGCGCTGATGTCTCCCGAGCGAGCGAAGTCGTGGCCGTAGACGTGGCGAAGGCGCTTATTGAGCTTGCCGACCTCGGGGGCGACAACCTGTTCCAGCCAAGCATCGATATAGGACCGGCGCTGTGACTTCGGCAGCAGATCGAATCCGGGCGGGCACTTCAGGCGAAGGACCGGAGCCTTGGCGGTGGCGCAGGACTCGATAAGGTTGCGGGTCATGAAGACCCCCGAGCCCTGGGCCGGAATGACGTCCAGCTCCTCGGCATCGTTGGGCGCGTAGATCTTCCGAATGCCGGCTTCCCACTCGGCCTCGGCCTCGGGCGACCAGGTCTTGCCGGTCTTCTCGCAAATCCGCTTGTAGAGGCCTTGGGCCAAGGCCTCCTTGAAGGTGGTGCGAAACAGTCGGAACGGCTTCTTCAGCGCGCGGCAGTCTTCGACCAGCTGGTTGAAGGCGTTGTCCACCCCGTCGTGGGTCGAGATGATCCAGACCCGACCGCCCCAGATCAGCAGGGCGAAGGCCGCCTTCAGCATGCCGGGCAGGTCGTCCATGAAGGCCGCCTCGTCCAGGATGACGAAGCCCTGTTTGGACCGCAGGTTGCGGGGTCGGCTGGTCAGGGCGACGATCGTATGGCCCGAGGCGAACTTGATTCGGAACGCTTGGATCGACCGCTCGCCATCCTTGTCGCTGTCGTCCCACAGGAACTCGTCAACGTCGGCGGCGGCGACCTTGAAATGCCCGGCCCAAAAGGCGCAGTCGTCGATGAAACCGCGCGTCATCTCCTTCTCGAAGCCGATGTAGAAGGTGTCCATGCCGTCGACAGCAGCCGACGATACCAGCACGGCCTCGCAGGCGGCGGCCCAGCTGATGCCGATGCGGCGGCTCTTCTCGAAGACGACGACGGGCTCTTTGCACGCCAGCAGCTCCTGCTGGTAGGGCAGCAGGACCGCCAGGACGCCGGTCGCTTCAGTGGTGACGGCCGTCTGTGTGGCGGCAGGCGTCACGTCTTCACACCCAGGATCTCGGACCGCAGCAGGGCGATCGTTTCGGGAGACAGCCCCTCTCTTTTGGCGACCTTCTCGACAGCGGTGGCCGCTTCCTTGGCCGCTTCGGCCTTCAGCTTCAGCGTCCGGTCGGCATTGATCTTCTCGGCCGAGGCCAGCTTGGCCAGGGCGTCGGCCAGGAAGCGGGCGTCCTCGGGGGTGAAGGTGACCGGCTGGGCCTCCCCGTCCTCGTCCTCGGCCGTGGCCATGATGGTCTGCATGACCACCCCGTGCATCAGCTCCAGGTTCAGCCGGGCCAGCTGGTTGTCGGGCTGGTCCCCGAACTGCGAGACCAGAGCAATGGACATCTCTCGCGAATGCTTCATCCGCTCCCGCGCCGTACTCATCCGCTTGACGTGGCGGCCCAGCGCCGAGCGCGAGACGTCGACGTCCATGGTCTTCAGATGATCGAGGATCTCGTCGATCGTCCGGCCCTGGACGCGCAGGCGGCCGACTTCGGCCCGGATTTCTTCAGGCAGCCGGTCGATGCTGGAGGGACGTTCGGGACGGCGGGCCATGGATCAGCGCCTCCCGATCGGGGGCTTCTCGACGCCATCGACGGTGATGCGGCCCTCGGCGACCGCCACCCCGCGCTCGGTGATATGGGCGACCATCAGGGTGTCACGGAAATAGTCAATTGTGACTGCGTCGAGCGCCTTCAGGTCCTTCAGCAGCTCCCGGACATGGTCCCGGGACATGCTGGCGTGATGCCCCTGGGCGCGCAGAGTCTGCTCGATCGCAGTCTCGCTGCCGTGGCCCTCGTCGGCGATAAGGTTCTGCAGGATGCAAAGGCGACGGTTGGCCGCAAGATGCTCGGCGTAACTCACGACCGGCCGCCCCTCATCATGTAATCTTCGAGGCGCAGCACCGCCTGCTCGGTCCGGTCCGCAATGCGGCATGTCGAGACGATCTCGCCCTCCAGCCGGGCGAAGTCGGCCTTGGTAGGAAGCCCTGCGATGTCCTCCTCGATCTGCTCCAGCCGCTGGGCATGCAGGCCCGCCGTCCGCTCGACGCCGCTGATCCGGTCCACCAGCGCCTTGGCGGCCTCGGAGTCGCGCCAGCGCCCGGCCCGGATGGCCACCCAGCCAGAGATGCAGCAGGCGATCACGGCGATCGCCAGGCTGAAATAGGGAAGCAAATCTCTCACGCGGCGGCTCCACGGCGGGCCGCCTCGGCCTCCGCCTGGCAAGGGGTGCAGCGCAGGGCGCCGGGATTGGCGGCCAGACGGGCCGCCTCGATGTGGTCGGGACAGTCGATGCAGATCCGCGGCCCCGGTCGATCGACGGGAGGGGCCGCGTTCAGGGCCCGGGCCTGGGCCATGATGCGCTCCACGATTTGGTCGCTGACGTGCTGGGCGCGATCGGCGTCGTCCATCAGTCGGCAGCCTCGGCAGCGGGCCTGGGGCATTGCCCCTGGGCGTCGATCAGCCGGGCCCATCCGCCCTCGCCCCAGGCCATCTCGGACGCCAGCCAGGTCGCGCCCTCGGCATTGAATTCGACGACCGCCCCGGCCGGGACGGCGGGGCGGGGCTGGACGGGGATCAGCAGCTCGGCCGGGCAGGTCACTATCGTCTCGGAGCGGACCTCGACGATGGGTCCAGCCTCAGTCGCGGCCGAGCCGTGACAGGCAGTCAGCATCGCAGCGGCCAAGGCCGGAATCAGTGCGCGGCGCGGCATCAAGGCGGGTCTGAACACTCTGGGTCCTTTGGGTCTGGGTTCGGCCGCGCGCCTCGGCGCGGGCAAGGGCGTCGGCCTGGTCGGCACGGGTCTTCAGCAGCTCGTCGTTCAGGGCTGCCATTTGGGATTGGGCGGTGTCGCGCTGGGCTACCAGGGTCAGGACGGCGGGCGAGCAGGTCAGCGACTGGTCGAACCGGTCCGCCTCGGTCAGGGCCTGGTCACAGGCGCGGGCGGCGGCGATCACCTTGCGCAGGCCCCGCTCCTCGATCGACTTGACCACGACCAGACTGCCCAGCAGGGCGGACATGGCCACACCGGCCAGCGCCAGACGGATCATGACGCGGCCCTCCGTCCCGCCAGGTCGACCTTGGCGGCCTGGATCAGCTGGACCAGCTCATAGGCCGTGGCCCCGACGACATAGATCAGGCCGACGAAGACGATCAGTCCGATCAGGGCATAGGCAACGCCCTGAAGGGCCCGCGCCTGCAGGTCGACCACGCCCGGCTGGCCCAGGCACCAGACGATGCCGGCGACGATGACCAGGGCGATCACCGTCACCAGGAAGGACCAGCTCCGGCGCCAGACCCATTGCACCTCGACGAGGCGCGGGGTCGGCTGGGTCAGGGTCGCTTCGTTCATTGGCCCGTTCCGAACGGCACATAGACGGTGCGGCCGCCGGACCGGCGGGCCGACAGGACCTGGCCGCGCTGGCCCGGACCGAATCCGATGTGGATCCACTCGCCGAACTCTTCGATGATCTGGTCAAACCCGCCCATGCGGGGCGAGGCGCGCAGTTGGGCGACGACCTGTGCCGGCGTGCCGTAGCCCGGGCAGATAAAGTCGATGGCGTGGCCGGTCATGTGGGCGCTGGTGGGCGATCCCCCGACCGCCTTGTTCACGGCCGGGCTGCGATAGCCGGACAGCACGCTGATCGGCTTGTCGCCCAGGGCCTTCCGGACCTCTTCCATCCGCTCAGCCGTCCGGGTCAGCACCTCGATGACAGCCGGAGGCGGCGTGTTCTTCAGCCCGCGCCGCGCGGCCGTCGCCGAATGCGTCATCTCGGCCAGCGAGAAATGCGGCGACAGGCGCTGCGAAGGCGTGCCGGCAGGCGATGAAACGGGTCTGGGGGTCTGGGCGTTCACCGGCCGAAGCTACGGGGCACCCATCATCCTGTTGAGGGGTGCAACCTTGCACCCTTAGCCCGGTCGTCAGTCGGTAGAAAACAGGCCCAGCTGATCGGAATCGTCGTCCGCGCCGCGTTCGGCCGCCTTGACGTAGAACACGGTCCGGCGGCTGGCGCCAACCCTGCGACAGATGTTCGGTATCGACTCGCCCGCTGACAACAGCTGAACGATCATCGCGCGGCGGCCCAGGCTGATGGGAACGTCGATTGTCTTGGTACCGAACGCCGCGACCAGCTGCGCCGCCGCCTGCGGTCCGACGCACTGGGTGATCGGGTGATGGGCCCCCAGAAAGCGCGGGACATAGATCCGCGAACCGGCATAGGCGGCGGACAAGGCGGCGGCTCCATCGTCGCCGACCAGCTGGACCACCCTTTCCCAGTCGCTGAAGTGCCGGGCGTTCACGTCACGCCTCCGACCGTCTGACGCGGGCCAGCTGCAGCTCGGCCTCCAGGGACCGTTGAACGGCCGCTTGAAGGGCGATCAGCCGTGCCGATTTCTGCCCATGGGGCGACAGGCGATAGCGGCGCTGAGCCTCGGCCTGCTCGACATGCGCCGACGCCAGGGCGGCTTCCGCCTCCCTGATCTCCGGCCATGTGAGAAGGTCCAGCGCCATGGATCACCGAGCGTTCTCGGGCAGGCAGCGGATCTCTTCGCCCTGCCGGCGGATCAGCGTGTCGAGGTATTCATGCGGGAAGGCGTGGCCGACAAACCCGGCCCGACCGTAGAGCCGGGTCTCCTGGGCGCGGATCAGGTTGACCATGAGAACCCGGACCGCGTCCGCCCCGGGCAACAGGCCCGTCACGTCCTGCGACCAGCCGGCCCGCTCGGCCATGGCCTTCAGCGCCTCGATCAGCTTGTAGGTTTGTCCCTGATCGGCCCACTGCAGACGCTCGACCTTCAGCTGGCGGCGGGCAAAGGCCTCCAGCGCCGTCTCGGACGGGTCGCGGATTTCGCCCAGGTTCCACAGCGACAGCCACAGGGCCCGCGCCTTCTTCGCCGCTGGATGGTCGGCGGGGGCGATCGGTCGGCCTTTCTGGCTTTGCGGCTTTCTGGCTTTCCGGCCGCCGGCCACCACCTTCGGCGTCCAGCCCTTCGCCTTGAACTCGTCCAGCACCCGGCCCAGCTCGGCGTCATTGCACTCGGCCGAGGACGTTTGGCCGGTCAGCCGCAGCAGGATCGCGCGATAGTCATCCTCGGCCAAGCCCAGCTCTTTGCGGGCAATCTGCACCTTCACGACGGCGGGGCGGCGGGTCATTTCAGCGACTCGATCTGGCCGGCGACCAGGCCGATCTCGACCAGCTGGGCGGTCGTCAACGACCGGATGGTCTCGCCTTCGTCACGCTGATTTACGGCCTCGCTGACGATCGCCCAGCTATACTGGCCGTTCGTCTGCAGGAAGCCCTTCAGGTTGGTCCGGCGGGCGTACTGGTCGGTGCCCAGATAGAATTCGACCTTGGCGGGGCGGATCATGTCGCCCCTCCTTTGATGGTCAGCACGGGCAGCGACAGCTCTTCGGAAACACTGTCCCAGCCGCCAGAATGGGCGTCCCGGCGCAGGCGAAGCCGGGCCATCATGACCTGGCCATCGGCGTCCGTGAACCGGGCCGACAGGGTCATCTGCTGCGCTCCCGGGGAGGCGCGGACATGGCGAGGCGGCGTCCAGTCGCCGATCGCGCCCAGGCGAAAGGCGTCGGCCAGGGCCGGGGACCAGACCAGCCAGTGGGCCCTGGGCCGCGAAGACCGTTTGCGGCTCATGCCCTGGGCCTTTCGACCACAGCCAGGCACTGCTGCATCCAGGCGAGGCGGAAGGCGGTCGTTTCGATGGCCCGTCTCAGGGCCGGCGCGGCGTCCCGGCCGAACAGGTCCAGCAGTTCCTGTGTCAGGCTCGCGTCGCCGGTACCGGACGCCAGACGCTTCTGCGCCTCGGCGACGGCGTGCCGCACGGTCGAATGATCGCGACCGCCGAACAGGGCACCGATCGTCTTGTAGCTGAGGTCGGAGCGGTAGCGCCGGATGACCAGCATGGCCCGGGCGCGGGCCCAGACCAGCGGCAGTTTGCGGCTCGGGCCGGTCAGGTCGTCAACGCTCAGACCGACCTGGCTGGCGGCGGCGTCAAGCACACGTCGGGCGATCACGCGGGTCATGCGGCGTCAGACTCCAGATCGCGGGTGCCATAGGGGCGGGCCACCCGGCCGAGGGTCCGCACGACCTTGGGCGTCGGCTTCAGGCCGGCGGCCTTGCAGTGATCCGCGCAATAGCCTCGGCCGGTGACGACCGGCTCGCCGCAGTTGCGATAACCCGCCTCGCCCGGCGTCCCGATCGGCCAAACGCAGGGGGCGACCTGGGCGGGGGCCTGGGCGGCGATCTGGCCGGCGGAGGGGGACGGCGCTCCGGACGCATGCCGACGCCTCAGCGCCTCGCGGATGGCATCGGAATGATCGATCTTGCGGTCAGTGACCGGCGGCACATCGGGCGTCAGCGCCTTCAGCGCCGCCGCATAAGCGCGGAAATAGTCCGACCCCGCTCCCCGCATGGCTGCCCTATAGGTGGATGTCATGATGCCGATCGTCGCCAACACCCGCTCTGATGGCGCTCCCGTGGCGAAGATCAGCGCCTGGACGGCTGGGGCCAGGCCGCGACGTGGCTTGCCTGACTTCGCCAGAAGAGCCTTGATCGGGTGGTCGCCATAGGTCGCGGTCGAGGCCACGATCGCGGCGGCAATGGTGTCGGCGGTCAGCATCGTCTTCATCCGGCTGTCCTTTCGCGGGTGATCGGGGACGGGCTGGGCGAACCCAGCCTGTGCCGGAGCATCCGCAAGGGCCTTGGGGGCGACCATCAGGCCGCCCCTCGCAGGTCCGGGGTTTCGGTCCTGGCGGCGGTCATCGCGGCCACCGCCTCCTGGATCACGCGCCATTCGTTATCGGTCAGGGTCATCCGCTCGGGCGACACGCGGAATCGGGCGACGACCTCGCCTGCCAGCTCGGCCTCAAAGGGGGCCAGGACATGCGCCCAGCCCCCCAGGAGGGTCGCGGTACGGATGATCGCCAGTGACTGTTCGTAGGTCAGCGCCATCACCAGGCCCCGTCCAGCCAGGCTTGATATTCTTCGTCCGCATCCATCGGGTGGGCCTTGCGGTCCTTGCGCCGGTTGAGCAACCGGGCGACCCCGACGACTAAAGCCACCACCAAGACCAGCGACAACCACCAGCCGAGGCCGGACAGGAAGCCCTGCAGGATCAGGTCCAGCCACATCATCAGGCGTCCGCCACGTCGATCGTGACGGCCTCCCAGCGGGCGCGGGCATCGGCGCGGCGATAGAAGCGGACATGCTCCTTGGTGCCGTCGACGCGGATCGAGTCCTTGATCGCCCTCATGGCCGACTGCCACCGCTCGTCCGGGATCTCGTAGCGCAGCAGGCGGAACAGCTCGGCCCGGTTGACCAGGCCAGACTGGTCGGTGCGGAAGGCATGGTGGACGATGCCGCGCAGCTCGGGGCCGCTGTCCTCGGTCAGTTCGGTCAGATACTCGTCGACCAGGGCCTTTGCCGCCTGCAGCTCGGGGCCGAAGGTCAGCCGCTCCTGGACCTGGACCTTAACCTGCAGGGTGCCGTCAAACGAGGTCAGGGTCACATTGCCCTTCTCGCCGCCGATCTTGGTCGAATACTCCTGGGCCAGCACCGCCATCAGGTCGGCGACGTCATTCAGGGTGTGCTGTTTGAACCGGGCGACCTGGGCGTTCAGCGGCACCGCGAAGCCCATGATCTTGCGGACCTGTTCGTCGACCAGTTGATCGGTCGGCTTGACGATCTCGGCGGGGATCAGGGCCCCTTTGGCATCGGTCCAGTAGATCTGGCCGTTCAGTTCGACACGGCCGCCCGGGACGGGAGCCGCCTCGATCGGCGTGGTAGTGGTCTGTTCGATCATGGTTTCAGTCCTTCGTTTGAGATTGGATTCGGGGATGGGTGCGGCGGCTGCGGACCTCCGGTGCCCCCGGGCCCCAGAGCAGGGCCAGGAAGCGAAGCCACCGGGCGAGCGGGCCCGGCCGACGTCGGGTCGAGGAGGCTAAGCCTCCTGAGCGGCGGCCCAGCGTCATGACCGCCCCCCGTCGATGACCACCAGGGCCCCGCAGACACGGGCCCGGGTGACGCCCTGGGGCAGCCGGGCCAGATCCGCGCCGGTCATCAGCCCGTCGATGCGCGAGGCCAGGGCCTTGATCGAGGCGCGTCGCTGATCGGCGCTGTCGCTCAGCGCCTGACCCAGGGTGGTCAGGCCCAGACCCGTCAGCTCGAAACCGCCGCCAGCCTCGATGTCGGTCTCGCGATCGGCCCGCAGACTGGCGCGAAGGGCGATCAGGTTGCGCCGGGCCCGGCTCGCAAAGCCACGGAAGTCCTCCTCGGACAGGGTCTCGGCACCGGCTCGCCGGACGATGGTCCCAAGGTCGGCCAGGACCGCCTCGATGCGATCCAGATCGTCAGTGTGTTCGGCCATCGGATCGCTCCTCATGTTGCCGCCAGCAGCGGGGCGACCCGCTGTTCGTAGGTTTCGCGAAGGTGACCGAGGACGCGCGGCTCTTCGGTCGCGGTGGCCCCCAGCGTGGCCATCTCCAGGGTCATGGTGATCGAGCGCAGACCGCCCGGCAGCGCGCCGATCTCGCGCAGGAAGGCGATCTCGTCCGCGCGGGTGACGCCCCAGGCGCGCAGGATGATGTCGATGTCCGTCTGGGTCGGGCGCTTGTAGTGCTGAGGCCAGCTGACCCGGCTGTGCAGCTGGGCGAAGGCGGGCGTGCGGGCACCGCGACTGACCCGGCGCATGATCTCGGTATTGCCGGCCAGAACCAGGCCGCATTTCAGCGCGTCGTGGATGGCGCGCGCCATCTCGACCGCGTCATCCTCAAGATGCTGGGCCTCATCGATGATGATCAGCGGGTTCAGGCCCTGCAGGCGCTCCAGAAGCAGCGTCTTCAAGGTGTAGGCGCGACCGCCGAGCCGCGAGACATTGCCCGCCGCGTTCAGCATCGCCAGCAGCAGGGATGTCACGCCGGTCGTCGACTTGTCGGCCGTGACCATAAATGCGTTCGGCGTGTCCTGCAGGTACTGCTCGAAGGTGGCGGTCTTGCCGACGCCGGGGTCGCCGGTGATGACCGAGATCTTGCCCCGGTGCGCCCACTGCAGCTGGCGGGTCATCGCCTTGGCGGTGGGTGTCCAGGTGAAGTCCGGAACCAGCGGCGCCTGCAGCGCCATTTGGGCGGCGGCATCCTCGGCCAGGAAGAACCGGTTGACCTTGAAGGCCAGGTCCCGGTTGTCCGCACCGTATTTGTTGCTGGCGAACAGCTGGATGGTGACGCGATTGACCCCGACCTTGTCGCCGACCTGTGGCCAGGTCAGGCCTTTCTCGGCCTTGTAGGCGGACAGGCGGTCGCGCAGCTCCTGCATCTCCTCCTCTGTGAAGGTCTCTTTGCCGCGTGTGACGTTCATGCTAGGCGTTCCTTGCTGACTACAGGGCCTTGCAGGCCCAACCACGGGCGCGAGGGGTTCCAGCCCTCGCGCCCGAACTCATTCGTCGACCAGTCGAAGGGCCGGCGGACGCGGCGCGACCGGGTTCAACCGGTCCATCGCGGCGGCCCACCGTTCCGGGGCGGTCAGGGTTTCGGGGGATGCCACCGCATCGGGCGTGAACGCCTCCTGGGTGACGGGTTTGAGGGCGGCGGCCATCTGTCCGCGTGCTCTGACGGGACGAACCACCTTGGGGCTGACCGGCATGGGCCCCTTCGGGTCGCTGGCCAGCAGGGCCGCCAGCTTCTCGCCCTGCATCAGTCCCAGCAGCTCGGTCTGGCGCTTGGTGTTGCGGCGCAGCTCGCCTTCCTGGCGGGCGCGGCGGCCGGCGGCGGCGACATCCAGGAAACCGGTCCGTTCCTGCAGCGGCGCGGAGGCCAGATAGGCGTTGTTCAGGCTGTAGACATGGACTTCGGAATGCAGGTCGTCGGGGTCGAACCGGACGATCACCCGCTGGCCGGCCAGGGCGCTCATGGCGGGCGACCAGTAGATGTTCTGATAGGCCTTGATGGAGCCGTCCTTGCGGTCGCACCGCACGACATCGGAAGCCAGCAGGGCCATCCGCAGATGCTCCGGCTTGGCCTTGCCGACGGAGGCGGTGGCATAGGAGGCTTCGAACACCTGGTCGAAGCTGTGCTGGCCCCGGCCCATCTCGGTGTTGCGGCCCAGCTGCGCGTTGTGGGCTTCGATACCCAGGGCGACGACCCGCTTGAACTCCTCCAGGTCCACGGCCTTCTGGCCATAGTTCTCCGGCTTGTTCAGCACCGTGTTGCCGGTATAGGCCCCGGCGAATTCTGGCCGGTTGGCGACGCTGTTGCACAGGTCCCGCCAGGCGCGCTCAATGGGCTTTGAGGAGCCCCTGAACGGCAGCGCCCAGTGGATGGCGATGCCCAGCGAGGTCAGCAGCCCGGTCGGCTCCTCGGGCTTGATCTTGAACCGGAAGCGGCTCTTTGCCCCGCCGGTGATCATCTTCGACGCAAAGGCCCGGCCGTTGTCCATCAGGCAGGCCTTGGGGATGCCGAAGTCGCGGAACAGGTCAGCGAAGGCCAACCGGGTCAGCACGGCCGACTCGGTCTCGCCGATGCGCCACGCCAGGATCTTGCGGCTGTAGACGTCCTGGATGCCGACCATCATGGGGCGACCGATCGAGCCGTCGGGCCAGCGCACGAAGACGTCCCACTTGTGGCCGTCGATGTTTACCAGCTCCATGGCCGAGAGATCGGCAACGGTCCGTTGCTGGGCGGGGATGACGGCGCGCAGGGCGTCGGCCCCATAGCGCGACGAGATGATCACCGGGTGCGGCACTTCCCGCTCCAGCTTGCGCTTCAGGGTCTTCATGTGGGGCAGGACGATCCCGCGCGGCGCGCAGTATTCGCTCTGGACCCGCCGGTAGACCGACGACAGGGTCGGGGGGCCTTCCTTGCGCAGATAGTCCGACAGGAAGACCGCCCATGCCCCGGCATCGACCTCGGCGGTCTCCCCTCCGCCTTTGCGTTGGGGGGCCAGGCGCGGCAGGCGATCGTGAGGTTCCGCCCCGGCGATAGCCGAAAAATAGGTCCAGATCGTCGACGCCCCGACCTTCGATCGGGCGGCGACGGTGGCGATCGCGGCCGACCGGTTCAGCCCGGCCGCTTCCAGGGCCTCGACCTGGTCGATGATCGCCAGCTTGGCCCGGGCATCGGCCTTCACGGCCTCGGTCTGCTGGTCGAACCAGGACCACAGCTGGCTGACCGGCGCGTCATTGGCGGCCTCGCCCTGGGCCGCCGACTGCGCCGCGTCGCCCACCAGGCCCTTGCGGACCAGGGCCGTCGAGGCTGCCGGCGGCAGGACGGCGATGTGATATTCGACCCCGCCGCCCCGACCGCGGTGCGGGCGGCACAGCGGCATCCCCGTGGCGTCGGTGCGCAGGGCCCAGCGTTCGGCCTGGGCCAGCTCATTGATCTTGCGCTTGGCCGACGAAAGGCCCGGCAGCTTCAGATCGGCCAGCTCGGCCGCCGTGAACCACTGCTTTCCTCCAGCAGGCAAGGCAGTGGTCGGAGAAATGATCGAAAGGGTATGAAGCACCGTCATCCGGTCCGTCCCTTGCGCGTGATGGCGGGGGCGGCGCGCTTCAGGTGACGCTGGCGTTCCTGCAGGCGCTCGATCTGGGCCGCGACATGGCCCAGCTCGACGGTCAGGACCTCCTCGCCCACGACCAGGGCGCAGCCGATCTTGCGGACGAAGGCTTCCAGCACGTCGTAACGGCCCGTGGCCGCCACCATCACCAGGAACCGCCCGGCGCTGATGTTGTGGTCTTCGCTGGCCTCAGACGAATACTTGTCCAGCATGCCCTTGGTGATGTCGGTTCCGGCGATTCGGCTCATAGCGGCCGCCACATCGAACCGGTCGCGGTCGTCGTCCTTCAGGATCAGGGCGACCGCACTGGTGATCTGGCGCTCGATCCCTTCCAGCATGCCGTCGGACGCCAGCGTCTTGGGCGGCTCGAAGCCAAAGGCCATCTGTGCCGGATCGAAGGCGGGCGTGCGCTTGGGCATCAGTGCACCACCCCGGTTGGGGCCGAGGCCGTCGCCGCCCGGTGGCAGGCGTCGATCATCTGGTCCCGGACCTGTTCGGCCGCGCCCAGCGTCAGCCCGGCGATCGCGAACACATTCCCCGCTGCGTCGCGAAACTCGACATAGACCTCGGCATGGCGGGACACGACCAGACTGACGCCCTGGGCCAGGAGGGGGCGGCTCATGCCTCGCCCCCGATCGTCTCGCCGTCGATGACCAGGACCACCCCGCGCGGCATCGGCAGGTCGCGGATCAAGGCCTTCAGCTCCCGCTCGGACAGCCGCGCCCAGTTGCCCCGGATGGCCGACACGGCCTTCTGCTCGGGCGACTTCACGGGCCGCTGGCGCATCATGGCCACGGCCTCGGTGACGCCCTTGGCCGTCCCGTCGACCACAAGGGCCGCGACCTCGCGCTGTTCACGCTCCGGCAGGCGGGCCAGAGCGCGCAGCTGGCTGGCATTGGAGGCAACCGGCAGGGCCCGGATGGCCTCGACCACATCAGGCATCAGGCCCCGGTGCAGCTCCAGGTCGCGATAGATCGATGCGCGGGAAAGGCCGACCTTTTCAGCCGTGGCATCGGCAAAACCGAATGCGAGTCTCACGATGCGACTCGCATCGTCGGCCTCGTTTCCGATCCGATCAGCCCAGCGCGCCGTGGCGGCCACGGATTGGGCCGACACATCCTCCGACACCCCGGCCCGGGCCTTCTCGATCGACACCTGTTCGGCGACGAATGCCGCCCGGTCCAGTGGCGACAGGCCCAGCTTGTGCAGGTTCTCGCTGACCTCGGTCGCGCGCCGGTCAAGGGCATCCAGGTCCAGCACATCGGCATCGATGGTGGTCCAGCCCAGCAGCGCCGCCGCCGCACCGCGATGGCGACCGGCCATGGCCTTGAACCGGCCGTTCCGCGTCGGGTGCACCTCGATCGGGCGGCGCTGGCCGTCCCGCTTCATCATGGCCGCCAGGGCCTCGACCCAGACCGGGTCCAGCGGCCGCAGGCCACCGTCCCAGTCGATCAGGTCCAGCGGCAGGTGATAGATCGACCGCGCGATCGGATGGCTGACCTCAGTCATGGACAGCCTCCATCGAGGCGGGCTGTTCGATCAGCACCGCGCGATAGCCACCGGCCACCAGAGCGGTCGCCAGCTTGTCTCTCTGGGCCTGGGGCAGCATCGACAGGGCTTCGGCGCTATCGCGCACGGCCATCAGGGTGGCGGCGGCCTGGGCCAGGGCATCGCGGTGTGCCGTCGCCTTGGCGCGGTGGCTCCGGCTGATCGCCTTGGCCTCATGGGCGACGACGGCCGCGCTGCTGGCGGCACGGCGAACGGCGATCAGCTGGGCGGCAATCGGCACGGCGGGGATGACGCGGCGGGCCATGTCTAAAAGCCCCGCGTCGTTAGACGGTGCGCGTCCCGCTTTTGAGGGGTATCATCCCGTTTTGTGGATTCGATACCGCGCGGATGATCGGCTTTTCTATGCGGGAACAGTTTGGATATCGGCCTGCCCAAGGCACCCGCGATGGCGGTCTCGACGCGAAGCGATTTGCGGCCACGCAGGACGTCGCGGGTCGAGTCGGCGGGCAAGCCTTGGCGCTCTTCAAATGCACGCAGCGTCCCGAATTTGATCCTCAGGTCCGCCTTTATCCGTTCTTTGTGCGCAGGCTTGGTCAAACGTCATTCTCCCCTGGGACGCGAATCCCATTTCCGGGACGCTAATAGCCAATTATGGGACAGTCAACGGTTAACGATCATCAGGCATGGGAGCCTACGTCCGGTTTTGGCGCACGGCTCAAAATCGCTATGGGTTCAATGCAGCAGGCACATCTGGCCAAGAGAGCCGATATCTCGACCTCGACGCTGTCGCGGATCCTGCAAGGTGCCGATCCGGGATTGGACGCGTCTATCCGGCTTGCGCGAGAAGTTGGGGCCGATCTGATCTGGCTGGCGACTGGGCGCGGCTCACCGAATGCGGCCGCCAGCGGCTATCTGAGCGTGCCCATCTATGACGTCCGCCTGGCCGCTGGCGTCGCGGCCTTCGCCGATGCGGCCGAGGTGATCGGGGAAATGCCTTTCGATCGTGGCCTTTTGCGCGACATTGGCCGCACCACCGCCGATGGGCTGGCGGTCTTCATAGCCGAAGGCGATTCGATGCATCCCAAGATTGCCGACGGGGCTCGCGTCCTGACCGATCTGAAGGATGTTCGACTGCGGGAGGGGGTCTTCGCCTTCCGCACGGGCGACGAGCTGCGCATCAAGCGCCTGCGCCGCCGCCTCGACGGCATCGAGATCATCTCCGACAACGAGAACTACCCGCCCGAGCTGGTCACCGGTGACGCAGCCGACGACCTAGCCATCATCGGCAAGGTCCTTTGGACAGGAACGGTCGTATGATCGAGAAACCAAAGCCCTCCAAGCTGCTGCTGATCAGCTTCTCCGCCCTGGCGATCATGGTCATGGGCATGGTCCTGGCTCTGCTGCTACAGATATCGTCGATGCTGTCATGACCCGGTCCGACACCAAGCCCTCCCGGTTCGCACTCATCGCGTATCGCACGCTCGCGATCTTGGTCGGTGTGGGCATTCTCGCCACTGTGATCGGGCGATGCGCGGGGGAACCTCCCCTGGAACCAGGGTCGGTGGTTCCTGCCGAACCCACTTCGATTGCGTCTTCGGTCGAGGGGATCAACTCGGTCCTCCCGTTCGAGGACGCGCTGATTGTGGGCCTCCAGCTGGACGGCACAGCAGGTGATGCTGACTATGTTTTCCGCGTCGGAGACGCGGTGAAATCCATTGCTGCGGTGATCCAGTCCGGGGCCACAGATGACGCCGCTCAAGCGAACAAGCTGGACCTGTCAGTCTCCAGCGCCGCGACCGACCGCCTGGGCAATCCCAGGACCGTCCACGTCATGACCCTGACCTTTCCCATGGCCGATCTTCGAGCAGCCCGTCTCGACAATCTGAGCGTAGGCCGGGTGCTGAACCTGACCAGTGACATCAGGTTCGGCGGACACGGTGCCGGACAGCTCCTCGCCTATTGCGCCAGCGAGCGGGGACGAACCCAGAGCCGGCCGTTCTGCGCTCTGGCCGAAAGCAGAGCGACAAACTAGGCATCACCGTCGCTAGGGGTCAGCATGCGCGCGACCGTTTCCGGCTCCTCCGCCACGATCAGGCTCAGCGAGGCCGACAGCATCAGATGCGTCGTCCCGTCCGGCCCGCCGGTAAAGGCCTGCACCCGTGCCGCCCGCACATACATCGGCGGACCCTCGACCGAGGTGAACTTCACGAACATCAGGCCGCCTTCTCGAATCGCTCGGGTCGAACCGACGCCAGCAGCGCCGCCGCGTCCTGGCCGGGGTCAAGCCACAGCGCCCAGTCCTCGGGCTCCAGGATGGCGGGGGCGCGATCGTGATAGTCGGCAAGCATCCCGGCCGACGGCCCGGTCAGGATGGTGAAACTGGCCACCTCGCCCGCGTCGGCCGTGGTCACCCGGTCCCACAGGCCCGCGAACCAGATCGGGCCGCCGTCTGCTCGCCGGAAGGTATGTTTTGTCTTGCCGCCAGCCGTGCCCGTCCATTCATACCAGGCGCTCGCCGGCACGATGCACCGCCGCCGCCGGAAGGCCTCGCGGAAGGTCGATGTCCCCGCGCAGGTCTCGACCCGCGCATTGAACGTCGACAGCTTGAACCCGTCGCCTGCGCCTTTTTGGGTGTCCTTTAGTGGCTTGCCGTTCCGCCAGAACGGGACCAGGCCCCAGCGCATCTTCTCCAGCACCCAGGCCCCATCCTCGATCCGTGCCGTCACCTGGGCCGTGGTCGGCCGGACGTCGTCGTTCGGCTCCAGATTGAGTGGGGCAGTCCTGACCGTCGAATAGGTCAGCAGCGCCTCATGGATCTGGGCCCAGGTCAGATGGCTGGTGTCGAAGCGTCCGCACATAATCGGGAACCCTATAGGCCTCGGCTGCGCTGTCGAGAGGCAGTGCCGGCTGTGTGAGCGGTGGCCCGGCAGTAAGCGCCGCTCTTCATTTCCGCCCGGGCTCGTCGGGCGCGATCCATTTCCCCATGAACATGCGCCAGCCCAGGGCGTGCAGCTGGGCCCGCTCCTGATCGTTGAACGTCCACCAGGCCTCGTCGGCCTCGGTGATGGTATCCAGCGGCAGGGGCCAGAAACTGTTGGCATCCAGGAACCGCACCCGACCGGGACAGCCCGGCACCCGGCAGCGCGGCCGACGATTGCCCAGGGTCGCGTCCAGGCCCAGCGCGGCCGCGACGGCGACCAGGTCGACGGGCCCTTGCCCCTGACACACGGAACATTGCCAACGAGCCTTGCCGCCGCGCGCGATCACTTGGGCCAGCGTGAAGCCCCCTCCCAATGACATGGCGGCTAATTCAGAGAGCGGTTCTCGAACGACCTTGCCAGTGTCAGCCGTGACACTGCCCGCCGAATACCGGCGATCGACCCAGGGCGCATCGCTTCCAGCCGCATCAAGGCATCGCGCATAGCCGTGTCGGTCGGCTCGCGCAGCAAGGCGATCAGCTGCAGCACGACCTGCTGGTCGTCAGGCGCAGCTGGGGCTTGGGTCGCATCCATCTTCATCTCCAATGTTGCCGACCCGGCCGGACTCCTACGGATCTGCCCCCGCTGCCGCAAGCGCAATGTTCACGTCTTGTTCTATTCTGGGGACAAGCCCGCCCGTGGGGCGTTTGGCTCCCATGGCCCATCGCTTCGCCACCGAAATCGCCGCCCTACAGCGGACCGCCCAGCGCCTCGCCGCCGCCGGCCGCACCCTCGATCGCCTCGCCGAAAGGGGTCCCAGTTTCGCACCTGGACAATCGGCCACTTCGACGGCCTCGAACCGCCCCAAACGCCCGCGCCACAAGGGTTCTTCACCTCGCGAGCGAACTGGGACCCCCTGAGTCCCAGTTTCGGCGATCGGCTTCGCTCGGCCAGGACCCCGATGCTCGTCCGAGGCGCCATCTCCCCATGTGGCCTCAATCCCCGCCACGCCTGATTCAGAGGCCGTTTAGAAGCGCCTAAGCGACGCCTCAACGGCCATGGCGTCCAACGGCCAGACTCCGGCCGGTCCTGTCCCGCTGGTGTCTATTTCGCTGCCGACTCTAGACAGTGCAACGCACCGCCGACGCCGCCGATTTTTTCGGAGAGACCCTTACGTAGCGGGGATTTCATCCCACCTGGTCCCGCCCGATCCCGCCTAGTCCCGGACTCCAAGAGGTTCTGTCTCTCCACACGGATATTGCAGCGCTCCCGACTCGCGATAGGTTTCAGCGATCACGGGTCGGCGGACATTGGGGAACGCTGTCGGCCGGGGTCACTCTCTCAAGCAGCGCCCCCTGAGCAGCCGCCATGTCCGACGCCTATTTTGGCGAGATCCGCCTGTTCGGAGCCTGCCAGATTCCCACGGGCTGGATGATGTGCGACGGCGCCATCTTGTCCGTTCGAGAAAATGTCCAGTTATTCAGTATCATAGGCGCACGGTACGGCGGCGACGGGGTCAATACCTTCGCCTTGCCGGATTTGCAGAGCCGCACGCCGATCCACATCGGCCAGGTTCCGGGCAGCACCGGCCCGGTCTGGAGTATGGGCCAGACCGGGGGCACCGAAACGGTCAGCCTGACCCTGGACCAGATCCCTCGCCATCTGCATTCCGTCCGCGCCACGACCCAGACCGGGACCACCGGCAATGCCACCAATGCCATGCCGTCGACCGTAAACCGTCACGCCACGGCCTCTGCGAATGACGCCCTGCTGTATGGGGCCCCCACACAACCTGCGGCCTTCGTGCCGGGCACACTGGGCGAATCCGGCGGGGGTTACGCCCACACCAATATGCAACCCAGCCTGGCCTTGCTGTTCTGCATCTGTGTGCAGGGCACTGTGCCCAATCGCGCCTGATCGCCGACGAAGGGGAGATTCACCATGAATCCGATAATCGGCGAAATCCGCATGATGGCGGGCGGCAGCTGTCCCGACGGCTGGCTGCCTTGCGACGGACGGGCCGTGCCGATCGCCACCTATCCGCATCTCTATTCGCTGTTTGGCACCATCTATGGCGGTGACGGCAACACCACCTTCGGCCTGCCCGACATGCGCGGGCGGTTGCCGGTCTGCGTGGGTCAGGGAGCGAACCTTTCGCTGCGCTCCCTCGGCGAGCAGTTCGGCCAGCAGTATGCCACCCTGACCCTGGCCCAGATTCCCCAGCATAGCCACGACCTGAACTATTCGGGGGGTCTGGGCACATCGCTGATCCCAGGCGTCGATCTGATGCATGCCACGGTCCAGCAGGACAGCCGCGCCTATCGGCCCAAGACCAGTCCGAGCGATACCAGCCAGATCTGCGCGCCCCATGCCGTGACCAGTGCCGGCGGCAACCAGCCCCACACCAACCTCATGCCCGCCCAGACGATCGCCTTCATCGTCTGCGTCAAGGGCCGCTACCCCAACTGACTGCGGAGCAGGGCCGATGGACCCCGAAGAAGACGCCTTCACATCGGAAATCCGGGTGTTCGCCTTTGATTTCTGCCCGCCCAACTGGCTGCCCTGCGACGGTCGGGCGGTCGCTATTTCGGATTATCCGCAGCTCTTCGTGGCTATCGCGAACACCTACGGCCCGCCCCCGGCCGAGGGGCAGTTCGTGCTGCCCGATCTGCGCGGGCGGGCGGTGATGGGCCAAGGTCAGGGCCCGGGTCTGTCGCCGCGCATGCTGGGCCAGGCCTCGGGCCAGAACGACGTGACCCTGAACTCCGCTCAGTTGCCGACCCACAGCCATGCTCTGACCGTCGGGACCGGGGCCTATACGGATCTGGTCGCGGCACCCGGCGGAACGACCCGCCCCAGCCGGGTTCTGACGTCACTGACGACAGGCAGCACCGATGTGGCGGAGAACTATTACGCAGGCCCCGTTTCGCCCAATACGACCTTGAGCCCCGCGGCGGTATCGAACGTCGGCGGCGGCCAGCCCCACACCAACCTCCAGCCCCTGATGGCCCTGACCTTCGCCATCTGCGTCAACGGGGCCTATGTCCCTTCGACGACCTGAATCCGGTCAGCGGCCGGCCCGCAGCAAGGCCAGATTGGCCTGGCCCGGCGCAGCGCGCGTCAAGGTCAGCATATAGATGGGGCGCTCGGCAGCCGTTTCGAACATGGCGTTGCTGCCGCTCATCGCCAGATCGAGTTCGCTGACATAGGGACCGGTTCCCGAATAGATCCAGACCGGTTGTGGCGCATTGCCCGGCTCGACGCCCAGCCGGGCAGTGGCTAGTTCGACCAGGTTACCCGCATCGATTTCGGCGTCGGGCTCAGCCACGACGACGCACACCCGAACGACGACACCCGTTTCAGGCATAGGCGGCGAGACGGACAGCATCAGCTGCGCCTGCGGCTGATCCGGGCCAGTGGTGGGCGAAAGGCGTACTGCAATCTCGGGCGCGTCGGGATTGACCATGGCCGCAACCATGGCCTCTGGCGCAGCCGTCCAGCCCGCAGCCTCCGCGGCCGACAGGGCCAGATCCCGATCCCCCCCGGTCGCCAGGCAGAACCGCTCCATATCGGAGAAATAGCGCTGCGTGGGCGAAGGCGCCGCCTCCTGTGCCAGGGCCGGTGCGGCCAGGGCCGCCGCCACAATGCCCGCGAAACATGCCAGACGCCGCATCTTCAAACTCCTGAACCCGAGACCGCCAGCCATCGCCTGTGACGCCGCGTGCGTCAATCGTCGCGCGGGTCCAGGGCATAGGCCGCGACGCCGGGCACGGCCTCCAGACGCGCGGCCAACGCCTTCAGGTCCGCCTGCCCCGTGACCTTCAGCCGCCACGAACGGCGAAGAAGACGCCCTTCATCGACCAGTTCGAACCGGTCGGACCGCGCGGCCTCGTCGACCCCGCGCAGAGCCTGCTCCACAGCCAGTGCAACTTCCGGCGCATCGCGGGGCCAGCAGACGACCGCGTCGATGATTGTGCGCGTCGGCAGGCTGGCGCTGACAAGGCGCAGCCCCACCAGGATCAAGGCGGTCACCGCCGTTCCCAATGCCGCCAGGGCATAGAGCCCGGCCCCGAACAGGATTCCGATCGCAGAGGTGATCCACAGCGAGGCCGCCGTCGTCAGCCCGTGGATTGAAAAGCCGGTACGAAAGATGACGCCTGCACACAGAAAGCCGATCCCCGTCAGCACGCCATGGGCCATCCGCGTGGGATCGGTGACGATGTTCTCGTCCGGCAGGGCCTCGAAGGCCCAGTCGCCCTGCATCATGGCCGCCTGCATCAGCAGGGTCGAGGCCAGGCAAACCAGAATATGGGTGCGAAAACCCGCCGCCCTGCCCCGCCACTCCCGCTCAAGCCCGATCAGGCCGCCGGCCAGGACGGATCCCGCCACCGGCGGCAGCAGACCAAGAAAGTCGACAAAGGTCATCGTCCGTCAACGGAGCGATGCTCTGGTGGGTTCCGGCTATCCGGCCATCCGGGCGATCGCGATCACCCGCCCAGCTTGGCCAGATCCTCGTCCGAGATGTCTTCGTTGGAATAGACGGCCGAGACGTCGTCTTCGGCGTCCAGGGCATCCAGCAGCTTCATCAGGGTGCCGACCGTCTCGCCGGTCACCGGCACTTCCGACTGCGGCTTCCACACCAGTGCCGTCGACTTCGGGTCGCCCAGGACCTTGGACATGGCCTCGGCCACATCGTTCAGGTCCTCGAAGGCGGTCCAGATGGTGTGGCCGGGCGCATCCTCATAGATGTCGGGCTTGACCAGATCGCTCTCGACGTCCTGGGCCCCGGCCTCGATGGCGGCTTCCATCACGGCATCCTCGGTGCCGGCCTCGGCCGGATAGACGATCTTGCCGACCCGGTCCCACATGAAGGCGACCGAGTTGATCTCGCCCAGCTGGCCGCCATTCTTGGAGAAGGCGGCGCGGATGTTGGAGCCCGCCCGATTCCGGTTGTCGGTCAGCGCCTCGACGATGATGCCGACCCCGCCCGGGCCACGGCCCTCATAGCGGATTTCTTCCATCGTATCGGCGTCGCCCGACGAGGCCTTGTTGATGGCGCGCTGGATCACGTCCTTGGGCAGGCTCTCGGCCTTGGCGTTGTTGACGGCCAGGCGCAGGCGCGGGTTCATGGCCGGGTCCGGCAGTCCGGACTTGGCCGCCACAGTGATGTCGCGCGACAATTTGGAGAACAGCTTGGACCGCTGCGCGTCGGCGCGCCCCTTGCGGTGCATGATGTTCTTGAACTTGGAATGGCCGGCCATGAAGAAGCTCTTGAAGGGCGCTATCGCTCGGCTGGCCCCATTGCTGGGTTCGGGCCTCGCGGCATGAGCGCGTCTGGAATCGGTTTGCGCGTCTAGCTCAATCGGTTGAAGCTGTCACGGCATCTGCCCGACAGGAACCCCGGTCCTCTGTGCGGATTATTCCGCCGAACCCACGACGGAGATGCCCCATGACCGCCGAAGACCTGATCTATGACGAGGACGATCTGGACGAAGCCGACATCGTGGAATGGTACGAGGCCCGCCCCGTGACCGTCTCGACCGCCGTGGCCACAGGGTCGATCGTGGCGGCCTTCGCTCTGGGCGTGCTGGCGACCGTGGGGGCCCTGGCCCTGATGGGCCGTCTGGACGACTGATGTGTCTCGCGTGGCCGTGCGATCGGGCTTAAGGCTGACGATCGTCACACCACCGGAGCCACCCCATGCATCTCGCCCGCTTCCCTCGCGTCCGGCTGGCGCATCTGCCGACGCCGCTGGAGCCTCTGCCGCGCCTGTCCGAAGCCCTGGGTATCGACCTCTGGATCAAGCGGGATGACTGCACCGGCCTGGCGGGCGGCGGCAACAAGACGCGCAAGCTGGAGTTCCTGCTGGGCGACGCCCTGGAGCAGGGCGCGGACACCCTGGTCACCCAGGGCGCCGTCCAGTCCAACCATGTGCGCCAGACGGCGGCGGCCGCTGCGGCGCATGGGCTGAAGTGCGACATCATCCTGGAGGCGCGCACGGGATCGACGGCGAACGATTACCTGAACAACGGCAATGTCCTGCTGGACCGGCTGTTTGGCGCGACCCTTCGGACCGTGCCCCGCGACACGGACATGGTGGCCGAGCTGAAGACGACGGCCGAGGAAGTTCGCGCGCGCGGCGGGCGTCCCTATGTCATCCCCGGCGGCGGATCCAACGCCATTGGAGCCCTGGGCTATGTCGACTGCGCGCGCGAGATCGTGGTCCAGGCGGACGAGCTGGACCTGCCCGTCGATCACATCGTGACGGCGACCGGCAGCGCCGGCACCCATGCGGGTCTGGTCGCGGGCCTGGCGGTCATGGGGGCGGACATTCCCGTCCTGGGCATCGGCGTGCGGGCCCCCAAGGCGCGGCAGGAGGCCAATGTACTGAAACTGGCCCACCAGACGGCGGCCCTGCTGGGGCGGCCCGATGCGGTCACGCCGCAGATGGTGGTGGCCGACTGCGACTATGTGGGCGAGGGCTATGGCCTGGTGGATGAGGCGGTCATCGAGGCCCTGAAACTGGCGGCGCGGACGGACGCGATCCTGCTGGACCCCGTCTATACCGGCAAGGCGATGAAGGGCCTGATCGCCCTGGCCAAGAGCGGCCGGTTCCAGGGCGAAACGGTCGTCTTCCTGCACACGGGCGGGGCCCAGGGGCTGTTCGGCTATCAGGGCGAACTCGAAGGGGCGCTTTAGTCATGGCGCGGATCCTGGGCATTCTGGGCGGGATGGGACCGGCGGCGACGGTCGCCTTTCTGGACCGTCTGGTCACCCTGACGCCCGCCGAGCATGACGAGGATCACATCCGCGTCCTGATGGACATGAACCCCCAGGTCCCGAACCGCCATCGCAACCCGCCAGGGGCCGCCGAGGCGCTGGGCCGGATGGCGACCTCCCTGCGAGACATGGGAGCCCAGGTGCTGGCCATGCCCTGCAACACCGCCCACGCCCATGCCGCCGCCATCCGGGCGGCCGGCATCCCCTTCATCGACATGATCGAGCGGACGGCCACCGCAGCGGTCCAGACCGGTGCCCAGCGGGTCGGCATCCTGGCCACGCCCGGCGGTCAGGACCTCTATGTCGCCGAACTGGATCGCCAGGGGCGAGATGCCGTGGTGCTGGACAGCGGCGACCGGCGCGCCTTTCTGGACACCGTCTTTGCGGTCAAGCGGGGGGATGTGGGCCCGGGTCCACGCGCCGAGATGCGCCGCCTCGCCGCCGCCCTGGTGTCGGAGGGGGCCCAGGTCGTGATCGCGGGATGCACCGAGGTGCCGCTGCTGCTGACCGCCGAGGACGTGACCGTGCCGCTGGTGGATTCGGCCGAGGTGCTGGCCATGGCCTGCATCGCCGCTTGCATACCAACGTCATCCTATGACCAATGGCGCGCTGATTCAGTCATTTGAGTACATGGATTGCCGCCCCAGCCCCTCGTCTCCCTGCGTCCGGGCACCCTGATCCTCTTAGCGGCCTGCCATTTCGCCGCCTTCGTCGATCGGTCCCTGCCCGCCGTGTTCGCGCCCTCGCTGAAACAGGCCTTTGGCCTCAGCGACACCCAGATCGGGGCCTTGCAGGGCCCGGCCTTCGTTGCGGTGTTCGCGATCGCCACCCTGCTGACCGGGACCCGGCACAACAGGCTGGGCGTGCGTTCGCTGCTCGTCGGATGCCTTCTGCTGTGGACCCTGGCCAGTCTCGCCTTCGCCCTGTCAGCCTCTTATGAGGCCCTGCTGGCCTCGCGGCTGCTGCTGGGGCTTGGACAGGCGGCCTTCGCACCGACCGCGCTTCGGCTGCTGACCCAGGGCGTGCCTGCTCCGCAGCTCGGCCGGGCCACGTCTGTCTTTACCGCCGGTTCCGCCACGGGTCGCAGCGGGGCCCTGCTGATCGGCGGTCTGATCCTGGTGATTCTGACCCAGTTTCCCGCCGCCGCCGGGGATGAGCCGTGGCGCCTGGCCATCGTCGCGATGGTCGTGCCCAACCTGATCCTGGTCGCGCTGCTGTTGCGCCAGATCCGGGGCACGGATGTCCCGCCTCTGCCCCAGGCCGGGCTGGGCCGGGCCCTGGCCCGCATCGCGCGGCACCCCCTGGGCCTGGGTCTGCATATCCTGGCGGCGTCCGGCATCATCCTGATGGTTCAGGCTGCGGCTGGCTGGGTGCCCTCCATCTTCAACCGGTCCATCGGCCTCAGCCCGGCCGACAGCGCCCTGCTGGCCGGAGCCGTCGTCCTGGTGGCGGCCCCCATCGGCCATATGGGGGCGGGCTGGCTGCTGGATCGCCATCTGGCGCGCGGCGGGGGGCCGGGCGTTCTGATGGTGGCCGGCGCCGCCGTGGCGGTGGCCGGCGCGTCCATCCTGGCCGTGGCACAGCAGCCGATCGGTGCGGTGGCGGGCCTGACCCTCATCACCGCTGGCGGAGGCGCAGCCGCTCTGGTCGCCCTGGCCGCCATCCATCCGCTCAGTCCGCCGGCCCTGAAGGGCTCGATGGTCAGCCTCTATCTGGCGATTGTCGCTGTTCTGGGGTCGGCGCTGGGGCCCCTGCTGACCGGGGTCGTCAGCGACCGCCTGTTCCCCCACGCGACAGGGCTCAGCCTGTCCCTGGTTACCGTCATGGGGACAGCGGGTCTGGTTGTCACAGCCTCTGCCCTGGCCGGGCATTCAGCATGGATGCGCCTGGCGCAGGCCACGCGCACAGAGGCCGCGGCCCCATGATCGAGCAGTTCCGCTTTTCCAGCGACGACCTGCCTGAGGAGGAGGCCTTCGACCGCTATCGCGAGCTTTACGCCTCGGGGGCCGACGTCACGCGCGGCACGGGTCCGTTCCGGGCGCAGGTCAGCGCCACGCGTCTGGACCGGATCATCCTGTTCCATCGCCAGCTGTCCGGGGTGGTGCATGCCCGCCAGGCCCGCGTCCATGCGGACGGATTCGACCATTTCGTGGTGACCCTGGTCGTGTCGGGCAGCCAGATCATACACATGGGCGATACCGGGCCGGTCGTCGCCTATGCGGGGGACGTCATTCTGACCGACATGCAGAAGCCCAGCCACACCGAGATCCGCGACGCCGTCCTGGTCACCGCCAGCGTGGCGCGGGACCTGATGGAGGCCGCCCTGGGCAGCCAGTTGGCCACAGCGCATGGCCATATCGTCACGTCTCCGCGCAGCGACGTCCTGGCCGACTTCATGGCCTCGCTCGCCCATCGTGCCCCGACCCTGGACCCTGCGGCCGTACCCGGCCTGTGCCGCGCCTTCATCCAGATTCTCGGTGCCGCCTGGCATTCGGCCCGGCCCAGCCCCCGCAGCCAGGCCCTGCAACAGGAACTGGCCCAGCGCGACGCCGTCGACCGCTATCTGGCGCTGCACCTTTCGGATCGCAGCCTGTCGGCCGAAAGCCTTGCGGCCGCGGTCGGCCTGTCGCGATCGGCCCTCTACCGGCTGTTCGAACGTCAGGGTGGGGTGTCGCGCTATATCCAGGCGGTGCGTCTGGATGCCCTGCGCGCCGCGCTGGACGACGGCGTTGCCCTGCCGCTCTCCACCCTGGCCACCGCCCATGGGTTCGCGACCGAAAGCCATATGAGCCGGGCCTTCAGCGCCACCTATGGCACCTCGCCCGGGGCCTATCGCATGGCCGCCCTGGCCGGGGCCGAGGGGCGCCGTATCGAACTGGCCCGCCGCCGCTGGAACGGCTGGATGATGAAGCTGGACTGACGCGACGAATCCCAAATGCGGGATGGCCGGACATTCGGCACTGGGCGGTCAGGCCTTAACGTCACGCTTTGGGCCTTTTGCCTCCCCGCCCCCGCCAACATCAAGGCCGCCCATGCTGCCGACCTTCCTTGTGATCGCCATCGTCATCGGGGTGATCGCCCTGTTCATGGCCCCCCAGATCCGGACCGCCCTTCGTCGTCTGCGGCGCAGGCGTCGGCGCGGCAGCGATCTATGAGCCTTCAAAGCTGACGATCTGGCGCACCACCCGTCCCTCGGCCAGCCGGTCGAAGGCGGTGTTGATCTGGTCCAGGGGCACCGAGCCGCTCATCAGACGATCGACCGGCAACCGCCCCTGGCGAAACAGGGCGATATAGCGGGGGATGTCGCGGCTGGGCACGCAGGTGCCGATATAGCTGCCCTTCAGCGTCCGCTCCTCACCGACCAGAGACACGACATTGACCGCCAGGGTCGCGTCGGGCGGCGGCAGACCGGCTGTCACCGTCAGGCCGCCGCGCCGCGTCATGCGCCAGGCGGCGTCCAGGGCGCGCACCGAGCCGGCCATTTCAATCGCCACATCGGCGCCGCCGCCGGTCAGGGCCCGAACCTGCTCGACCGCATCGGCGTCGCCTGCATTCACCGTGGCGACGGGTCCGAGGGTGCGCGCCAGGGCCAGCTTGTCTTCGTCCAGATCGACCGCCACGACGGGCGTGGCCCCGCAGGCCAGCGCCCCCAGCACACTGGCCAGGCCCACACCGCCCAGACCGACCACCACCACCGACTGCCCCGCCCGCACGCCGGCCGTATTCACGACCGCTCCGACACCGGTCAGGACGGCACAGCCGAACAGCGCCGCCTGGTCGAACGGCAGGTCATCGTCCACCCGCACCAGCGAGCGCCGCGACACCACCGCGTGCTCGGCAAAGGCGGAACAGCCCAGATGGTGATGGATCGGCTCGGCCCCCGCATGGACGCGTCGTCCTCCGGCCAGCAGCTCGCCCCGGCCATTGGCTGCGGCACCCGGTTCACATAGGGCCGGGCGTCCCTCGGCACAGGGACTGCAGTGGCCGCAGGACGGCATGAAGACCATGACGACCCGGTCCCCGGGCTTCAGGTCCGTGACCCCCTCGCCCAGGGCCTCCACCACCCCGGCCGCCTCGTGTCCCAGGGCCATGGGCAGGGGACGGGGCCGATCGCCATTGATGACCGACAGATCCGAATGGCACAGCCCCGCTGCCTTGATCGCCACCAGCACCTCGCCGGGCCCCGGCGGATCCAGGTCGACGGCCTCGATCGACAGCGGGCGACTGTCGGCATAGGGCCTTTGCAGGCCGGTCGCCCTGAGGATTGCTGCGTGCGTTTTCATGCCGAAGTCTCCATCCGCCGCACGCTAGGCGCTTGACGCGACGCAAGCCAAGCCCGAGCCTCGACCACGGACACTGTGCTCCGGCTGCCGACGACAGCGTCGGCGGCGGTAGCACCCAAAGACCAACCCGTGCTCAAGTAGCCGACGACCGCGTCGGAGGCGGTAGCACCCAGAAGGAAGGATCCTCCATGCCCGCCCGAGACGAAGGCCCCCTGGCCGAACGCGCGACCTACAAGGCCTTTCACATGGTCTCGACCCGCTGGGCGGACAACGATCAGTACGGCCACATCAACAATGCCAAATTCTACGAGTTCGTGGATTCGGCGGTGAACGCTCACCTTCTGGTCGCCGGCGCACTGGATGAATCGATCGGTCTGGTGGTGGATTCGGGCTGCCGCTACACCTCGTCCCTCGCCTTTCCGGATGTCATCGAGGTCGGGATCAAGGTCGATCGCATCGGCAACTCCAGCGTCACCTACGGCTTTGCCGTTTTCCGCCGTGGCACGGCGGTCCCGGCCGCCATCGGCCATTTCGTGCACGTCTATGTCGATGCCGAAACCCGCCGCCCCAAAGCCCTGCCGCCCAAGCTGCGCGGCGTGGTCGAGAACCTGAAGGCGGACTGACCCCTCCGCGCTCAAGCCCCGCATCTGCGGCCCAACGGGGCAGTTGCCCGATCTTTCGATGCCAGTGTTACCGGCGGGTGGAACCGGAAGGCATGGCCGCCGGTTTCACCTTCGTCCCGATGTCGAGTTCTTCCGTCGGGTATTACGGCCCGGCCTGGTCACGCCCCCCCGACACCAGGCCGGGCCGCTCGCCTGTCAGCCTCTTGTGAGATTCCGGCCCCTGTCCCATGCTCGGGACATGTCGAACGAGTCGCCTGCCCGCCCCCGTGATCGTGCCGCGACCGAGGCCGCCATCGTGGCGGTGGCCGAACGCCTGTTGCTGGCCCAGGGCTGGACTGGCCTGAACGTCCAGACCCTGGCGGCCGAGGCGGGCGTCGATCGCAAGCTGATCTATCGCTATTTCGACGGCGTCGACGGCGTGGTCGCGCGCCTGGCCCAAGGCCTGGACCTGTGGCTGGGTCAGACCCTTGCCCGGCAGGGCCCGTCCGCCGCCACCGGCTATCCGGCCTTCGTGCGTGAGACCCTGACCGCCTATCTGCGGGCGCTGCGGGCCAATCCGCTGATCCTGCGCCTGCTGGCCTGGGAGATGGCCCAGGACACGCCCCTGCTGCGGCGGACGGAGGCGGCGCGGTCCGATGTCCTGCAGGCCTGGGTTCGTGCCCGGCGTCCGAAACTTCGCCTGCCGCCCGAGGGCGACGTCATGGCCCTGAACGCCGTGCTGCTGGCGGCCATCCACCACCTGGCCCTGGCCGCCCAGGCGCGCGGCCGCTTCGCCGGGCTGGATCTGGACGAGGGCGGCTGGACCCGGATCGAAACGGCGGTTGAGCGCCTGATCACTGCGTGGCCGATTGAACCGGCCGCCATCTCGGCCTAGGGTCGTGCCGTTCTCCGGGGGGTCGCATGCGAGCGGCTGAGATTGGCGTAGTCGCCTGACCCGTCGAACCTGATCCGGGTCATGCCGGCGAAGGGATGAGTACGCTTCGGTCCACGCGACAGGACCTTCTCGCCCCGCGTCGGCGCGACCCTCCATTCGGAGGCCGCCATGAACATCCACGTCACCACCACCGAGCCGTCGGTCGATCTGTCACTGAAAGACGCCCGTGAGCAGGTGATGAAGGAGACCGGCACCATCCCGACCGGCGAGCGGGCGGGATCGCGCAAGGTCTATGTGGCCGGCGAACTCTACCCCGACATCCGCGTGCCGTTCCGCGAGGTCGCCGTCCACCCGTCGGCCAATGAGCCGCCGGTGACCATCTATGACAGTTCCGGCCCCTATACCGACCCGACCGTCACCATCGACATCACCAAGGGTCTGCCGCACGTGAAGACCAGCTGGCAGCTGGATCGCGGCGACATCGCCCCCGTCGCCAACCCGCGCGAGGTCAAGCCCGAGGACAACGGCCACGCCAGCGGCAAGCACCTGGCCCCCCGGTTCGACACCAGCCGCCACCGCGTCTTCAAGGGCGTGGAGGGCCGCCCCGTGACGCAATACGAATACGCCCAGGCCGGCATCATCACGCCCGAGATGGAATATGTCGCCATCCGCGAGAACCTGCGCCGCGAGCAGAACGCCCCCTGCATCCGCGACGGCGAGGACTTCGGCGCCTCCATCCCCGACTATGTGACGCCCGAGTTCGTGCGTCAGGAGATCGCCCGCGGCCGCGCCATCATCCCGCACAACATCAACCACCCCGAGGTCGAGCCGATGATCATCGGCCGCAACTTCCTGGTGAAGATCAACGCCAACATCGGCAACTCGGCCGTCCTGTCCAGCGTGGACGACGAGGTGGACAAGCTGGTCTGGGCCACCCGCTGGGGGGCCGACAACGTCATGGACCTGTCGACCGGCCGCAACATCCACAACATCCGCGACTGGATCATCCGCAACTCCTCCGTCCCCATCGGCACCGTGCCCATCTATCAGGCGCTGGAGAAGGTGAACGGCGTCGCCGAGGACCTGTCCTGGGAGGTGTTCCGCGACACCCTGATCGAACAGGCCGAACAGGGCGTGGACTATTTCACCATCCACGCGGGCGTCCGCCTGCCCTTCATCCCGATGACGGCCAAGCGCGTCACCGGCATCGTCTCACGCGGCGGCTCCATCATGGCCAAATGGTGCCTCAGCCATCACCGCGAGAGCTTCCTGTATGAGCATTTCGAAGAGATCTGCGACATCATGCGGGCCTATGACGTCAGCTTCTCCCTGGGCGACGGTCTGCGCCCCGGCTCCATCGCCGACGCGAACGATGAGGCCCAGTTCGCCGAGCTGCGCACCTTGGGCGAGCTGACCAAGATCGCCTGGGCCAAGGGCTGCCAGGTCATGATCGAGGGCCCCGGCCATGTGCCGATGCACAAGATCAAGGCCAATATGGATGAGCAGCTGAAACACTGCCACGAGGCGCCCTTCTATACCTTGGGCCCGCTGACCACCGACATCGCCCCCGGCTATGACCACATCACCAGCGCCATCGGCGCGGCCATGATCGGCTGGTTCGGCACGGCCATGCTCTGCTACGTCACGCCCAAGGAGCACCTGGGCCTGCCCGACCGTCAGGACGTCAAGGACGGCGTCATCACCTACAAGATCGCCGCCCACGCGGCCGACCTGGCCAAGGGCCACCCCGCCGCCCGCCTGCACGACGACGCCCTGTCACGCGCCCGGTTCGAGTTCCGCTGGGAAGACCAGTTCAACCTCGGCCTCGACCCCGAGACCGCCCGCAAATACCACGACGAGACCCTGCCCAAGGAAGCCCACAAGACGGCCCACTTCTGCTCCATGTGCGGCCCGAAATTCTGCTCCATGAAGATCAGCCAGGACATCCGCCGCGACGCGGCAGCGCAGAACGACGCGGGGGGATCGCTGCTGGCCCCCGCCACGGCCGAGGCCGGGATGGCGGAGATGTCGGCCAAGTTCCGCGCCGGGGGCGGGGCCATCGAGGTCAAGGTCTGATCCTCGTGCCCAAATGGCTTTGCAAGGCGAATGATGAGGGTCTGTCCCACTGCGGGTGTACTGCACCGCTCGCCGCCCTCCCCGGCCAGGCCGACTGTCCATGGTGCGGCTGCGGCTATATGATCTCCTGCGCGATCTGTCAGAGGGCTTTCACCTTCGCCCGGGTGGTCGAGATCGAACAGTCGTATGAAGACCTTCTCCGGACCGATCTCCTCGACCGGGATCTTGCCGAGGTAGACGAGACCGAGGTCCGTGCGGTGGCCGCATGGCTCGCCGAGACCCTCGCCGACTTCGATGCGGGCGACATCGTGGTCTACCTGGACGGCTGCTACATTCGCGCCGACCAGCGCCCTGTCGCCTTCGAGGGGCTGTACGCCGTGCACGATCACTCAGAGGCACCCCAGGCCGCCGCCGTGCGCGACGGCCGCCCTTTGACCGAGGATCTCGGTCGTCCCCAATGGTGGTTCGACCGCGAGCGGCCGGATCGAGACTAGGCTTTGCCAATGCCCGGTTCGCGTTCCCTCGGCCTCGACCCCGAAACCGCCCGCAAATACCACGACGAACCGAAGGTCGGCGAAGCCAGACCCTGCCCAAGGAAGCGCACAAGACGGCCCACTTCTGCTCCATGTGCGGCCCGAAATTCTGCTCCATGAAGATCAGCCTGGACATCCGCCGGGATGCGGCGGCCCAGAATGATGCGGGCGGTTCACTGGCCGAGGCCGAGGCGGAAGCCGGGATGGCGGAGATGTCGGCCAAGTTCCGCGCCGGGGGCGGGGTGGTGGAGGTGAAGGTGTGATGGGCTGCTCAGCGAATCAGCGGACGTACCGTATGCTCGCTGCTTGAGGGGGACACATGGCAGAACCGGCAAAAGCGGCCCGACCCGCGCCTGCAGACAACGATGAGCGCAATGTAGGTGCGCGTGAACTTCTGGTGGGTCAGGCCGCCAATGAACTTGTCGTAGCCGTGGTCGGCCATGTCGGATCAGGTACGAGTGAGATTGCCGAGCTGGTAGCTAACCTCCTCGAGGATATCGGCGGGTTCGAGACGACCATCGTTAAAGCTCGGCGAGAGATCGAAGAGTGGGCTCGAGCCAATGGTAAGCCAGTGCCAGCCGACCGGGATCGTCTCGAAACCACTCAGGCGCTGCAGGACCTCGGCGATGCGATGCGCGCGCAGACTTCAGATTTTGCCTCGGTCGGAGAGGCGATAGCGGCGCGTATTCGGGTGCTGCGGGCTGAAAAACAGGCAGTCGTAATTGAAGGCTCAGAACCCGTGGTCCCTGACGGCACACCTCGGGCATACGTCGTTGACGCCATCAGGCATCCGGCCGAGGTCGAGGTTCTAAGGCACATCTATCAAGACGCCTTCGTGCTTATCGGCGTGGTCTGTGACGAGGACGTTCGGATAACGCGCATCACTCGGAAGTATGAGAATGCCGGGCGGGCAGCGGCGGAAGCGCTGATGAAGTGCGACGCCAAACGCGGGCCAAAAAATGGGCAGCGAGTTTCTGACGCTTTCCATATGTCGGACTTCTTCGTCGACAACAGCGAGCCCAGGCTGCTTGAGAATGGCGAGGGAAATTCGGACTGGAACGTCAATGAGAAGCTCACTCGCCTTCTCAAGATCGTGAGTCACAGTGAGGTAATCCGGCCTTCGATCGCAGAAACCGCAATGCATCATGCGTACAGTGCGTCGATGAGAAGCGCCTGCCTGTCGCGGCAGGTTGGAGCCGCTCTGATCGACGATGCCGGGAACGTCATTGCTACCGGAACGAACGAGGCGCCCCGGGCCGGTGGCGGCGTATACGGTGAACTATTTGCCGACGAAGGTAGCGACCACAGGTGTGCCTTCTCGAACAAATATTGCAGTAATACTGTTCAGCAAAATGAGATCGCCACCCGCATCGTCGACAACATTCCGGCGCTTAAGTCTCTTCCTCCGGAAGAAAAGGCGGCGATTTCGGTGCAACTGCGTGATACTGACATCGGAGATTTGATCGAGTTCAGTCGCGCGGTGCACGCTGAAATGGATGCTCTGCTTTCAGCCGCTCGCGCTGGAACTTCCACAGTTGGGACCCGGCTCTACGTTACGACGTTCCCCTGTCATTATTGCGCGAGACACATTGTCTCTGCGGGAGTCGATGAGGTGCAGTTCATTGAGCCGTACCCGAAGAGCAAGGCCCTCTCGTTACACAAAGACAGCATCGAGACTGTGGCGAGTCGATGGTCATCCCCTTCTGACGTCCGCCTGAAAACGAAGGTCGGCGACGATGATACCCATCCCAAAGTTTTGTTCAGGCCGTTCGTAGGCGTTGCACCCCGAATGTATCGCCGAGCGTTCCTGAAAATGAGGGAATTAAAGGACAAGACGACAGGGAAGATGGATATCGGTAACCCTGAATGGGGTACCAGTTGGCACCTTCGTGCTGCTGGGTATGCTGAGTTGGAAGCCCAGATCGCTAATCGCGGGAATAAAGGTGGCTAGACTTAACGAGGTGAATTTTCTGAGGGCCGTCGCCCCTAGGCAGCCGCGCGCAATGAGCGCGATGCGTTTGCCGGTCGCTCAACCCCTCCAAATGACGCTCTTCCCTCGGGACGAAGAGAACCTCATCGCCACGGTCGTCTTTGAGGCCGTTCCGTTCGACTTTGTTCGGCGTCTCGTGGCTAACTTGCGTCCAGGGGCGATTTTTGACCTGCGAGTTTCCCCGCGCTTTGACTACGGGGGCGCAACCCGACGGGCAGTGGTGGACTGGTTTAAGAGCAGCGGAGCACTCTATTATGATCTCTCCGGAGAGATTGGCGTGTTGCGAAAACACGACGCGCGCCTCAATCCCGTATTTGTCGGAGAAGCAGTGCGTGACCGTGTGATACCGCTCACCAATCAGGGCAGATCGTTGATCTTTTTGATCGATGAGCGGAACGACACACCTTCTTACGTGGAAGCTCTACTCGACGGTGTTGCTCCGGATAGAAACGAGTGGAATTGGATGCGGGTCGGCGGTGCCAATCAGGTTCTCGTTTAGGGGAAGTGATTGGGGTCTTCTCACCCCTCCCCCGCCAGCCCCCGCAACGCCTCCTCAAACACCCCCGCCGGCTGCCCCCGAGATCAGCCACTTCCCCTCCACCACCACGGCGGGCACGCCGTTGATCCCGCGCGAGACCCACAGCGCATCCGCCGCCCGCACCTCGGCGGCATGCAGGTCGTCGGGAGAGCCCCCCTCGCCCCCAACCCCATCCTTCGTCAGCGCGCCAAGCCTCAAAGCTGCTGGTCGATCAGGTCGATGATCTCGGCGATGCTGATGGTGAAGACGCCGCCCCCGGCGGCGCGCCAGTCGGCGATGCCGGGGCGATGGTCCGGCATTCGTTCCGGGCGTCTGTCCGACAGGCGGGTCACGCTCGCATCCAGGGTCTGGCGACTGACCGGGCTGTGGGCCAGATCCGTCGGTCCCCATTTCGCGTCGGCCCGGATGCCGGTGACCGAGACGTGGTAGATGCGGCCCATCGCGGCGCTGTCCTCGATCTCCCGGATCACCAGCAGCGATTGCGGCTCCTGCGGGCGGGTCCGGTATTCCCAGACCTGGCCCACTGCATAGGGATCGCCCGAGGCCTGGAGCGGCGCGCCGAACAGGATCGCCAGCACCGCCGTCAACACAGTGATCATCGTGCATCCTCCACCCCGGCACAGCTTCCCATGACAGGGAGGCCACCGCCATGGGAATCGCGTTGCGAGATGCGCTCGACTCCGGCTCCCGCCCGCGCCACTGTCACCGCATGTTCACCCTCGCCCTGACCCTCGCCCTCGCCGCCGCCGCGCCGGTTCAGGCCGCCGACCCGCTCGCCCCCGCCCGAGAGGGCCGCCTACAATGCCATTCGCCCGACACGGCGCGGAAGACCTGTGCGGCCCTGGCCGGCTATACCTTTGCCTCTGACGGAACGATCCTGAACCAGTCGGAGGTGATGGTGAATCCGTCGCCCCTGATCGTCATGCGCGATTCCGAGCCCGTTTATATCCGCGACGGGGCTGTGTGCGGACGGGTCGGCGGGTTCGAGGACACGGTGTTCCTGATCAACGGCCATCCGACCGAGGCGGCGACCGCCAATATGCTGCGCCAGCGGGTCGTGGCCGCCTTCGACGGCTTCGGCACGGAGGTCTGCACCACCTATGTCACCGAGGGAGACGCGCTGCGGGCCGAGGTCGCCGTCGACGGCCAGCGCCGCACCGAGCTTGATCAGTCCCTTATCTGGATCTCGCCTGCGGACGGCTATTCGGTCCGGCCCTAGGGTCCGTACTCAACACTGCCCCCCTACGACCCATCCTTACGTAGCCGCATGCTAGCCCTGCCCCCACTCGCAAACGGGGAGGCAGACGGATGGCAGACGGATCACCCACGCTGTACGGCAAGGGGCGCAGTGCGCCCGATGAGGTCTGGGCGCGGGTGCGGGAGGATTATCTGTCGGGGCTGCCGGGGGGCGAGGTCTGTCGGCGGCACGGGGTGGGGCTGACGGCCATGCGCAACCGGGCGGCGCGCGAGGGCTGGCGGCGCACGGACCAGCCCTGGACCCCGCCCAACACCCTGGACCCCGATGACGAGGGGCTGCTGCTGGAAAATGAAGTCCACGGCGACCTGGATCAGGTCGAGCTGCGCCAGCTGTCCTTCGTCGCCTCGCGCCGGATGCAGCGCGCCGTGCTGCGGGGTCAGGCCGCCGAGGCCCTGCGCTGGAGCCGCGTCCGCATCATGGTCGACGCCGAGGCGGTCGAGGAGGAGCAGGCGATAGAGCAGGAAGAGCGGCTCTGGCACTACCTCCACGTCGCGTCCAAAGGCCCGGACCCGGACAACCGGGTGGACTGAGTGGACTCAATTTTCCGATCGCCTGCCACAGGCGGCCAAAGGCGTCAGGACGCCGCCATCTGCCGCAGCGCCTGTTCGAACACCGCCGCCGGCTGGCCGCCGCTGATCAGATATTTGCCCTCGACCACCACGGCGGGCACGCTGTTGATGCCGCGCGACAGCCACAGCTGTTCCTCGGCCCGCACCTCGGCGGCATAGAGGCCGTCTGACAGGACACGGGCCGCCTGGGCGCGGTCCAGCCCCGCCGCCTTCGCCGCGTCGGCCAGGACCTGAGGGTCGGTCATGGTGCGGCCCTCGGTGAAATGGGCCTCGAACAGGGCCGCCTTCAGCGCCGCCTGTTCGTCCCGTCCGATCGTGCCGGCCCAGTGCAGCAGCCGGTGGGCGTCAAAGGTATTCCAGATCCGGCTGTCCGGCCCCATCCGCATCTCGAAACCCTGCCAGGCCTCTGCCGCCCGCTCGGTGATCATGGCGCGGTTGGCCGCCGACTGTTCGGCGGTCGAGCCGTATTTGCGGGCAATGTGCTCGCCGATGTTTTCGCCCTCCGGCGGCATCTGAGGGTTCAGCTCGAACGGCTGAAAGGTGATCTGCGCTTCGATCCCCTCGGCCTTCAGCGTCTCCAGCGCCGTCCGCAATCCGCCCAGCCCCACCACACACCAGGGGCAGACGATGTCTGAGACGAAGTCGATGGTCAGGGTGCGGGTCGGGGTCTGGGGTGCGGTGTCGGTCATGCCCTCCACATAGGGGCCGCCGGGGGCGACCGGAACCTGCGACCGCTGCAAACGTCGCAGGGAACCTTGCCCGCCCGCATCCGCTGTGCCCGTCACACCCGATCAGGAGCGACAGATGAGCATTCTCGGCAAGATTCTCGGCGGCATCTTCAAGCGCGAGCCCGAGGCCCCTGCGGCCCAGCCTGACCCCGCCCCCACGGCGGCAACGGCACCCCAGCCCGCCCCGCCCGTCACCGCCGGAGCCGCGACCTCGCCCCAGCCCGAGCCGGTCGATGTTGCCGGCATCCTGGACTTCATGAACGACCAGCGGGACCAGAAGCTGAACTGGCGCACCTCCATCGTCGACCTGATGAAGCTGATCGGCCTGGAGAGCTCGCTGGCCGAGCGCAAGGAACTGGCGCAGGAACTGAACTATCCCGGCGACACCTCCGACACGGCGTCGATGAACATCTGGCTGCACAAGCAGGTGCTGCAAAAGATCGTGGACAACGGGGGCCAGCTGCCGCGCGACATGACGCCTTGATTGGAAAGGGGGCGCTACCGCTCGCCGCGCGGCGGCTCACTGCTTGAGCGGGACCTGTGGATCATGCCCTGCCTTGGGAGTCGCCACTGGTCGCGTCCTCGCGCTATGACGGGACCATGAGCGACGCCGACCCGAATCTCGACGGCCCTCCGTGGGAGGAAGACGAACCTGCCGAGATCTTCGAGCGGGATGAGAACACCGACGACATGTTCGGCGCGCCCGCCCCGGCGGCGCCCGAGCCTGCCGCCGCTTCCGCCGTGGTCGAGGCTGCTCCTGCCGCCGAGACCGACGGGGCCGCCTATACGGTTCTGGCGCGCAAATACCGGCCCCGGACCTTCGAGGATCTGATCGGCCAGGAGGCGATGGTTCGCACCCTGACCAATGCCTTTGCCAGCGGCCGGATCGCCCATGCCTTCATGCTGACCGGCGTGCGGGGGGTGGGCAAGACGACGACGGCGCGCCTGCTGGCCCGGGCCCTGAACAACGAGACCGACACCATCGACCGGCCGTCCCTGGCCCTGACGCTGGATGGACGGCACGACGCGGCCATCATGGCGGGCCAGCATATGGACGTCATGGAGATGGACGCTGCCTCCCACACCGGGGTCGGCGACATCCGCGACATCCTGGAAAGCGTCCGCTATGCCCCGGTCGAGGCACGCTACAAGGTCTATGTGCTGGACGAGGTCCACATGCTCTCGACGCAGGCGTTCAACGCCCTGCTGAAGACGCTGGAAGAACCCCCGCCCCACGCCAAATTCATCTTTGCCACCACCGAGATCCGCAAGGTCCCGGTGACGATCCTCAGCCGCTGCCAGCGGTTCGACCTGCGCCGGGTGGAGCCCGAGATTCTGGTCGAGCACCTGTCGCGCATCGCCGATCGCGAGGGGATGCGGGTGGAGGCCGACGCCCTGGCCCTGATCGCGCGCGCAGCCGAGGGCTCGGTACGGGACGGGCTGTCGCTGCTCGACCAGGCGCTGGTGCAGGCCGAGCAGGGCCAGACCGTCCAGACCACTGTGGTCCGCGACATGCTGGGCCTGGCCGACCGCAGCCAGACCATCGCCCTGTTCGAACGCATCATGGCCGGCCGCACGCCCGAGGCGCTGGAAATCTTCCGCACCCTTTATGGCTATGGTGCCGATCCGGTTCAGGTGACCAACGACCTCCTGGAACACTGCCACGCCGCCTCGGTGGCCAAGATGCTGGGGCCCAATGCGACCCGCCTGCCGAACGATCAGGCCCAGGCCCTGGCGGCGCTGGGGGCCGCGATCTCGGCCGGGACCCTGTCTCGCACCTGGCAGATGCTGCTGAAGGCTCTGGACGAGGTGCGGCGCGCGCCCAATCCGGCCGATGCCGTGGAAATGGCGATTGTCCGCCTAGCCTATGCCGCCGACCTGCCGGGCCCGGAGGAGGCGCTGAAGGCACTCCAGTCGGGCGAGATGCCCGGCGGCGGGGCCGGACCGCGCGGTTCGGGCGGCGGCGGCGGAGGCGGAGGCGGCGGGGCCTCGGCCCAGGCTGTGGCACGGCCCATGGCGGCCCCCGCGCGGCCAGACCCGCAGACCTTTGAACAGATGGTCGCCCTGCTGGGGGAAAAGCGCGAGATCGGCCTGCAGATCGATGTGAAATCCTATATCCGGCCGGTGTCGTTCAAGCCGGGCGTCCTGACCTATGAGCCGGTGGCCGGGGCACCGGTCGACCTTTCGCGGCGGCTGATCGCACGACTGAACGAATGGACCGGCCGCACCTGGCTGATCGCCGCCAACGGTCAGGGCGGGGCGGCGACCCTGATGGATCAGGAAAAGGCCGCCCGCGCGGCTGAGCGTGCGCGCATCGAGGCCGACCCCTTTGTGCAGTCCGTGCTGGCTGCCTTTCCCGGAGCCAAGATCGGCGAGATCAAATTGCCGCCCCGCGCCCCGGAACTGCCTGTAATCCCGGACGAACCGATCGAGGAAGACTGACCATGAAAGACCTCAACGCCCTGATGCAGCAGGCCCAGGCCATGCAGCAGAAACTGCAGGACGCCCAGGCCAAGATGGCCGAGACGACGGCGTCCGGCACCTCCGGCGGCGGTCTGGTCACCGTGGCTCTGAAGGGACCGGGCGAAATCACCGCCGTGACCATCGACGACAGTCTGATGGTGCCGGGCGAAACCGAGATTCTGGCCGATCTGATCGTGGCCGCCCATGCCGATGCCAAACGCCGCCTGGACGAGATCAACGGGGCCCTGATGCGCGAGGCTGCCGGGCCCATGGCCGGGATGAACATCCCCGGCATGCCCAAGCTGTTCTGATCCTCACCCCCTGAAATGGCCGCCTTCGCCGGACCCGAGATCGAACGCCTGATCGCCCTCTTGGCCAAGCTGCCGGGGATGGGCCCGCGCTCGGCCCGGCGCGCGGCGCTGGCCTTGCTGAAACGGCGCGAGGCCCTGCTGATCCCGCTGGCGGCGGCCCTGGCGGAAACGGCGGACAAGGTGCGGTCCTGTTCGATCTGCGGCACGCCCGACACCCGCGATCCCTGCTCCATCTGCTCGGACCCTGCGCGGGACAACAGCCTGATCTGCGTGGTCGAGGAGGCCGGGGCCCTGTGGGCCATGGAACGGTCGGGCGCGTTTCGCGGCAAGTATCATGTGCTGGGCGGATTGTTGTCGGCGCTCGACGGTGTGGGCCCTGACGCCCTGCGCGTCACCGAACTGGTCGGACGGACACGGGGCGGAGAGGCCAGCGAGGTGATCCTGGCCCTGCCCGCGACGGTCGATGGTCAGACCACCGCCCACTATATCGCCGAGCGGCTGGCCGGGTCGGGCGTGTCGATCACCTCCCTGGCGCGGGGCGTGCCGGTCGGCGGCGAACTGGACTGGCTGGACGACGGCACGATCGTCCAGGCTCTTCGCGCCCGCAGACCGACGTAGGAGCGAACTCTGCGCGGGCTTTCGTGTCACGCTCAACATCGCTAGGAACAGAGAGTGAACTTTTTGTCCGGAGCCGCCCTGTCGTGACCGCCCTTTCGACCGTCCTGCCCATCATCGCCGCTGTCTTCTCTCTGCTGGCCATGGTCTTTGCCTGGATGGCCTGGTCGGCGACCAAGGGCGGGGGTGCGGCGGCATCGGCCATGGACCGGTTGCCGGACATCCTGCGCGGCGAGATGGCATCGTTTCGCCAGGGCACCGACCAGCTGGCCTCCACCCAACGGCTGGAGCTGAACAGCGTGCTCAAGGGCATGGCCGACAGCCTGAATGCTCGCATCGCCGCCCTGACCCAGGACGTGAACCTGCGGCTGCAGGCCCTGGCCGAGGTCCAGCAGAAGACCGGCGAGAACCTGGCCGAGAACCAGCGGCTGCGGCTGAACGAGACCAATGCCGCCGTGCTCAAACTGACCGAAACCCTGACTGCCCAGCAGATCGAGGGCCGCAAGGCCATGCACGAAGAGCTGGAAAAGGTCCGCCAGACCCTGTCCGGCAATCTGGAAAGCCTGCGCAAGGAGAACGAGGCCAAGCTGGAGCAGATGCGTCTGACGGTGGACGAAAAGCTGCAGGCCACCCTCGATCAGCGGCTGGATGCCAGCTTCAAACAGGTCAGCGACCGGCTGGAGTCGGTTCAGAAGGGGCTGGGCGAGATGCAGTCCCTGGCCACGGGCGTCGGCGATCTGAAGCGGGTTCTGACCAATGTAAAATCACGCGGCACCTGGGGCGAAGTCCAGCTGGGCGCCTTGCTGGAAGATACCCTGACGACCGAACAATATGCCGAACAGGTTCAGGTCCGGCCGCGCAGCAATGAGCGGGTGGATTTCGCGGTGCGCCTGCCCGGGCAGGACGAGAACGGCCAGGTCTGGCTGCCGATCGACTGCAAGTTTCCGCATGAGGACTATGCCCGCCTGGTCGCCGCACAGGAGGCCGCCGATCCGGTGGAGGCCGCCACGGCGGGCAAGGCGCTGGAGCGGGCCATCGCTGCACAGGCCCGCTCGGTCGCCGAGAAATACATCAGCCCGCCCCACACGACCGACTTCGCCTATCTGTATCTGCCGACCGAAGGTCTGTTTGCCGAGATTGTCCGCCGCGAAGGCTTCGCCGCCGAACTGCGGGCCAAGCACCGGGTCGAACTGGCCGGCCCCAGCACCCTGACGGCCCTGCTGAACAGCCTTCGCGTCGGGTTCCGGTCCCTGCAGATCCAGAAGAAATCCAGCGAGGTCTGGACCGAACTGGGCAAGGTGAAGACGGCGTTCGAGAAATACGGCGACGCTCTGGAGGCGGTGGATGTCTCGCTGGAACGGGCACGGTCCAAGGTGTCGGACGTCGGCAAGCGCCATAGGGCGGCGGTGCACAGCCTGCGCAACGTCGAGAACGTCGCCCTGCCCGAACCGGCGACACAGCCCGCAGCCCTGATCTCGGAAATGCCCGACGCGGACTGATCCGCAAGCGACATTGTCATTTTGACAAGGGCGCTTGACATGCCCCTGCCACGATGTAAAACACCCTTGTCAACGCTATGAGGGGTCGGACGATGAGCAGATCAGGGCACAGATGGTTGCGGAATCCCTTGATCCGCTATCTGTTCGTGTTTGGCCTGATGCTGGTGGCCGGTCTCATCGCCGGCGGCCTGGCCGCTGCCGTCGGGGCCTCCAACCCCCTGCGGCTGACGCTGACGGTTGTCGGACTTTCCACGACCATGGCCTTGGCGATCGCGGCCTGCGCCTGGTGGTGGCAGGGCCTGGATGAGGCCGCGCGCGAGGCGCACAAATGGGCCTGGTGGTGGGGTTCCACCTTCAGCCTGGCCGTTGGCGGTGTCGTTCTGATCACCCTGACCATGGCCATGAACCCGGCCGAAATGAACGAGGCGCTGCGCGACACGACGGCCATAGACCTGGTGGCGGGTGGGGCCATGGGTGCTCTGCTGATGCAATGCGGGGGCTATTTCATCGCCTGGGCGGTGTGGTGGCTGCGGCGGCGTTGAGGAGCACAGGATGAACAACCGCCTCAAGGTGCTGCGCGCCGAACGCAACTGGAGCCAGGCCGAGCTGGCCGACCGGCTCGGGGTCTCGCGTCAGACCGTCAATGCGCTGGAAACGGGCCGCTATGACCCGTCCCTGCCGCTCGCTTTCAAGATCGCCCGGGTCTTCGAACAACCCATCGAATCTATCTTCAACGACTGAGGAGCCTGTCATGAGTGCGTCGCTTGACCAAAAGCCCTCCCTGGCCCTTCGCCTTCTCGGCATTGCCGCCCTGGCGGCTGCGGGCGGCACCACCGGCTATGCCATGGCCAGTGTCACAGCGCTGGAGACCCTGCCCTGGGACGACAGCCTGAACCTACTGATGGCAGCCCTGCTGGTGGTCTCCGCACTGGCCAGCGTGGTGGCGATGTTCGTCCGCCCCTCCTCGATGCCCAAGGGGTGCGGTGTTCTGCAGATCACCGTGCTGCTTCTGGCCGGAGTCATGCTGTTGCTGCCGATCTTCGGCCCGGCCTATGCCTCGCCGGACGTGGTCTTCGGGGCGGTGATCGTGCTGCTGATCGGCCAGAGCATCGCCAATCTGATGCTGTGGAAGGCCGCCGACGAGCTGTTTCGCCGCGTCATGGCCGAGACCAGCGCCCTGGCCTTCTGGGCCGTGCAGCTGGCCCTGTTCGTCTATGCCGCAGCCGAGCGCGTGGGCCTGGTCCAGAGCCTGTCCGCCTGGGGCATGATGGGCATTCTGATGGGCATCTATCTGGCCTGTTCGGTCATCGCCTCGGCCCGGCGCGGCCTGGCCGCCTGATTTTTCTCACTCCTCTCCAACCCTTCGACCCAATCCAAAGGACTGAACCCATGACCCTGATCGCTCGTCTCAAGACCACCGCCTCGACCCTCGGCCGCACCACCCTGGGTGCCGCCCTGGGCCTGGGCCTGTTCGCCTCGGTCGCTGGCGGCCTGCCCTCGGCCGCCTTCGCCCAGGATGCCGCTGCACCCGCAACCGCCGCCGCCCCGCGCGCCGTCGTACCGGCTGCCGGACAAGGCCCGGCCCTGTGGGTCGTCCGCGACGCCGACTCGACCATCTATCTGTTCGGCACGGTCCATGTGCTGCGTCCCGACACCGCCTGGGGTTCGCCCGCCGTCGATGCCGCCTTCGATGCGAGCTCGGAAATCTGGTTCGAGATCACCAACCCCGACGATCAGGCTGCGGCCCTTCCGCTGATCCAGCAGTACGGCGTCTCGCCGAACCGGCCCCTGTCCAGCATCCTTACCGCCGATGACCTGGCCAAGCTGGACGTTGCCGCCCGAAGCATTGGAGCCACGGCGGCCCAGCTGGACCCGATGCGCCCCTGGCTGGTCGCCCTGACCCTGTCGGTCGCGCCGCTGGCCAAGGCCGGATATGACGCAAACTCGGGCGTTGAAATCGTGCTGCGCGAACGCGCCGTAGCCGCCGGCAAGCCGGTCCGCGGCCTGGAGACCATGGAAGGTCAGCTGGGCATCCTGGCCGGTCTGTCGGAGGAAACTCAGATCGCCTTCCTGCGCTCCACCCTGGAAGACTTCGAGCAGGCCACCGTCGAACTGGACCGTCTGGTCGCCGCCTGGGCCACCGGGGATACCGCAGCGATCGAACAGATCGGTGTCATTCCGATGATGGAAGCCAGCCCCGAGGTCTATTTGGCCCTTCTGGCCGAACGCAATGCCAACTGGGCGACCCAGATCGAAACCATGCTGGAAGGCTCCGGAACGATCTTCATCGCTGTCGGGGCCGCCCACCTGGTGGGTGCTGAAAGCGTGCAGAAGATGCTGGAAGATGCCGGCGTCGACGTTCAGCGCGTGCAGCCGTGACCGACCCTTCGGCGGACACAGGGCTGCCGTCACAGGCCGCAGCCCCGACCAACCCGCGCTGGGTCAAGGTTGGGGTGATCGGTCTGATCGGCCTGGTCTGGATCGCCACCCTGGTGTCGATCGCTTTGGGGGATGACTGGCGCGAAGGGCTGTTCTGGGCGGTGATCGCCACCCTGTGCCTGTCCGCCGTTGACCTGGGTATTGATCTCAGCCGCAAACGCCGGCCCAAGGCGGATTGACGCCTCACCTGCCAGCCCGGCCAGGTCCTGGATCGCCCAGAGACACGGCCGGGCTTTTCTTTTGCCAAGGCCTCGCTATGGTCCGCGCCCGTTCGCAGGACGTCAGACACGCGACGACCGGCGCGGCCGTAGTTCAGAGGTAGAACGTCAGCTTCCCAAGCTGAATGTCGCGGGTTCGATTCCCGCCGGCCGCTCCAATCGCCTCACAACTGATCCATGTTGTTGTCGTGGTGGACTGCCTCGCGCTTCAGCCAAGCGATGAAGGCGGCTGCACCCGGAGAGGGCGGCCGGTCGCGCGGCAAGACGATGTGATAGGCGAAACCGACCGCCTCGGACCCGTCCGGGAATGGCGCGACCAGGCGACCTGAGGCCAGATCGGCCTGCGCCAGTGTGCGCTTGGCCAGGGCCACGCCCCGGCCCGCCACCGCCGCCTCGATCAGCATGCCCGACTGGTTGAACCGCGAACCGCGCCGGGGATCGGGGTGACGCACGCCCCGCGCCTTCAGCCACATGGCCCAGTCCGGACGGCTGTGGTCGCCGTCGTTGGACATGTCGTGCAGCAGGGTATGATGTGCCAGGTCGGCGGGCCGCCGGATCGGATGATCTCCGCGCATCAGCGCCGGGGAACAGACCGGCAGGACCGTCTCGGTCAGCAGTCGTTCGGTCACGAAACCGGCATAGTCCCCGGGGCCGTAGCGCAGGGCGAGATCGACCTTGCCCTCGCCCACCGCCACCGGCTCCATATCAGCCGATATCCAGACTTCAACGTCCGGGTGTGCGGCATGAAAGTCGTCCATCCGCGGCATCAGCCACTTGGACGCAAAGGACGGCGCGACGCTGATCGACACCTGCGGGCGCCGAACCGGTTCACGCAGCATGGATGACGCATCCATCAGCCGCTCGATCCCCTCGGTCAGCAAGGGCACGGCAGCCCTGCCCCGATCGGTCAGCTGCAGTCCCCGCGGCTCGCGCTTGAACAGTGCGCTTCCGATGATGTCCTCCAGCAGGCGTATCTGCTGACTGACCGCGCCCGGCGTGACCGACAATTCTTCAGCGGCGCGAGAGAAATTCAGATGACGCGCCGCGCTCTCGAAGGCGCGAAGAGCATTGAGGGGAAGCAGCGGCCGGACCATGGCCCTTAGAAAACCTATCAGCCAGGCGAAGACAATCTGGTTTGTGCGAAAGCCTGACCGGGTCGATGACGTTCGTCGTCCCGTGCTGCGGCCATTCCGGCCCCGGAGCGGGCGTGGAGCGAGCCGATGCGCCTGTTTCTGGCGTCCATTCCCCTGGAGGATACCCGCGTCGTCGTGGTCGGCGGGGGCGAGCCGGCACTGGCCAAACTGCGGCTGTTCCTGGGCTCGCCTGCACAGTTGAGCTGGTTTGCGCCGGAACTGGACGCCAGCGCTCTGGAGATTCCCCGCACTGCGCCGAAACCGCAACGGCGCGAGCCGTCGGCCGCCGACCTCGATGGGGCGCGGCTGGTGTTCATCGCCCTGCCCGACCTGGAGCAAGTTGGGCGTATCGCCGCCCTGGCCCGCGCGGCGGGTGCCCAGGTCAATGTGGTGGACCAACCGGCCCTCAGCGACTTTCAGACCCCCGCCCTGATCGACCGGGACGAGGTGGTGGTGGGCATCGCCACGGGCGGATCGGCGCCCATCCTGGCCCGCGATATCCGCTCGCGAATCGAGGCGGTCCTGCCCGAGGGACTGGCCCATGTCGCCCGAATGGCGCGCGAACTGCGCGACACGGTCAAGTCCAGCGTGCCCGACTTCATGGCGCGACGCAGGTTCTGGGAGCGGGCGTTTCGCGGTCCTGCCGCCGACCTGGCCGCCGCCGGTCGGACGGCAGAGGCACGCCGCGAGATGCTGCGCCTGCTGAACCAGGCCGCGCCCGAACAGGGCATGGTCCATATTGTCGGCGCGGGGCCGGGCGATCCCGAACTGCTGACACTCAAGGCCCTGCGCGCCTTGCAGGACGCGGACGTCATCATCCACGACCGGCTGGTGCCCGATGCTGTCCTGGACCGGGCCCGCCGCGATGCACGCCGCCTCTATGTCGGCAAGACGCGCGGTGATCACTCGGTACCGCAGGACCAGATTGAACAGCTGATGATCGACGAGGCCCGCGCCGGTCATCGGGTGGTCCGACTGAAGGGCGGCGACCCGTTCGTCTTCGGCCGGGGCGGCGAAGAGCTGGCGTCGGTGAGAGCCGCGGGCATCCCCGTCTTCGTCGTGCCGGGCGTGACGGCGGCTCTGGCCTGCGCGGCCTCGGCCGGCATTCCGCTGACCCACCGCGACCATGCACAGGCCGTGACCTTTGTGACAGCCCAGGCCAAGCCGGGCGGCACCGACGCCGACTGGGCGCGACTGGCGGGCCCCAATCACACCCTGGCCATCTATATGGGCACGGACCGGGCAGCCGAGACGGCCGCTGCATTGATGGCCGCCGGACGAACCGGATCGACACCGGTCGCCGTGGTCGAGAACGGCAGCCGACCGGACGAGCGCATCCTGCACGGGCGACTGGACGGATTGGCTGCCCTGGTGCGCGGCGCGAACCTGACGGGTCCTGCCCTGCTGTTCGTGGGCGAAACGGCAGCGTTTTCATTGGCCGAGCCTGCGGCCGAGGTGGCAGCGTGAGCATCCTGACCGCCAACCGCCTGGACGACGGCCGGGTCATCTATCTGGGCGAGGACGATCGGGTTGTCGAAGCGATCGGCGAGGCCCGCGTGCTGGATGACAGTTCCGCCGAGGCCGCCCTGGCCTATGCCGCCGCCCGGCCCGGCATCTTCGTCAATCCCTATCTGGTCGAGACCGACGGGCATCGGCCCTCGGGTCGTGATCGACTGAAGGAAACCATCCGATCGGCCGGTCCGACCGTCGGCAACAGCCTGCGCCGAGAGACCCTCTGATGTACCGCTATGACGAGTTCGATACCGCCCTGGTGCGTGAGCGGGTCGCCGAATTTGCCGACCAGGTCGCCCGCCGGGCCTCTGGTGCCCTGACCGAGGACGAGTTCAAGCCGCTGCGGCTGATGAACGGCGTCTATCTGCAACTGCATGCCTATATGCTGCGGGTCGCAGTCCCCTACGGCACGATGAGCAGCGCCCAGATGCGGCGGCTGGCCCACATCGCCCGGACCTACGACAAGGGCTATGGCCATTTCACCACCCGGACCAACATCCAATACAACTGGCCGGCCCTGACCGATCTGCCGGCAATTCTGACAGAGCTGGCCGAGGTCGAGATGCACGCCATCCAGACCAGCGGCAACTGCATCCGCAACGTGACAACCGACGTCTTCGCCGGAGCCGCCGACGACGAGATCGAGGACCCGCGCCCGTGGTGCGAAATCCTGCGCCAGTGGTCGACCATCCACCCGGAATTCTCGTTCCTGCCGCGCAAGTTCAAGATCGCGGTGATCGCATCCGAGACGGATCGAGCCGCCATCCGCACCCATGACGTGGGCCTTCAGATCGTGCGGGGCGACGACGGCGGCACGGCCTTCCGCGTCTTCGTCGGTGGGGGCCAGGGCCGCCTGCCCCATATCGCCCAGGAGATCGCGACCGTGCCGGCCGCCGATCTGCTGGCCTATCTGACGGCCATCATCCGGGCCTGGAACCTGGAGGGTCGCCGCGACAACATCCACAAGGCGCGGATCAAGATCCTGGTCGCCAGCCTGGGGATCGAGGCTTTCCGCCAGAAGGTGGAGGCCCATTTCGCCACCCTGCGGCGCGAGGATCTGCGGATCCCAGACGCCGAGCGCGATCGGATCACGGCCTATTTTGCGCCGCCGCCCTTTGCCCAACTGGACCCCAAGTCCGCCGCCTTCGACCGGGCGCTGCTGGGCGATCCGGACTTTGGCCGGTTTGCCCGAAACAATGTGCGGCGTCATCGGACACCGGGCTATGCCAGCGTCGTCATTTCGCTGAAGCCCATCGACGGGGTGCCCGGTGACATCACCGATGCCCAGATGGAGGTCGTCGCCGACCTGGCCGAGCGGTTCTCGTTCGACGAGGTCCGCGCCGCCTATGAGCAGAACCTGGTCCTGCCACACGTCCGGCTCGACGATGTGCCGACGGTGTGGCGCGCTCTGCTGGACGCCGGCCTGGCCACCGCCAATGCCGATCTGGTCACCGACATCATCGCCTGCCCGGGCCTGGATTACTGCAGCCTGGCCAATGCCCGGTCGATTCCGGTGGCCCAGGCCCTGTCGCGCCAACTGGCCGACCTGGACTGGCAGGAAAAGGTCGGGCCGGTGCGGATCAATATGAGCGGCTGCATCAACGCCTGCGGTCACCACCATGTCGGCCACATCGGCGTTCTGGGCGTCGATCGAAAGGGCGAGGAATACTATCAGATCACCGTCGGTGGCTCGCCCGACGAACAGGCATCCCTCGGCGAGATCGTGGGCAAGAGCCTGCCCTCGGCCGAGGTCGCGCCCGCCATTGCCCGCGCCCTGGATCGCTATCTGGAAATCCGTCAGGGCGACGAGCGCTTCATCGACACCGTCCGCCGGGTCGGGGCAGATCCCTTCCGTGACGCCATCTATGAGACCGCCGATGCTGTTGCTTGATACCGTTCAGAACGGCCCCCGGCTGAAGGTCTCGACCCCGCTGGACGAAGTGGAGGCCGCCGCCGCCGATACCGAGTCCCTGGTTCTGGAGTTCGATGCCTTCCGCGACGGGCGCGGCTTTTCCCTGGCCTCCATCCTGCGCGAGCGTGGCTATACGGGGCAGCTGATCGCGGCGGGCAAGGTCCTGCCGGATCAGGCCCGGCATCTGCGCCGCTCCGGCTTCGATGCGGTGGAGCTGACCGAAGGCGCCGACCAGGCGCCCTGGCGGGCGATGGACCAGGCGTTCAATGCCGCCTATCAGCCTGCGATCGATCCGGAGCCGACGATCTGGCAGCGGCGCCTGGCCCTGGTCCCCAAGCCCCCGCAACCGGAGGCGGCGGATGACCTTGAAGCCCAGGCCGATCGCCTGAACGCGCAGGTCGGTGACGGCGATGCGACCGCCATTCTGAAGGCCGCGCTGGACCCGGCCCTGGGCCTGAACGTCGCTGCCATCTCGTCCTTCGGCGCGGAATCGGCCGTGCTGCTGCACCTGATCAGCCGGGAGCGGTCCGATCTGCCGGTGATCTTTCTGGAGACCGGCCAGCATTTCATGCAAACCCTGTCCTATCGCGCGCAGCTGACCCGGGACCTGGGCCTGACGGACGTGCGGCTGGTCACGCCGCAGCCCGAGGAAAAGGCGGCCCTGGACCCCCGCGACGACCTGTGGCGCACCGACGCCGACGCCTGCTGCGACCTGCGCAAGGTTCGGCCGCTGGCGCGTGCCTCGGCGGGGTTCACCGGCATCATCACGGGCCGCAAGCGGTTCCAGACCTCGGGCCGGGCGACACTGAAGCCATTCGAGGTGCTGGACGGCGTGCTGAGGATCAATCCGCTGGCCGATTGGACGGCGGACAGCATCGAAACCTGGCTGGAGACGCACGCCCTGCCGCGCCATCCCCTGGTCGAACAGGGGTTCCTGTCGATCGGCTGCTGGCCCTGCACCAAGGCGGTCGAGCCGGGTCAGGATGCCCGCGACGGCCGCTGGTCAGGTCTCGACAAGACCGAATGCGGCATCCACATGGGACGACGGCGCACCGATATCGCAGCCTGATCCACGCCTCCCTCTTTCGCTGAAAGACGCCCTGTGCCTATCACCCGATCCGTCATTGACCTCATCGGCGGGACGCCGCTGATCCGACTGAACCGTCTGTCGGATGAGACCGGCTGTGAAATCCTGGGCAAGGCCGAGTTCATGAACCCAGGCCAGTCGATCAAGGACCGCGCCGCCCTGTCCATCGTGCAGCAGGCCAAGGCTTCCGGTCGCCTGCGTCCCGGCGGGACGATCGTGGAAGGCACGGCCGGCAATACCGGAATCGGCCTGGCCCTGGTCGGCGCGGCCCTGGGTCATCCCGTCGTCATCGTCATGCCCCGGACCCAGTCCGAGGAAAAAAAGCTGGCCATCCGAGCCCTCGGCGCCCGGTTGATCGAGGTCGACGCCGCCCCCTTTTCCAGCCCGAACCACTTCGTCCACCACTCCGGTCGCCTTGCCAGGGAGCTGGACGAGACCCTGCCCAACGGGGCGATCTGGGCCGATCAGTTCGACAATGTCGCCAATCGCCTGGCCCACTATGCCGGGACCGGCCCCGAAATCTGGGAACAGACGGAGGGAAAGATCGACGCTTTCGTCAGTGCGGTCGGGTCTGGCGGCACCATCAGCGGTGTCGGTGCCTTCCTGAAGGAGCGTGATCCAAACATCCGCATCGCCCTGGCTGACCCCGCGGGCGCGGCCATGTTCAACTGGTTCACCAAGGGGGAGATGACCTCCGAAGGCTCGTCGATCACCGAGGGCATCGGCGTGGCGCGGATCACCGGCAACCTGGAAGGGTTTACGCCGGACCATGCCTATCGCATCGAGGATGCCGAGTTCCTGCCGCTGCTGTTCGATCTGGTGCGAGAGGAAGGGCTGTCGCTCGGCGGGTCGGCGGGCGTCAACATCGCCGGGGCCGTCAGGCTGGCGCGCGAACTGGGACCGGGCAAGACCATCGTCACGCCGCTTTGCGATCCCGGCTCTCGCTACGCCACCAAACTGTTCAATCCGGCCTTCCTGAAATCAAAGGGGCTGCCGGTGCCGGCGTGGACGGCCGAGGGCACCACTTAGGCCGCCTTCGGAGCAAGTTTCACGCAATCGCCGCCGGAACGTCACGAAGCCATGTGCGCCGGGGGCGGAGCGTTCGGCTAGGAACGCCCCCGCAGCCCGTCTAGGGCAAACGGGGCGTATCGGTGGTCGGCACTATCGGCTGGAACAGGGCCCGCAGCTGGAGCAGGGCGGCGCGCGAGACAGCGGGAACGCTGTCGGGCCGGCCTGAGTCCCTGCGCTGGTTGACCGAGGGCTTTCTGGCCCTGCTGCTGGTCGCGCAGGCTGTCTGGTTGGTCTGGGCCCTAGCCATGCCCGGATCGCGCGCTCTCAATCCCGTGACCGAGCCGACCGCCGACCTGTCGGTACTGGGCCGGTTCGACGCCTTCTTCCGCACCGGTGGCCGCAGCAGCCTGGCCGAGGTGACGGCGGCAGGATCCGAGCAGCTGCGCCTGTTCGGCGTTCGTGCCGGAGGGCCCGGTGCAGGTTCGGCCATTATCGGACTGGCCGACGGGCGCCAGGTCTCGGTGGGGGTGGGCGAAACGATCGAGCCCGGCCTTGTCCTCAGCGAAGTCGGTGCCGACTATGTCACCGTGGCGCGCGGGGCCTCCATCAGCCGCATCGACTTCAGCGAAGCCCCGACCGGTGCCGCCGCGCCTCCGCCGCCCCCGACCACACCCCAGATCGTTGGCCCGACCCCTGCACCGGCCCCCGCACCGACCGCAGCGCCAGCCGCCAGTGCGCCCACCGGGCCCGTTGTAGACCCTCGCCGCCTGATGGCCCAGGCCTCCCTGCGCCCCCGAATGAAGGGGTTGTCGATCAACGGATTCACCGTCAGCGCGGGCGGTGACGGATCGGCGTTGCGGGCTGCGGGCCTGCAGTCCGGCGATGTCATCCTCGCCGTCAACGGCACAGAATTGAACAGCCTGGGGGCCGCCAATGCCCTGCGGACCCAGCTCGCCCAGGCGACCTCGGCCGAGATCCGCTACGAGCGGAACGGCCAGGTCCGGACCACCACCATAAGGACCGGCTCTTGACCCATCCGACCCGACACCGTTCCGGCCTGGCGGCCGTGCTGGCCGCGGTTCTGGCCGCGTCCCTGCCTGTCTTCGTGGCCGCCCCGGCCATGGCCCAGGCGGGCGGACGCCAGACGCTGAACGTCCAGGGCGCCGACATTCGCGCCTTCATTCAGGACATTGCCCGCCTGACCGGCCGCACCTTCATCGTTGATCCGGCAGTGACGGGCACGGTGACGGTGACCAGCGACCGGCCGCTGACCCGCGGGGAGATCTATGAGGTTTTCCTGTCCACCTTGCGGGCCAACGGCCTGGTGGTGATCCCGACGTCGTCCGGTGCTTACCGGATCGCTCCGGCCCAGGGCGCAGCCCAAGGTCCCTCGACCGCGGGGACCGAACGGTTCGCCACCGAGGTCTTCACCCTCAGGAACATCGACGCAGCCTCGGCCGCCGAAACCATCCGCCCGCTGGTGGGCCCCCAGGGGCAGGTCCTGGCCAATCCCACCGGCAACACGGTGGTCGTCGCCGACTTCGCCGACAATATCGTCCGTATTCGCGGCCTGATCAGCCGGATCGACGTCGACCGCGCGGCCTATGAGGTGATCACGCTGGAAAACTCCTCGGCGCAGGAGATGGCAGCGGTTCTGGACGAGGTATTGGCCCCCGTCGGCGGACAGCCCGGCCAGGGCATGGTCTCGGTGACGCCGGTGCTCAGCTCCAACTCCCTGGTCCTGCGCGGCGATCCGGCAGCGGTGGCGCGGGTGGTCAATCTGGTCACCGACCTGGACGGGCGGGCCCAGACCTCGGCCGATGTGAAGGTCGTCTTCCTGCAGCACGCCGATGCCGAACAGCTGCTGCCTGTGCTGCAGCAGATGGTGGGCCAGCCGGTGACCGCGGCCACCGCCAATGCCGTTCCGACGACTGAGGGCACCGCCACAGCGCCCGCCGCCAGCGCCGCCGCGCCCGTGCCGGGCCAGCGCGCGGTGATCGCCCGCTTCCCCGGTGCCAATGCCCTGGTCATCTCGGCCCCGCCCGAGACCCAGCGGATGCTGGCCGACGTCATCGGCCAGCTGGACACCCGTCGCCAGCAGGTGCTGATCGAGGCCGTGGTGGTCGAGCTGTCGGACAATGCCGTGCGTCAGCTGGGCGTGCAGTGGGCGGTGGCCGGCGAGGACGGCAATCCCCTGGGCTTCACCAACTACTCCGACTCTGCCGTGCCGCTGCTGCCCATCGCGGGAGCCATCGCCAGCGACGATCTGGACGCTGACGATCCGGCGCGCGACACCATTCGCGACGCAGCGGTCAACAGCCTGCTGACCCTGAACGGCTTCGTCGGCGGGGGCGGGCTGCAGATCGGCGACGTGCTGCTGGGGGCCATCGTCAATGCGGTGAAGTCCGACAGCGGGTCCAACCTGTTGTCCACGCCCTCGGTCATGACCCTGGACAACCAGCCCGCCACCTTCCTGGCCGGTCAGGAAATCCCGGTGACCACCGGCGAGGTTCTGGCCGACAACAACTCCAACCCCTTCCGCACCACCGAACGCCAGGACATCGGCGTCAAGCTGGAAGTCCGGCCCCAGATCAATGCAGGTGGCTCCATCACCCTGCACATCCGCCAGGAGGTGTCGGCCATCGACACCCGTCTGTCGCTGAGCTCAACGGACCTGGTCCTGAGCAAGCGTGAGATCGAGACGACCCTGGTGGTCGACGACGGCGACATCGCCGTGGCCGGCGGGTTGCTGTCGCAGGACGAGCGGCTGACCGCGACACGGGTACCGGTGCTGGGCGATATTCCGGGTGTCGGGGCCCTGTTCCGCTCCACCTCGCGCCAGGCGGAGCGGACCAATCTGGTGATCTTCATCCGGCCGACGATCGTGCGGTCGCGCGCCGATCAGCAGCGGCTGAGCGCCCAGCGCTATGACTATGTCCGGGCCCAGGAACTGGCCATCGACCCCGCTGCCGAGCCGAACATCGACGTCCTGCTGCGCGACTATATGCGGACCCAGCCGCCGGTCGCCCCGTCGGCCGTGGACTTTCCGGTTCAGGGCGCGCCCCTGGCTCCGACCGAATAGCGCCGCCATGATCACCCTGGTCAATCCGACCCTGCCCTATGGCTTCGCCAAGCGTCACGGCGTGATCCTGCTGGATGCGGGGGACGTGGCGCTGATCGGGCTGCGCGAGGGGGCCGATCCCGCAGGGCTGATCGAAACGCGCCGGGCCCTGGGCCGCCCCATCCGCGTTCAGACCCTGACCCAGGCGGCGTTCGATCGCGAACTCTCGCAGGTCTATGCCGGGGACCACCTGAACGCGACCAACGGCGGCGAAGACCTGGACATGCCGTCGGGCCTGGACAGCCTGATCGACGACATCCCGGCGACGGCGGACCTGCTGGATACAGCCGACGACGCCCCCGTCATCCGCCTGATCAATGGCGTGATCGCCGAGGCCGTGCGCGCCGGGGCCTCGGACATCCACCTGGAGCCGTTCGAACACGCCCTGGTCGTCCGGATGCGGATCGATGGCGTGCTGCGCGAAACCCTAAGCCTGAACCCCCGGATCACGCCGCTGCTGGTGTCGCGGGTCAAGGTGATGGCGCGGCTGGACATCGCCGAGAAACGCATCCCTCAGGATGGGCGGATTCCCCTGGCCCTGGGCGGCAAGACGCTGGACGTGCGCGTTTCGACCCTGCCCTCGCGCGCGGGCGAGCGGGTTGTGCTGCGTATTCTGGATAAGGATCAGGCCGATCTGAAGCTGGAGGACCTGGGCATGGGCCCGAATGCTCTGGCTGCCTTCAGGAGCGCCCTGGCCGAGCCGAACGGCATCATCCTGGTCACCGGACCGACCGGGTCGGGCAAGACCACCAGCCTCTATGCCGGTCTGACCCTGCTGAACGATGCCAGCCGCAACATTCTGACGGTCGAGGATCCGGTCGAATATGCCATCGACGGCGTCGGCCAGACCCAGGTGAACGTCAAGGTCGGCATGACCTTCGCTGCCGGCCTGCGGGCCATCCTGCGCCAGGACCCCGATGTCGTGATGGTCGGCGAGATCCGCGACGTGGAGACGGCCGGAATCGCTGTCCAGGCCTCGCTGACGGGCCATCTGGTGCTGTCCACCGTGCACACCAACGACGCAGCGGGAGCGGTGACGCGCCTGCGCGACATGGGGATCGAGCCCTTCCTTCTGGCCTCCACACTGCGGCTGATCGTGGCGCAGCGTCTGGTCCGTCGGCTGTGCGGCCATTGCCGCCGCGAGGAGGACGCCGATCCCGCGACGACCAAGCTGCTGGGGGTCAAGACCGGCAAGCGCGTCTGGCGGCCGCAGGGCTGCGCCCACTGCAACAACACCGGCTACACCGGCCGGGTCGGCCTGTATGAGACCATCCGCATCGACGACCGTATTCGTCGTCTGATCGCGGCCGAGGCGGGCGAGGAGGCGATCAACGCCGCCGCCTTCGCCCAGGGCGGCACTCTGACCGAGGCGGCCCGGCGACTGGTCCTGGAGGGCGTCACCTCGGTCGAGGAAGCCGTCCGCGTGACCCGGCAGGACGTGGCGGTGGACGAGCCCGCGCGCGAGGTCGCGGCCTGATGGCGGCCTTCGACTATGTCGCGGTGGACGCAGGCGGCCGCACGGTCTCGGGCGCGCTGGATGCCGCCGATGAAGGCGCGGCGCGGGCCCTTCTCGGACGGCGCAAGCTGGTTCCGCTTCAGATCGTGCCGACGCGCGGCGTCACCCAGAAGGCGGAGCGCAGCCTGCCGTCGCGCGGCAAGCTGGATTCCAAGACCCTGGCCCTGACGACCCGGCAACTGGCCACCCTGATCTCGGTCGCGCCGATCGAGGAGGCCATCCGCACCCTGATGTTGCAGGCCGATCGTCCGCATGTTCGCCGCGTCCTGAGCGGGGTCCACGCCGGAGTGATGGAGGGACGCCGCCTGTCGGAGGCAATGGGATTGCAGGGGCAGGCCTTCCCTCCCCTCTACCGCGCCATGGTGGCGGCTGGCGAAAGCTCGGGTGCCCTTCAGCCGATTCTGGAGCGCCTGGCCGACGGGCTGGAGCGCGACCAGATGGTGCGGGGCAAGGTGATCACCGCCCTGGTCTATCCGGCTGTGCTGGCGGTCGTGGCGCTCGGGGTAATCGTCGCCCTGATGACCTTTGTCGTGCCCAAGGTCGTCGAGCAGTTCGAAAGCATGAACCAGGCCCTGCCCCTGCTGACGCGGATCGTCATCGGGGTGTCGGACCTGATGCGGAACTGGGGCTGGATCCTGGTGCTGGTGGGTCTATGCGCGGCGGCGGGGCTGGGCGTCGCCCTTCGGAATCCGGCGTTGAGGCTGAAGGTCGACGGGGGCCTGCTGCGGCTGCCGGTGATTGGGCGACTGACCCGCGACCTGCATGGAGCGCGGATGGCCAGGACGCTGGCCACCATGATCGCCTCGGGCCTGCCGGTGCTGGAGGGTCTGACCACCACGGCCCGGACGGTGTCGAACCGCCGGCTGCGGCTGGCGACGGAGACCATGGCAGAGGCCGTGCGCGAGGGCGGCGGCCTGTCGGCGGCGATGCGCCGCGCCGACGTCTTCCCACCCCTGCTGGTCTATATGACGGCATCCGGCGAAAGCAGCGGGCGGCTGGAACCGATGCTGGAGCGCGCCGCCGACTACTTGGAGCGCGAATTCTCGAACTTCACCGCCGTGATGCTGAGCCTGCTGGAGCCGGCGATCATCGTGTTCATGGGCGGCGTGGTGGCGCTGATCGTGCTGTCGATCCTGCTGCCCATTCTTCAGATCAATACCCTGGCCATGGGTTGATGGAGCGTATCATGTTTTTCCCCAACACCTTCCGCGCGGCGGCCCGTTCCGTGAAGACGGGCTCCATCCGCGCTCAAGCAGCGCGCCGCCGCGCGGCAAGCGGTAGCGCCCTTAACCGGGAAGGCTTCACCCTGGTCGAACTGATGGTGGTCATCGTCATCATCGGCCTGCTGGCCACGGTCGTGGCGATCAATGTCCTGCCCAGCCAGGATCGGGCCATGGTGGGCAAGGCGCGGGCGGATATCTCGGTGCTGGAACAAGCGATCGAGACCTATCGCCTCGATAACCTGACTTTCCCGACGTCGCAGCAAGGCTTGCAGGCCCTGGTCGCACCGCCGGCCGACCTGGCCCGGCCCGAGCGCTATCGTCAGGGCGGATACATCCGTCGCCTGCCTGAGGATCCCTGGGGCAACCCCTATCAGTTCCGCCGCCCCAGCGCGCATGGGCAACAGTTCGACGTCTATTCCTATGGCGCGGACGGCAAGGAAGGCGGCGAAGGCGACGATGCCGACCTCGGCAACTGGCAGGAATGACGTTCGAGGCCGCTATCGCGCGCGACGCGGTCGCCCGCTGTCTGAGCGCGACCCAGCGGTGCCTTGCTGAAGCCACGCGCCGCCGCGCGGTGAGCGACGGCACCCGAAGGCATGACGGCTTCACCCTGGTCGAGCTGCTGATGACGATGGCGATCCTGGGGCTGGCGGCGACTGCGGTCGTGATCGCAGCTCCGGACCCTCGGCCCAGCCTGGGCGAGGAAGCAGACACCTTTGCTGCACGCCTGGTCAAGGCGCGCGAGGAATCCCTGCTGAGCAACCGACCGGTCGCCATGGAGGCGACGGCCGAAGGCTATGGCGTCTCGACCTTCGACGGGCGCCAGTGGACGGCCCTGAGCGAAGGTCCGTTCCAGCCCGGCCAATGGCAGGAGACGACCGGCGTGGAGCTGGCAGACGACGGGGTCCGCATCGTGTTCGATCCCACCGGCGTGGCCGAGCCCGCAACCGTCACCCTGTTCCGGGACGCCGCCCGCATTGCCGTGACCGTGGACGCGGCCGGCGAGGTCCGGATCGATGACTAGTCGCGCCGGCTTCACCCTGATCGAGATGCTTGTGGCGCTCGCCGTCTTCGGGCTGGCGGCCCTGGCCCTGCTGAATCTGGCGGGAGAAAATACTCGGTCGGCGGCGCGGGTGGAGACACGGACGGTCGCGGGCATCGTGGCCGAGAATCTGGCCGTTCAGACCCTGATCGACGTCGATCCCCCGGCCATGGGCGAAACGAGGGGCGAGACGGCGATGGCCGGACGCACCTGGACCTGGACCAGGGTCGTGAACGGCACCGACGATCCCGATATCCTCAGCATACGGATCGCCGTCACCGAGAGCGGCGAACAGGTGGCGGATGTCACTCTGTTCCGGGCCAATGCGTCATGACCGGGCCCGGCCAGAACCACGCTCAAGCAGCAAGCGCCCGCGGCGCGAGCGGTAGCGCCAGACAGTCAGGCTTCACCCTCGTCGAGGTGCTGATTGCGCTGATGATCTTTGCCTTGATCGCGGCGGCGGGGACCGGCGTGATTGCCGTCTCGATCGACAATCGGTTTGCGGTGAAGGAATCGACCGACAAGACCGCCGAACTGCAACGCTCGCGGGCCCTGCTCAAGGCCGACATCGGCCAGGTGGTAACCCGGCGCTCGCGCGATCTCACAGGTCAGGTCGAACCGGTGGCCTTGCGCGGCGGGTCTGCCCCGGCGGAACCTTTGCTGGTGCTGAACCGGTCGGGGTGGAGCAATCCCGGCGAGCGAGATCGTGCCTCTCTGCAACGGGTGGAATACCGGCTGGTGGAAGATCGGCTGGAGCGCCGCGTCTTCACGCATCTGGACGGCGCACGACCGGGCCCGCCACAGGTTCTGTTTCGCCAGGTCGAGGCCGCCAGCATCGCCTTCGTCAGCGCGGGACAGGAGACGCCGACCTTCACCCCGGCGCAAAATCGACCCCTGCCCGACGCCATCCGCATTCGCCTGGTCGTGCGGGGCTATGGTCAGATCGAGCAGCTGTTCCTGGTCGGGAGCGGCCGATGAGCCAGGCGCGCCGCGATCGCGAAGGCATGGCCCTGCTGACCGTTCTGCTGATGGTCGCGGTCATGGCGGCAATTGCGGTGCTGGTCCTGGATGATGTGCGGTTCTCGGTTCGACGCGCGACCAATGCCGCCACATTGGGCCAGGCCCAATGGTATGCCCTGGGGGCAGAGGCCCTGGCGCGCAGGCAGATTGCGAGGCTGAACCGTGCTGATCCGGTCCGCACGCCCCTGAGCCCGGACTGGAACGGACGCCTCCTGGCCTTTCCGATCGAAGAGGGCGAGCTGCGCGCGGTGGTCACCGACGGGCAGGCCTGTTTCAACCTGAACAGCGTGGTTCAGGGCGCGGGCGAGGCCCTGACCGCGCGGCCACGCGGTGCCCTGCAACTGGTCGCCCTGGGCCGCGCCGTGGGCATAGACGAGGGGCGAATGCGGGGCATTGCCGATGCCCTGACCGACTGGATCGACAGCGACCAGTCGCCATTGCCGCGCGGGGGCGAGGACGGGGCCTATGCGGGCCGAACCGTGCCTTACCGCACCGCCGGAACCCTCTTGGCCGAGGTCAGCGAGCTGAGGGCCGTCAAGGGCGTGGACGCCGACGCCTATCGCCGCTTGCGCCCCTATCTTTGCGCCCTGCCCTACAGCGTTCTGTCGCCGATCAATCCCAATACCCTGCGGCCAGAGCAAGCCCCCCTGCTGGTCATGCTGGCCGAAGGCAGCCTGAGTGCCCAGGCGGCGCGGTCGGCGATCGCGGCGCGGCCCGCAGACGGCTGGACCGACGTCGGGGCCTTCTGGAACCAGCCGGCGATGTCGAGCGTGGAACCGGCATCGGACGTCTATGACCAGATCACCCTGAGGACACAGTTCTTCGCCTTGAGGGTCGACGTCGACTACGGCGGTGCGCGCGCCGTCCGCACGACCCTTTTGCAAATCACTTCCGACGGGTCCGTCAGGCCCGTCATCAGTCGCTGGACACCCGACGAATGAGCCGAACACGACTTGTCCTGATGCCTGCCCTGGCCGGAGAACCCGCGCCCTGGCTGATCGTCGATGCCGCAGGCACCGTGCTGGAGCGCGGCCTGCTGTCTCTGGAGAGCCCGGCCGTCGGTCCCGCCCTACGGACCGTGGCCGTCGTGCCGGGGGCCGATGTGCTGATCCGCTGGCTGGACCTGCCGCCGGGCAATGTCGCGCAGCAGAGGGCAGCGGCCCTTTGGGCGCTCAAGGATGATCTGGCGGCGACGCCGGAACGCGTGCGGCTGTCGCTGGGCCGCGCCGTGGCGGGCGAGCCGCGCCTGGCGGCGGTGGTGTCCGACCCCCTGGTCCAGGCGTGGACCGACTATCTGACGAGCCTGGGCCTGCGGGCCGATGCCCTGGTGCCCGACTGTCTGACCGTGCCGGAACCGGTCGACCCGGCCGTGCTGGCGGCGGTCGGATTTGGTCCCAGCCTGGCCCTGCGCGGGCATCGGTTCGCCGCCAGCGTGGAGCCGGATTTGGCCGAGCTGATCGCCGGGGATCGCACGATCGTGGCGGTCGAGGACGGGGCACAGGTCGAGCGGATGCTGATCCAGGCTGCGCTGAACCCGCCCATCGACCTGCTGTCGTCGGGTGGTCGGGCGACCGGCGAAGGTCTTCGCCCCTGGCGACGCGCGATGGCTTTGGCCGCAGCGGTCGTGATCGCGCCTCTGGTCATCACCCTGGCCCTGGCCGCTCGCGATGATCTGGCAGCGCGCGAGGACCGGCGGGCGTCCGAAGCCGCAGCGCGGCGCGCCTTTCCCGACATGGCCCCTGGCGTCGATCCGGTCGCCGAGGCCGAGCGGCGGCTGGCGACGGCCGCGCCCCCCGGCGGTGTCGCCGTGGCGGCGGCGGTGTTGTTCGCAGCACTGGAAGGCGTAGAGGGTGCCGAGCTGGACAGCCTGAACGCCGACCCCGCAGGCGGCGTCCGCGCCACCGTCAGCTATCCGGCCTATCAGGACCTGGAAGCCATGCAGACAGCGGTAGCGGCAGCAGGGCTGATGCTGACCGATACCTCGACCATCGACGACAATGGACGGGTGGTCAGCGATGTAGTGATCGGAGCGGGCGCATGAAGGCCATGATCGAACAGGCCCGCGGCTGGTGGACCGGGCGGTCGCCGCGCGAGCGGGTGATGCTGAGTGTGATGGGGGCGCTGATCGCGGCCCTGGCCCTGTGGTTTCTCGTGGTCGCACCGGCGCTGAGCTGGCGCACCGAAGCCGCCGAGCGCCGGGCCGAGGCCAATGCCCAGCGGGCCCGCATCGAAGCCGGGCTGGCGCGCATGCAGGGTTCTTCCAACAGCACCATGACGGTGAACGACATGGAGCAGGTCGCGGGCCAGACGGCGACAGCGGCATCCCTGAACGTCGCCTTGGCACCGGAGGACGGCGGTCTGGGCTTTACCGTCACCCAGGCCACCACCGGGGCTCTGTTCGGGTGGCTGGCCCAGTTGCAGGCCGAGCACGGCATGACCCCACGCACCCTGGTCGTCAGCGAGAATGCCGACGCCACCTTGTCGGCACAGGGCGTATTTGCGGGCGGTTAGCCCTCCAGAAAGGCGGCGACGGCGGACGCCAGTTGGCTGACACCGTCGTCACAGGTCGCCGCATCCCAGTCGGCAAAGGCGGCGTGGGTGCAGAACTGCTCGATCTGAAACACCAAGAGATGGGCGGACATCCGGCGGGACCGCCCCGGTGCATCTCTGGTGAAGCGAAACGCCTCAAGGCGTCCGCCTAGATCGTCGAACAGGGCATCGCGTTGGCGCGTGATCTCGGCCAGGAAGCCGGGGTCGGCCCCGATCGCGACGTTGAACAGGGACACCGCCGCGCGCCGCTCGCTGAAGACCTGCATATAGCGCCGAATCCAGGGACTGATGGTTTCGGGTGACGGCCGCGCTCCGAGGTCCGTCAGCCGGTGATACAGCCGCCGGTGGGCCATCATGTCCTGGATCAGCAGGTCACGCAGCAGGGCGTCCTTGCTTTCGTAATGCAGATAGAAGGTCGCCCGCCCCACTCCGGCCCGCAGGGCGATCTGGTCGATGGTCGCCTCGATGTAGGAGGTTTCGGCGAACAGGTCGCGCGCACCCGACCGCAGACGGTCGCGGGTCAGGGCACGCTGCGCCTCGCGAAGGCTAGGGCGGCGCGCAGATGTCGAACCTTCGGTGGTCAAGGCGGTCATGGGGTGAGTCGGCCATCGCAGGCCCGATATCGATCGACTACCATATACTAACTGGACTGTCAGTCTTGCTAATGCCGCATCGTCGGCTCAGGTTGATGGTCATGACGCAGGACGAGATTTCGCGACTGACGGCCTGGCTGGACGAGAACGCGCCGCAACTCGGCACCGGTCCACTGGCGACGTGTGTCCTGAGTGGCGGGGCCAGCAATCTGGTGATGGCCATCCGGCGCGGCGATGGGGCCGAGGTCGTGCTGCGGCGGCCGCCGACCCGGCCCCGGCCGGACAGCGAAAAGATCATCGGACGCGAGGCTCGCGTTCTGGCCGCTCTGTCCGGCACGGACGTCCCGCATCCAGCCTTCATCGCCTATTGCGACGATCCGGACGTGATCGGCGTGCGGTTCTATCTGATGGCCCTGGTCGATGGCTGGCTGGGACACTACGAGACGCCGCCCGCTCCGTTCGATCGTCCGGGCCCGGATCGGCGCTCGATCGGCTTTGCCCTGGTCGACGGGATCGCGCGCCTGGCCAATGTGGATTATCGCGCGGTTGGTCTTGAGGGGTTTGGACGGCCAGAAGGCTTTCTGGAGCGGCAGGTCGAGCGCTGGCGCTCGCAGCTGGCATCCTATGCCGAGACCGAAAACTATCCGGGTCGCGACATTCCGGGTCTGGCCTATGCCGCCGACTGGCTATCGGCCAATAGGCCAAAAGCCTCGCCCGCCGGCATCATCCACGGCGACTACAGTTTCGCCAACTGCCTGTTCGAGCGCACGACGCCCGCGAGGGTTGCGGCCATGATCGACTGGGAACTGGCCACGGTCGGCGATCCGCTGCTGGACCTGGGCTGGGTCTGTTACGGCTTTCGCGGACGCAACGATCCGGATCCTGCGGGCTATTTCGACGCGACCGACTTTCCGTATCGCGAGGAACTGGCCGAATACTACGCCGAACGGACGGGCCGGTCGGTCGAGCACCTGACCTATTACATGGTTCTGGCGCAGTACAAGCTGGCGGTGATCATGGAACGCCACTACGCGCGGTTCCTAAGCGGGCGTCAGGCCCATGCCGCCGATTCCGAAAACTTCGTGCTGCGCCTGGCCGCCAAGGCCGGGGCGATGGCGCGCGCGCACGGCTGAAGGACAGACGATGATCGATTTCGCCATCGAGCCCGAGTTCGAGGAACAGCTGGCCTGGGTCCGTGCCTTTGTGGCCGAGGAGGTCGAGGCCATGGACCTGGTCTTCGACGATATGAGCGCGCCCTATGACCGCTCGAACCTGGCGGCCCGCGCCGCGCTGAAGCCGTTGCAGGACGAGGTGAAGCGCCGGGGTCTGTGGGCCGCCCATCTGCCCGCCCACGACGGCGGGGCCGGGATCGGACAGGTCAAACTGCTGCACATCAATGAGATCCTGGGCCGCACCGACTGGGGCCCGGTCGTGTTCGGCTGTCAGGGACCTGACAGCGGCAATTCCGAAATCCTGGCCGCCTTCGGCACCGAAGACCAGAAGGCACGATGGCTGAAGCCCCTGGTCGCGGGCGAGATGTACTCCTGCTTTTCCATGACCGAGCCGACCGGCGGGGCCGATCCCACGCGGCTGAAGACCCAGGCCGTCCGGGACGGCGAAGACTGGGTGATCACCGGGGACAAATGGTACGCCAGCCATGCGCAATATGCCGACTTCATCATCGTGGCCGCCGTGACGGATCCGGACGCCGAGCCGCACCTGAGAAACACCCTGTTCATCGTGCCAAAGGGGGCGCCGGGACTGGAGATCGTGCGCGAGGTCGGCTTCTTCGGTGAGCCGGAAGGGGTCGGCGGCCATCCCTATATCCGCTTCAACGCCCTGCGCCTTCCCGACAGTGCGCGGCTGGGCGACCGAGGCGGTGGATTTGCGGTGGCGCAGGCCCGGCTGGGCGGCGGGCGCATCCACCACGCCATGCGCGCGATCGGCCTGTGCCAGCGCGCCATCGACATGATGACCGAACGGGCCGTCAGCCGCGAGGTCGCGGGCGGGCGGCTGATCGACAAGCAGAGCGTCCAGAACGACATCGCCGCCAGCGCCATCGCCCTGCGTCAGTTCCGGCTTCAGGTGCTGCACGCCGCCTGGATGTTCGATGCAGGCCTGGGTCATGGGCGGGAGGGACGGCTGGCTGTCTCCATGGTCAAGGTCGCCACCGCCGACATCACCAGGGACATCCTCTGGAAGGCCATGCACATGCACGGCGCGCTGGGCACCTCGAACGAACTGCCCTTCGGCAAATGGCTGGGTCTGGCCGCCATGTTCGGCATCGCCGACGGGCCGACGGAGGTGCACCTGTCCTCGGTGGCCAAGGCCCTGTCGCGCGGCGTGGAGCCCTGGCCCGGTCTGTTCCCGCGAGAGCATCTTCCGACCCGGCGCATCGCGGCGCGGGCCAAGCTGGCCAGATACACGGAGGCGGCGGCATGAGCGGGTTCGACCTGACGGGCAAGGTCGCCCTGATCACGGGCGGCACGCGCGGGCTGGGGCGGGAGATGGCCCTGGGGTTCGCGCGGGCCGGGGCCGACGTCATCGTCTCCAGCCGCAAGGCTGAGGCGTGCGAGGCGATGGCGGCGGAGATCCGCAGCCTGGGACGCCGGGCCGCCGCCCTGCCCTGCAACGTCGGCAACTGGGAGGCCGTGGACGAGCTGGCCGAGGCCGCATGGTCCGCCTTTGGACGGATCGACGTGCTGGTGAACAATGCCGGCATGTCTCCCGTCGCCCCGTCCAGCGTCGAGACGACCGAGGCCCTGTTCGACAAGGTGGTGGCCGTCAATTTCAAGGGGCCGTTCCGCCTGACCGGCCTGATCGGATCGCGCATGGCCGAGGGAGCGGGCGGCAGCATCATCAATGTGTCCTCGATCGGGGCGCTGAAGCCCTCGCCCTGGATCGCGCCCTATGCCGGGGCCAAGGCGGCGCTGAACGCCATGTCGATCGCCCTGGCCCAGGAGTTCGCGCCCAGGGTCCGGATCAATGTCATCTCGCCCGGCGGTTTCCTGACCGACATCGCGGGTGACTGGGCCACGGACGAGGAGGCGGCGCGGGCGACCGCCCTGAACCGCTGGGGTCGACCGGACGAGATCGTCGGCACGGCACTTTATCTGGCGTCCGACGCCTCCAGCTATACGACGGGCGCGAACATCCGCGTCGACGGCGGATCCTTCTGGGACGCCAAGGGTGGAGGCCGGTCATGAGCCGTGGACAGATCGCCCTGATCACCGGTGCGGCGGGCGGTATTGGCCTGGCTATCGCCCAGCGCTATGCCCGCGACGGCATGGAGGTCATCCTGACCGACCTTCAGGCCGAGGCTGGCGAGCGGGAGGCGAAGGCCATTCGCGAGGCGGGCGGCCGGGCCCGGTTCATTGCCTGTGACAGTTCGGACGAGGCGGCCGTGCAGGGCCTGGTCGATACGGTGGAGGCTGAGGTCGGTCCCATCACCGTCGCCGTCTGTTCGGCCGGGATCAGCAAGGGGGGCAAGCCCTTCTACGAGACGTCGCTGGCCGACTTCACCCAGGTGCTGAACGTCAATCTGATCGGGGCCTTCATCGTCGGCAAGGCGGTGGCCCAGGCCATGATCGCCTCGGGCACCAGGGGATCGATCATCCACATTTCCTCGGTCGGGGCGGTGCTGGGGGTCGAGACCTCGCCCGCCTATTGCACCTCGAAGGGCGGGCTGGGGATGCTGACCAAGGTGATGGCCCTGGCAATGGCCCGGCACGGCGTGCGGGTGAACGCCATCGGACCAGGCCCCACATGGTCGCCCATGACCCAGGCCGCCCTGGACCAGCCCGCCGTGGACATGATGCTGTCGCGTACGCCCATCGGACGGTTTGCCGAGGCCGAAGAGATCGCGGGGGTGGCCGCCTTCCTGGCCGGACCGGACGCGAGCTATGTCACCGGCCAGACCCTGTATGCCGACGGCGGACGGCTGGCCCTGAACTATGTGGTGCTGCCGGTCTCGGCCTGATCGACCGGGATGGCCTGGGTCAGAAGTGCCAGCAGGTCGGGCAGGACCTGTTCCAGGGCCGCGCGGCGTTCCGCGTCGAGATTGGCGATCGCCCAGTATTCCGGCGGAGCCTGGTTCTCGATGATGTCGGTGATCGCGTGATTGCCCGCCGTCGTCAGAGTGACGATGCCGGCACGCCGATCCTTCGGATTGGTCCGGCGTGTGACATAACCCAATGCTTCCAGCCGGGCGATCGGCTTTGTCAGGCCCGGCAGGCTGACCCAGTGGCTGTCCCGCAGTTGAGTGGGTGAGGATTCGAATGGCGGACCCAGCCGCTTCAGCGCGCCCAGCACGGCGACCTCGACATGGGTCAGGCCGTTCGCACGCGCCACCCGGTCGACCGAAGCCTCCACGATCCGGCCCAGTTGCAGCAGTTGCCAGCGCACGGTGGCGGCGAACGGATCCAGCTGCGGCCAGACCTGAAGGCCCGCCAGGAGAATGTCCCGCTGCTGGGCTACAGCCTTGGAATCCGGCGCAGGCTCAGAATTTCTGGGGTCGGCGCTCATCACATCTCCCTTGCCGATGCGGCGCAGGCCAAGCAAGGCCTTCGCAGTGCAGCGATCGCAGCCGCGATCACCGACTGGAGCCCCGCATTGGCCCTCGCCCCTCGAACCCAGAAAATACTACACTGGTTTAGTAATCAGGACGACGAGGCGACAATGCTTGACCGATTGGTGGCTATCGCGAGCGAGGCCGGGGCGGTGATTCTGGACATCTACGGCCGTGCCGACGTGGGCGCGACGGACAAGGGCGACGGTTCGCCCGTGACCCTGGCCGATGACGCCGCCGAGGCTGTGATCCTAGCTGCCCTGGCGCGGGACTTTCCGGACGTCCCCGTGGTGGCTGAGGAGGCCGTGGCTGCTGGCCAGTGCCCGGACGTCGGCCATCGCTTCTTCCTGGTCGATCCGCTGGATGGCACCAAGGAGTTCATCAGCCGCAACGGCGAGTTCACCGTCAACATCGCCCTGGTCGAGGATGGCCAGCCGGTTGCGGGGGTCGTCTATGCCCCCGCGCTGGGCCTGATGTATGCGGGCGACCGGAATGGCGCGCGGATCAGCCGGTCTGACGACGGGGTGTTCTGCGACTGGACGCCTCTGGCCGCCAGCCCTGCGCCGGCCGCGGGCCTGAAGGTCGTGGCCAGCCGCAGTCACATGGGGGCCGAGACCAGCGACTATCTGGCCGGGTTCGAGGTCGCGGACCTGGTGTCGGCCGGATCGTCTTTAAAGCTGTGCAAGGTCGCAGCGGGCGAGGCAGACCTCTATCCCCGCCTGGGCCGAACCATGGCCTGGGATATCGCGGCGGGCGACGCCGTCTTGCGCGCCGCCGGTGGCATGGTCCGTTGCATGCAGGGGCGTCCGTTCAGCTATCATCTGTCGCGCGTGCCCGGTGACACCGCATTCGCCAATCCCTGGTTCGTCGCGTCCGGCGCGTTCGATCCCGCCGACCTGAAGAAGCCAACCGCATGACCGCCGCTTCCCTGATCCAGCCTGCGCCACCGCCGCTCAGCCGCGAGCGCCTGACGCATCTGCAACAGCTGGAGGCCGAGAGCATCCACATCATGCGCGAGGTCGTGTCCGAGACCGAGCGGCCGGTGATGCTGTATTCGATCGGCAAGGACTCTGCGGTGATGCTGCATCTGGCGGCCAAGGCCTTCTATCCTTCGCCGCCGCCCTTTCCCCTGATGCACGTGGACACGACCTGGAAATTCCGGGCGATGTACGACCTGCGCGAGCGGATGGCCCGGCAGCTGGGCATGGAGCTGCTGGTCTGGACCAATCCAGAGGCCGTGGCGCGCGGCATCAACCCGTTCGATCACGGATCGGCGGTGCATACCGACATGTGGAAGACCGAGGGCCTGAAGCAGGCGCTGGACCATCACGGCTTTACCGCGGCCTTTGGCGGGGCACGCCGTGACGAGGAGAAGTCGCGGGCCAAAGAGCGGATCTTTTCGTTCCGCTCGGCCGGTCACCGCTGGGACCCCAAGAGCCAGCGGCCCGAGCTTTGGAACCTCTACAACACCCGCACGGCGCCGTCAGAGACCATCCGGGTGTTCCCCATCTCCAACTGGACCGAGCTGGACATCTGGCAATACATCCACCTGGAGAACATCCCGATCGTGCCGCTGTATTTCGCGGCACCCCGCCCGGTGGTCGAGCGGGACGGCACGCTGATCATGGTCGATGACGACCGCATGCCCCTGCGCGACGGCGAGGTGCCCCAGGTCCGGTCGGTGCGGTTCCGCACCCTGGGCTGCTATCCCCTGACCGGGGCGGTCGAGAGCACGGCCGACACCCTGCCTGCCATCATTCAGGAAATGCTGCTGACCACCACCTCGGAGCGTCAGGGCCGGATGATCGACCACGATCAGTCCGCCTCGATGGAGAAGAAGAAGCAGGAAGGCTATTTCTGATGGCGCATCAATCCGAACTGATCGCCGCAGACATCGAGGCCTATCTGCAGGCGCACCAGACCAAGTCGCTGCTAAGGTTCATCACCTGCGGCTCGGTCGACGACGGCAAGTCCACTCTGATCGGTCGACTGCTGTACGATTCCAAGATGGTCTTCGAGGACCAGATGGCCCAGCTGGAGGCCGACTCGCGCCGCATCGGCACCCAGGGCGGAGAGATCGACTTTGCCCTGCTGGTCGATGGGCTGGCGGCCGAGCGGGAACAGGGCATCACCATTGATGTGGCCTATCGGTTCTTCTCGACCGAGACGCGGAAGTTCATCGTCGCCGACACCCCCGGACACGAGCAGTACACCCGCAACATGGTGACCGGCGCCTCCACCGCCGAGGCCGCCGTCATCCTGATCGATGCGCGCAAGGGGGTGCTGACCCAGACGCGTCGGCACAGCTATCTGGTGTCACTGCTGGGCATCCGGCACGTCGTTCTGGCGGTCAACAAGATGGACCTGATCGGCTGGGATCAGGCGGCCTTCGACGTCATCGTCGCCGAATACAGGACTTTTGCCGCATCGGTCGGGCTGAATGCGGTCACGGCCATCCCCATCTCGGGCCTGAAGGGCGACAATATCGCTTCGCGCAGCGAGGCCACCCCCTGGCACGACGGCCCGACCCTGATGGAATGGCTGGAGGCGGTGGACGTAGGCCAGGATGGCCGCGACGCCCCGTTCCGTATGCCGGTGCAATGGGTCAATCGTCCGAACCTGGACTTCCGCGGTTTTTCCGGCCTGATCGCGGCCGGCACCATCAAGCCCGGCGACCGGGTCAAGGTCCTGCCCTCGGGCCGTCAGAGCACGGTGTCGCGGATCGTCGTGATGCCGGGAGACCTGGACCAGGCGGTGGTCGGACAGTCGGTCACCCTGACCCTGGCCGATGAAGTCGACGTCTCGCGCGGCGACCTGCTGGTGGCTGCTGACAGCCCCTGTGAGGTCGCCGATCAGTTCGAGACCACCATAGTCTGGATGGACGACGAGCCGATGCCGCCGGGCCGGCCCTATCTGCTCAAGATCGGAGCCCGCACCGTCACGGCGCAGCTGACCGAGATCAAGCACAAGGTGAACGTCAACACGATGGAGAAGCTGGCCGCCAAGCGGCTGGAGCTGAACGAGATCGCCGTCTGCAACCTGTCGCTGGACCGGGCCATCCCGTTCGAGGCCTATGCCGACAATCGCGACCTGGGCAGCTTCATCCTGATCGACAAACTGTCCAACCGGACGGTGGCGGCGGGTCTGATCCATTTCCACCTGCGCCGCGCCGACAACATCCACTGGCAGGCGGTTGACGTGGACAAGACCGCGCGGGCCGCGATCAAGGGCCAGAAGGGCCGGGTCGTCTGGCTGACGGGCCTTTCCGGGGCGGGCAAGTCGACCATCGCCAATCTGGTCGACAAGAAGCTGCACGCCCTGGGCCGTCACTCCTATCTGCTGGATGGAGACAACGTCCGCCACGGCCTGAACCGCGACCTGGGCTTTACCGAAGAAGACCGCGTCGAGAACATCCGCCGGGTCGCCGAGGTGGCGCGTCTGATGGCCGATGCCGGCCTGATCGTCGTGACCGCCTTCATCTCGCCCTTCCAGGCCGAACGCCAGATGGCACGCGATCTGATGGAGCCCGGCGAGTTCATCGAGGTCTTCGTGGACACGCCCCTGTCCGTGGCCGAGCAGAGGGACGTGAAGGGGCTGTATCAGAAGGCCCGCGCCGGTCAGCTGAAGAACTTCACCGGCATCGACAGTCCCTATCAGGCGCCCGAGCATCCCGAACTGCGGATCGACACCACAGCCATGACCGCCGTGGATGCCGCAGAGGCGATCGTCAGCCTGCTGATCGAAAGCTGAGGGACCTGTCATGGCCAAGCCCTCCATCCTCAACGGACCGGACCAGATCGCCATGGAGAGGGCTGCGGTGGAGGTTTTCAGCCATCCAGACGTCCAGGCGGCGATGGCGGCCAAGCGCGCCGCCTTTGAAACCCACCCCCTGGCCAAGACCCCGGCCGGGCGGGCGACGATCGACCTGAACCTGGAAGAGATGGCGTTCAGCGCGGTCGTGTCGGTCGTGGCGATGGACGTCAGCCGGACCCTGCCGTTCTGGACGCTGAACCTGCCGCATCGTCGCGGGGATGTCGCGGTGCCAGGCACCCGCCACGGGGTCGACAATCCGGACAACATCTATCGGGTCATGGCCGTCGACGACGTGAATACGTTCCGGGTCGAAGGTCAGGTTCATGATCGGCCTGGGGCGGACGTCAGCTTCACCCTGTTCAACCACTATCCGGGCGCAGGTGCCGACAGCCAGTCGCAGGGGCTGCTGCTGCTGGCCCAGCTGGACACGGACGACGAGGGCCGGTTTGCCTTCACCGTGGGGCCAGAGGACGCCGATGGTCGGACGAACCACATTCGGACTCAGCCCGGTCAGGCCCGCCTGATCTTCGTGCGAGACTCGCTTCAGGACTGGGGGGCCGAGACCCCGGTGTCGCTGTCCATCAAACGTATCGCCGGGCCGGGCGCAGTAGTGCCCACCCAACAGAATCAGGTCGCTGCGGCCGTGAAGGCGGTGGGTATCTCGATCGACTATTGGCTGCGCCTGATGCCGCAGTGGTTCGGCACGCCCTTCAATGAGATCGGCAAGGGGCGGACCAAGAATTTCTCCTACACCCAACAGGCCACCAGCGAGGCGCGGTTCCGGCTTTCGCCGGACGAGGCCCTGATCGTGACCGTCGATCCGTCTCAGGCGACCTATCTGGGCATCCAGCTGGCCGATCCCTGGGGAGCCTCGATCGACTATGCCGCGCACACTTCAAGCCTCAATCAGCATCAGGCCCACATCTCGGACGACGGGACGCTGACCTATGTCCTGTCCCTGTTCGATCCCGGGGTCTGGAACTGGCTGGATCCCGGCGATCTGGAGCAGGGCACCATGCTTCACCGCTGGCAGGGCCTGCCCGCAGGTGGCTTCGACAGTGAGCGGTCTGTGCGCTCGGCCCGTGTCGTGTCGCGGGCGCAGCTCAACGACGCCCTGCCGTCCGGCATGCGACGCACGACGCCGTCCGAACGGGCCCGTCAGCGCGCCGTCCGCGCCGCGCAACTGGCCCGGCGCTTCGAATAGCAGAGGCCTTGATGACCCAAGCCGTCGAATTCGATCCATTCTCGCCCGAGGCCCTGGCCGATCCGGGGACGGCCTATGGCGCGCTGAGAGCCGCCTGTCCCTTTCATCATCGCCCTGCGGACGGCACCAATCCGGACTTTTATGTCCTGAGCGACCATGCCGAAATCCGCTCGGAGGTCCTGGCCGACAATCCGATCTGGTCTTTCCGCTTCGGCAACGCGATGAAGGATTCCATCAGCGACATCGGCTTCAAGACGGACGGGGCCTTTCACGCGGCCTTCCGGCAAGTTGTCCAGAGGGGCCTGACACCCCCGGCCGTCCGGGCCCTGCGCCCCCGCATCGAGGCCATCGTCGATGAATGCATCGATGTCATGTTGGCCATTCCCGGCGGCCGGGGCGACTTCTACACACTGCTGGCCCTGCCCCTGCCGGCGCGGATGATGTGCCTGATGCTGGGCGCGCCCGAGGCGGATTATCAGAACTACAAGCGCTGGAGCGACACCCTGCAGTTCCTGACCTTCGGCGATCCCCAGCCGGGGTCTTACGAGACGGTGCTGAAGGAGATCTATCCGCATTTCACGGCCCTGATCGAGGCGCGCCGGGCCCTGCTGGCCCAGGCGGGGATCGAGGAACCCGACCTGACGCATCTGGGCAGTGTTCTGCCAGACGACTTCATGTCCCGCGCCCTGATTTCGACCGTCGAGGGGCGGCGGCTGACGCATGAGGAGATCCTGAACATCTGCCTGGCCTTCCTGACCGGCGGCCAGGAAACGACCACCAATCTGATTGGCCACCTGATGCGTCGTCTTCTGGAAGATCCAGAAAGGTGGGAGAAGCTGAAGGCCGAGCCGGACCTGATCGACAACGCCGTCGAGGAATCCCTGCGGTTCGATCCGCCGGTCCTGGCTCATTTCCGCACCGGTCTGCAGCCTACGACGGTCCATGGACTGGACGTGCCGGAGCGAGCCAAGCTGATGTTCTCCATCTGCGGGGCGAACCGCGATCCGAGCGTCTTTCCGGATCCGGACACCTTCCGCATCGACCGTCCCCTGCCGCAGGCGAAACAGCATCTGTCGTTCGGCGCGGGCGTCCACTTCTGCCTGGGCGCGCCGGTCGCGCGACTGGAGGCCAGGATCGTTCTGGAGAAGCTGATCGAACGGCTGCCGTCCTTGCGCCTGCTGGGCGTGGGCGAGCGGGTGCGGACCTGGATGTACTGGGGCCACACGGGCCTCGATGTGGCCTGGAACTGACCCGATGTTGAAGGCTTCTCCGCTGCCGCCCGCCGGGCAACTGACCCCCTATGGGCGCGCCCTGGCCTTTCCCGAACATACCGAGGCAGGCAAAGCGGCTCTGGCCGGGGCGACCGAACCGGCCCGTTCGATCGTGCTGTCGCCGGACGCGCTGAAAGCCGAGGCGATCCGTCGGACCGGGGGTCTGACCGACTTCGGCAAGGCGCCGCTGGACACGCCCCTGTCGATCCTGTGTGCGTCGCTGAACGAGGAAATCGAACTGCATGCCCTCGGCCGGGTGCAGGTGTTCAACCAGCTGGTCGGCCTATTGGTCCACCGGCTGAAGTTCGAGGACCTGTGGCGGCGGCATCCCGAGATTCTGGACCTGCCGGTCGAGCGGCCCATCATCGTGATCGGCCTGCCGCGCAGTGGGACCACCATCCTGCACCGGCTCTTGGCGCGCGACCCGGCCAAGCGGTTCTCGCCCTTCTGGGAGCAGGTCATGCCCCTGCCCGACGGTGATCCGGCGGCCCCGGCGCAGCCCGACTCTCGCCTGGAGCGGATGCGGCAGTCGCTGGCCATGCTGGACACGGTGGTGCCCGAACTGAAGACCATGCATGAGCTGACGGCCGAGGATCCGGACGAGGACATCAGCCTTCTGATCTTCGGTTTTGCCTCTCTGCAGTTCGAATGGAGCTATCGGGTTCCGGCCTTCAGCCGGTGGTATCGGTCGGCGGATCATACCGAGGGCTATCGCTATTTCCGGCGGGTGTTGCAGACCCTGACCTGGCTGCGGGGCGGCGATCGCTGGGTGCTGAAGGCCCCCCAGCATCTGGAGCAGCTAGGCCCGCTGCTGACCGTCTTTCCCGACGCAACCCTGGTGCAGACCCACCGCGATCCCGTCCCCGCCATCGTCTCGCTGAGCAGCCTCACGACCTACGGTGGCCGACGCTATTACGACCACCCCAACCCGCACGCCGTGGGTGCCGATATCGCCGCCATCGTCGAGCGGCTGCTGACCCGGGGCATGGCCGATCGGCCGGACGACGACCCCCGCTTCGTCGATATCCAGTTCACCGACCTGATTGCTGATCCCCTGGGCTGCGTGCGGCAAATCTATGCGGCGTCGGGCGACATCCTGAGCCCCGAGGCCGAGGCGGCCATGACGGCCTGGATTGCCGACAATCGCCAGGGCAAGCACGGAGGGCATGATTATGCGGCGGAGGACTTTGGTCTGGATGCCGGCGATCTTCGCCGCCGCCTGGGGGACTACCAGGCCCGCTTCGGCATCCCCACGGACAGGCGCTTTGCCTGAGGATCGCCACATGACCGGCCCCATAGACCCGGCCCTGAGCCAGGCCGAGATCACCGCCATCGCCGAGGCGGCCTATGTCTATGCCTTTCCAATGATGATCGCCTATGGCTTCTTTCATCGGCAGACGATGGGTCCGGATACACCGGAGAAGCAGGCGATCGGCCGCTTTACACATTTCCGGACGGTCAGCAGCCCGACGCTGAACAACACCATCCCCTGGATCAACACCGACACCCTCTATTCCGCAGCCTGGCTGGACCTGGGCACCGAGCCGGTGATCCTGACGACGCCTGAGTTTCCCGCGCACCGGTTCCAGAACGTCCAGGCGGCGGACTGGTACACGATGAATTTCTATACCCGCGGCACCCGCGATGTCGGCAACGGGGCGCGCACCACCTTGATCGCAGGACCGGATTGGAACGGGCCGCTTCCCGCGGGCATCGACGAGATCGTCCGCACCGAAAGCCGCATCATCAAGCTGTTCACCCGCGTGGTGATCGAGGTCCCGGGCGATGAAGCCTTTATCCACGCCCTTCAGGACCAGTATGTCCTGATGCCGCTCAGCACCTGGGCCGGGACACCCGCGCCGCCCGATGCGCCCGTCATCGAGTTTCCGGCCCCGCCCGCCTCTGGCCTGCGTGGAAGGGGTTTCTTCGAACAGCCCACCCCGGACTTCATCGCGACCTTCAACTTCCTGATGACCCTGGCCACCGTTCATCCGAACGAGGCGGCCCTGTTCCGGACCTTCGCGCGGATCGGTGCCGTTCCGGGTGCCGCCTTCGACGCTGCGGACCTGACGCCGGCCCAGACGCAGGCCGTACAGGCCGGTATCGACGCAGGCCTGGCGCGGATCGAAGATCGCCTGGCCCATCTCGACCCGCCTACCAACGGCTGGGTCTATCCGCTGGACCTGCGCGGCGATCGTGGGCGCCTGACGGGCAGCCCAGAGGCCTATCTCGCGCGGGCGGTGGGGGCTCGCTACGCCATCTGGGGACCGGGGGCCGAGGAGGTCGTCTATATGGTGGCCGACTTCGATGCCGAAGGCGAACCGCTGGACGGCACAGACGCCGCCTATGAGATCCGGTTCGACCGGGCACCGCCGGTCACCGGCTTCTGGTCCTATACCGTCTATGATGCCCAGACGCGGCTGCTGGTCCCCCACCCCTCCGGCCGGTACAAGCGGGGCGACCGCGACCGAGACATCAACCGCGATGCCGACGGCGGTTTCAGCCTGTTGCTTCAGAACACGCCGCCCCCCGAAGGGCGCCTGGGCGACTGGCTGCCGGTTCCCAGAGGGCGTTTCCAGGTCGTGGGGCGACTGTATGGTCCGCACGCGGAACTGCTGGACAAGTCCTATGCTCCGCCGCCGCTCACGCGCCGTGCTGTCGTGTCGGATTGAGGCTCAGTCCGTGTAGGCGGTCGACTCCACCAGTTCGACGTGACGATCGTAGTCATATAGCCGCGCCTGAACTGCGTCCTTCACATATTTGCGGCCGTCGGCACCCAGAGCCAGGTGAATCGGTGGCTCGGCCATCCGCGACAGAGCCAGGATCGCCAGTCCGCCACGATCAGGATCGTTCGGAGCCGGAACCGCAGGCCGCTCCATGGACTGACGCAGTCGCTCGGTCGTTGAGGCATAATCGGCCAGAGGGCGAGCCGCCCATCGCATGCTGGAACCGCCGAAATTGGTCCGGAAGCCGCCGGGCTCCACCACCGTCACGCGGATGCCGAAAGGGGCCAACTCCTTGGCCAGAGCCTGGCTGAGACCGGTCACCGCGAACTTGGATGCGCTGTACAGACCCATGTTGGGAAAGCCACGCGCGCCGGCCACCGATCCGATGTTGATCACAACCCCGCCGCCCCGTGCTTTCAGGTGCGGGATCGCCGCCTGGGTCACGCGGAACGTGCCGAAGAAGTTGGTGTCCATCTGCGCCCTGGCCTCTGCCTCGCTGAGCTCTTCCAGCGCCCCGACCAGGCCATAGCCCGCGTTGTTGACCACCACGTCCAGCCCACCGGTGACCGCGACCGCTGCATCAACCGCAGGACGCACGGCGGCGGCGTCACAGACATCCAGTGCCATCGCATGAGCACGGCCGGGGGCGAGGGCCTCGAACGCCGCAAACTGGGCCGGATCGCGCAGGGTGCCGATCACCGTCTCGCCCGCATCCAGCGCCGCCCTGGCGATCGAGCGACCCAGGCCGCCAGAGACGCCGGTCACGAACCATGTCCTGGATACTGCCATCGTACCGTCCTCCCTGCCGGACCTGCGCGGCCCCTCACGATCAGGGTCGAGGTCCAAGGGGGACAGGTCCAGCCGTGCCGCAAAGGCAAAGCTTGCATATCGCCATGGCGATCAAGGCCCGGCGACGATAGGCAAAGGACGGGGCGTCGATATGCTCCCAATCGAATGAAAGCGTGCCGACAGAGTGCGCCTCATCGCCGGTCCGACTGCGGGCCGACAGGGACAACATCAGGAAGGGGAAGTTACAGAATGGCTTTCAACAACACATGGCGCACGCTCGCCCTGGTCACCAGCGCCCTGTGCGCGATGCCGGCCGTAGCGACCGCTCAGAGCGCTCCACAAAGCGAACCCGAAGCCAGTAACGTGGACGACATCATCGTCACGGCGCGCCGCCGTGAAGAGCGGCTTCAGGACGTGCCGCTGGCGGTGACTGCTGTCTCGACCGAGTCCCTGGAACGCGCCAACATCACGACGGTATCCGGCCTGCGGACCCAGGCACCTTCACTGGTAATCACGCCGGGCGTGGGAGCCAACAAAAACACCCCGACCTTTGCCATTCGCGGCCAGAGCCAGCAGGAACTGACCATCCTGGCCGACCCGTCGGTCTCGCTCTACATCGGCGACATCGTCGCCCCGCGATCCCAGGGGGCCAACGGCGGCCTGTTCGATCTCGCCTCCGTTCAGGTGCTCAAGGGCCCGCAGGGCACACTGTTCGGCCGCAACTCCACGGGCGGCATTGTTCAGCTGATCCCCAACGCCCCCACCGGCACCTTTGGAGGCTCCGTCGGCGTAACGGTCGGCAATTTCGGGACCCTCAACAGCGAACTGGCCCTGAATCTGCCGCTGACCGACACCCTGTGGGCGCGTCTGGCGATCGTCAACAACACCGACGACGGCTATCTGTATGACGTAAATCTGGGACGGAACGTCAACTTCACGGACAATCAGGGCCTGCGCTTCTCGCTGCGTTGGCTGCCGTCGGACACCATCACGAACACCTTGGTTGTGGATGCCTTCCACGCCGACGAGGGTGGATCGGGCGGCTATATCCGGGACGTCAACCCGGCCGGATCCTTCAACTCTGCCCCCGCACGCGCATCACGCAACTATCCGACGCTGGAATCCATGCTGGCCGACCAGCAGGCCCGCGGTAATCGCAGGACGGCCAGTGGCACACCGACCTTCTCGAAGGTCGATACGCTGACCATTGCCAATACGACCGTCTTCGAGCTGTCGGATTCCGTCTCGATCAAGAACATCCTCGGCTACCGCGACGTCAGTTCGCACAACTATGAGGACACCGACGGCCTGCCGATCCCGCTGCTGGAGATCGAGCGTCAGTTCGAGCAGGAGCAGTGGTCGAACGAGTTCCAGATCTTCGGCCAGACCGGAGCTCTGAACTGGATCGCCGGAGCCTATTACTTCACCGAAGAAGGCCTGGATTCCGGAACCAGCATTACCGGGGCCGTCGACCCTGGCCTGATCCAGCCCAGCAGCGTCTTCGCCTATCCGTCGTGGGCCGACACCCGCGTGGCGGCTGAAAACACCAGCTACGCCGTGTTCGCTCAGGGGACCTATGCCTTCGCCGGTGTTGAGGGTCTGTCGCTGACGGCCGGTATTCGTCAGAACTGGGACGAAAGAAGCGTCGTCGTCCAGAACAGGACCAACGCCGCCTGCCGCTTCACCACGGATGGTGACAACAATCCGGCAACGCCCGAAACGAACCCTGGCCTGGCCGGATGTTTCCTGCCGCTGTCGGCCGACTACAGCGAACCGACGTGGAACGTCAGCCTGGACTACAAGTTCGGCGACGGGAAACTGGCCTACATCGCCCATCGTCATGGTTACCGCACCGGGGGATTTGGAGCGCGTGCCGCCACCGAGGCGGGCCTGCAGCGGACCTTCCAGCCCGAGACGGTGGACGATGTCGAAGTCGGCGTTAAGGCGGACTGGCGCTTTGGCAACGGGGCCTTCCTGCGGACCAATCTGGCGGTCTTCTACGCCGACTATCAGGACATCCAGCGGCTTCTGACGGACCCGACCACCATTCCGATCACCACCGTCACGGTCAACGCCCAGCAGGCTTCCATCAAGGGCGGCGAGTTCGAGTTCCTGTTCCGTCCGGTTCAGTCGTTCGAGCTGTCGGGCTTCTGGTCCTACACGGACGCCGAGTTCGACGAGTTCATCGCGCCGGGCAATATCGACCTGAGCAGCTCGCCGTTCGCGCGCGCGCCCAAGAACGTCTACAGCCTCTCGGCCCGCTACACGCCGACCATTCCGGCAAACCTGGGCAGTGAGCTTTCGTTCGGTGCCAGCTGGTTCCACACCGACAGCTATGTCGACAACGACACCTTCAATGTGACGGCCATCAGCCCCGAGTACGAGTTGCTGAACCTGAACATGGATTGGCGCAACGTCTATGGCACCGACGCCTCGCTCGGCTTCTACATCAACAATGCGCTGGACGAAGAATACGACTTCGGCCTGCTGAACATCTACACCTCGCTTGGCTTCAACTCCCGGACGCCAGGCGATCCCCGGACCTATGGCGTGCGTCTGAAATACGAATTCTGATCTCGCGTCAGTCCGAAACCTTTGGGGGTGGTGGGTGTCCACCACCCCCTTCTTTTATTCCGGAAGCCCCACGGTGGCAGCGGCCGCCAGATGGCAAGAGGTCTAGAATGTCCGAACTTTCGAGGCGTGCGATCATGTCAGCCGTCGGACTGAGCAGTCTGTCGGCATCACTACCGGCCAGGGCCTCATCCGAGGCCGGGACCAAGAGCGCAGGCGCGGCGGACACGTCAGCCCCTGACGATGCGCCCAACGTCATCATCGTGCTGCTGGACGACCTCGGCTATGTCGACCTGGACTGCTATGGCGGCGAGATCGGCACGCCCAATATTGATGCGCTGGTGGCCCAGGGGGCGCTTTATACCAGTTTCCACACCACAGCCGTCTGCTCGCCGACCCGGGCCTCGCTGCTCACGGGCCTGAACCCCCACTCTGCCGGCATGGGTTGGCTGGCGGATGCCGATACCGGGACGCCCGGTTATCGCGGCGACCTGACCCGCCAGGCACCGACGATTGCAGAACATCTGAAGGCACGCGGCTGGAGCACCTATCACGTCGGCAAATGGCACGTGAACACGGTCAAGAACGACACCAACCTGGGCGACCCGGTGAACTGGCCGCTGCAACGGGGCTTCGAGCGCGCCTACTGGTTTCACGGCCATTCGTCAGACTATTTCCGTCCCGCCGAGTTCCGCGAAGGCAATACGACCATCGAGATCGAACCGTCGGACGACTATTACATCACCGACGATCTGACCGACCGCGCCATCGCTGACCTTCGGCGGCACAAGGCGATGTCGGACAAGCCGCTGTTCATGTATCTGGCCCACGCCGCGCCCCACACGCCTCTGCAGGCGCGGGCCGACGACATCGCGCGCCAGAAGGGCCGCTACGATCAGGGCTGGGACGTGATCCGCCAGCAGCGGCTGGAACGCCAGAAAGCCAGTGGCGTCGCTCCACAAGATGCCCGGCTGCCGGCGCGTGATCCCAATGTACTGGACTGGGACAGCCTGTCAGACGACGATCGACGCCTGCATGCCCGCTATCAGGAAGTCTATGCCGCTGTGGTCCAGCGTATCGACTGGAACATGGGCCGCCTTATGCAGGCGCTCGACGACCTGGGCATGGCCGACAACACGATCCTGATGGTCCTGTCCGACAACGGTGGCTCGCCCGATGCCGGACCGAACGGGACGCCCAATCTCCTGGCGGGAAGCGCCGGCGGCGTGACGGCCGAGAAGGCGCTGGCGATGATCGACGAGATCGGCAATGCCGATACCTGTCCGGGCTATTCCCTTGGCTGGGCCATGGCCTCGTGCACGCCGTTCAGGATGTACAAGCATCACACATTTGGAGGGGGTGTGTCTGACCCGCTGATCGTGCGCTGGCCGCGCGGGATCAAGACACACCAGCCCCGGCGTCAGTACATCCACGTGTGCGATGTGCTGCCCACCGTGCTCGAAGCGGCGGGTGTCGCCCCCCTGCCCGCCGAGAAGCCGATCGAAGGTCTCAGCTTTGCGTCCAGCTTTGCCGATGCGTCAGCGCAGGCAGTGCGCCGGGAACAGCATTACGAGATGACGGGCAAGCGCGCCTATCACGCCGATGGCTGGGAGATTGCCTCTACCCGCAACTATGGTCAGCCCCTGGAAACCGACCGGTGGGAGTTGTTCGACGCCCGTTCAGACTACAACCAGACCACAGATCTCTCCTCACAGTATCCGGAAAAGGTCGCCGATCTTGAAGCCCGCTGGTGGCAGGCGGCGCGTCGCGGCGACGTCTTGCCGCTGGATCTGCGGACCCAGGCGGAGCGATATTTCGCCTCTATCACCGAGGGCGGCGGCCAGTCGCAATGGCGGATCGTGCCACCGATGGAGCGGCTACTGGTACACGCCGCGCCTCAGCTTTTCGGTCGCTCTCACACGATCGAGGTCGCCCTGGCCGAGGGTGGCGTCGCGGACGGTGTCTTGGTGGCCTATGGCAATATGTTCCTGGGCTGTGCCCTGTATGTGAAGGACGGCCGGTTGATCTATGAGGCCCACGCGCGGCCCAACCGTTATGTCATCGAAGCCTCGACGCCCCTGGCCCCGGATGCACGGATCGTTCGTTTCGAATGCAAGATGATCCAGCGTCCGTTCCTGGGCTCCGCTACCCTGTCGGTCGACGGCGCGAAGGTCGGCGAGATCGTCCAGCGGCGCCTGTTCTTCGGGCGGCCCTATCAGGGCCTGGAGGTTGGCCGGAACGGGGCGACCCCGGTCAGCCTGAACTACACAGGGGCTTTCCCCTATCAGGGGCGGATCGACCATGTCGCCATCACCCTGGATACATCGGTCTACACCGATGAAGAGCAGGCTGCCCTGGCTGCCATGCTGGCGTCTCGGCGCTAGCGGGCCTGTCCGCCAAGGCCGCTGTTGCGGTCCTGGCGATCGATTTCAGCTCAGCTTGATCGAGGCATGACCTTCGGGGGCGACGAACAGCGGCGGGCGGTCGCCATAGGCGGGTGGAAGGCCCTGGGTCGAGATACGCAGCAGCCGGCGTCGCTTGCCGTCCTCGGCAGAATACTCGATCGGCGTGGCGCGGTGCAGGGTGGCCAGATTGTCCCAGATCAGGATGTCGCCCGCCTCAGCCTTGATGGCGCGGTTGAAGCGGGGGTGGACGGCGTGCGCCTTCAGTTCGTCCAGCAGGGCCTGGCCTTCGTCGTCGTCCAGTCCCTCTATCGCGAAAGGCGTACCGGCCACCGCATACAGGCTGCGTCGGCCGCTGACAGGGTGGGTGATGACCAGAGGGTGGACGGGGCGTTCGGCTGCCCGCTTGCGCGCACGCACTCCACCGTCGCGATCCTCGGCGTCGGGATCCAGCTTGATCGGCGTTTCGTCCGGCCCGCGCTTTCCACCGACCAGCATGTGACGGGCTTTCAGCCCGTCGATCCGATCGCGCATCGACTGCGGCAGCGCCTCATAGGCGGCGGTCAGATCGGTAAAGATCGTCTCACCGCCAGTAAGGGGAGCCTCAATCGCATAGAGCATGGTCGCGGCTCCCGGCACATATTCGTAGGATCCGTCCGTGTGCCAGAAGGAGGCCCCGTCCCTTCGGCCGGGGTCGTGGTCGGGTGAGTTGGAGATGGTGATCAGCGCCGGGAAGTCGGGGTCCAGGTCCTTGGTGAAGAAGAAGTCGATCGGCTGACCGAAGTGACGGCCGAACCGGTCGTACTCAGCGCGCGACAGGTCCTGATTCCGGATACGGATGACGTGATGTTCGGCCAGGGCGTCGACCAGGGCCTTGGCTTCGTCCGGCGTCAACCCGCGCAGATCGATGTCTGATACGTCTGCGCCGAAAGGCTCGTGGGGGGTGATCTTCATGGCGTGTCCTCAACCCTCGTCATTGACCCACCGGACAAACCGGTGAAGCGGATAAAAGCCGTCGTGCGGCAGGCCGACCTCGGGCGTGGCACTGCCCAAACTGACGATCCGCTGGGCACCCGCAGACGCCAGAATGTCTCGCAAACCTGACTTGCGTTCAGGGGGGTGGACACCCACCGTCTGGGTCGCGACCGTGACGTGCCGGGCGGCATCGGCCAACCGATCGACGGCGACGACATTGACCACCTTGCCCTCAGGATAGAAGTCGACAGCCTCGTCCGATCGGACAACCAGACCCCGACCCTCATAGCCGCCCCAGACGCGATAGAAGTCGGCCATGTCGCGCAGACCGTCGATCTCGTCCCGCAGGGCGCGGGGGATTGGTCGGGGCTCGGCCGAGGCGGACCGGCCCCCCGCGCCCAGATGGGCCTGCAACCGCTCGCAATAGCGGTCGACCTGATCCAAGGCCCCCTCCACGAACTGGAAGCGGCTGGCGGTGCAGGCCTCCTGGTTCATGATGGTGGCGTCATGAGCCCCCGCGACAGCGGCCGCTTCCAGCGTGGCTTCGCTCTCGAAAATTTCGCGCCCGATCAGTGAGATCGAGGTCTTGGGATCAAAGGCGACCAGTTCCAGCCCCGGCCCAACGTATTTCAGTGCGCCCCGGATGGTGCTCTCGCCGCCCCAGGCGATGATCTTGTCGAAATACTGGGGCCGGAACAGCAGGCCTTCGACCGCCTCGTCGCCCCCGCGCCAATAGGCGGCCGAGAAGCAGCGCGTCAGCGGATGGCCAGGTGCCGCCTCAGCCAGGGCGGCCAGGATGGCGGGGGCGCTGAACAGCTCGTTCGACGGCAGCTTCAGCAGGTGCACGCCCTTGGTCAGCGCCCCGCGGATCACGGTATTGGCTGCTACGCCGGGCGAGTTCCCCGCGATCACATGCAGCAAGCGGCAGGGGAAGGCGCGGACACGCGCCGGTCGGCCCGACGGCGTCGTCACCTCGCGCCAGCCATCCAGCAGATCCTTGCCGCCGATCTCCTGGGCGATCATGAACTCCATCGCCGGGCGGCTGAACATATGACCCAGATGAGCGAACGACCGCTCCACCAGATCACGGGGATAGAAGCCGGCCTCGACGCTGCGTTCCATGGCCTGGGCCAGCAGGCCCGAGCGGTCGCGTTTCAGCACCTCTCCGGTCTCGACCAGAATGTCTATGATTTCGTCCACCGGCACATCGGCGGCCGGGGACGGTGCCGGGCGCGGCCAGACCAGGGCCCCGACATCCAGCGGCGGGGTGACGAAACGGTTGGGGTCACGGCCGTATTCAGGGCCGTCACCCTCGATCACCACGCCCTTGACCACATGACGAATGCGCTGGACCGGCGCGAGGGTCGGAGTCATCGCGTTCATGCCGCCACCGCCCCGCGGATATAGGCATCGATGGTGCCCGCACAGCCGATGTGGTCGCTCTCGCCTGCCTGGGCATATCGGCTGATGGTGTCCAGGATCGTCGGGCCGGGTCGGCCGCACGGACAATCCTTGAAGTCGATCGTGACCTTGTCACCACTGATCAGCCCGCCCCAGCGGCCCTCGTACAACAGGTCGAGGAAGGCGAACCGCCCCTCCACCACCCCATCCACGCCGTCGTCGGCAGTCAGGCGGCGTTCCCCGTCACGATCCAGCAGCAGCCAAATCAGACCGGGCGGCCGGTGATAGCGCCCGCACTGACATTTGGGACAGGTCTGGGCCATCTCCGTCATGCCATAGGCATTGTTGCGAATGACCTTGCCGTAGAAGCGGTCGACTTGTTCGCGATAGTCTGCGGGCAGGGCGACGCCTTTCAGCCCGCCCCCCGCGCTGACCAGACTGTCGGGGTGAAAGCCGCCGTCAGGAATGCCCCGCGCACGGGCCCGCTCGATGATCGACATATGCTGGGCCCACAGTGCCGAGACCACGATCGGCTCGTGCCGGTGGGCCAGAATCTTGTCGACGAAGACATCCATGGCCGCGCTCATCCGCTCGCCCCGCGCGCGGGCCTCGGCCTGGGCTGCCTCGATCTCGGCCGGGGTGGCCGTGCCCTCGGCCATGCGCTGGTTCAGGGCCGCCGAGGCGCTGATGTCGGCCAGGCGCAGCGGCTCGTCGGTCAGGAAATGCGCCTCGCCGGGGCGCGCCCAGACGGCCGCCGAATTCTGGGCCGCCTCGATGGCGCTGTTGGGACCGCGCGACGGGCTGGTCAGAAAAACAACCCGGCTGTTGTCGGCCTTGACGAAGGGCCAGCCGCTCATGCGGCGATAGTGGCGTCGCTTCTTCTCGGCATCTTCGCGAGTGTGGTTCAGAAAGCTGACCTTGCCGCCCGATCCGCTGGTGGCCAGCACCATGTGACCGGCGGCGCGAAGCCGCTCCATCCAGTCGTCGACGTCGGTGACCCCTTCGACGTCCACATCCGTCACCTTGGCCACCGACAGGGTCTGCATCCATTGCAGCAGCCGGTCCCACCGCCCCTGAGCTACGAAGCTGGGCGGATAGGATTTGTAGGCCGTATGGGCGAACAGCAGGGGAACCAGATCATCAAGGGTGCGAATCTCGGTCACACCGCTGTCGTCGGCCCGGCGTCTGAGGACCGGAATCTGATCGCGACGTTCGACGAAAAGCTCGCGGGCGGCTTCCAGCTGGCGCGCCTCGATATCGGGCCAGGGACGATCGAACACGTCCTCATGCACCGCGCCATCCACCAGTTCGGACCTTGTCGACATGCCTGGACACTCCCGTTTTCTTTTGACGGTGAGCCTGGATGCGTCGATTGTGCAGAGGCGATTCAGACATTCGCATTGGTGAAACAGACACAGCCTGCACCCCATGCCGCGCATCGCCATCGTGATATCGGACGGTGTCCTGATGAGTGGCGTGTTCGAGATCGCCGACGCCCTCAGCCTGGCCAATCGCTATACGGATCAGCAGTATTCGGCGCGCGAGGACCTGCCTCCAACCTTGGAAGTGCGTCTGGCGTCGGCCGGCGGCGAACCTGTGCGTGCTGAGAACGGGCGTGTGCTGGCTGCGGACGAGGCCTTGCGGGGGTCGGCGTTCGACATGGTGCACGTCGCGCCGTTTGCCGTAGGCAGGCCAGAAGATCTGGGCGAGCGGCTGGCTGCCATGGCCGATGTCGTGGACTGGATCACCGAATGCGGCAGCGTCGGAACCCGTCTGGCGGCCAGCGGATCGGGCGTCGCCGTTCTGGCGCGGGCCGGGATTCTGAACGACGTCACCGTGCCGGTGGCCTGGTGGTTGGAGCGGCCGATGCGGCGGCTTTTCCCGCACCTGACCCTGGACCCCGAGCGGGCGATCACGGCGCACGACGCCGTTCTGCTGGCCGGGCGGCATGTGGCGGAGCCCGCCCTGGCGATCCGTATGGTCGAACAGTTGATGAGCCCCGATGTGGCCACCTGGATCGAGCGGATCAGTGGTGTGAATGCCTATCCGGATGGCCCCGATCCGGCGCATGTCTTCACCACCCTGGTGCTGAAGCCGGACGAGCTGGTGGCGCGTGCCGCCCACTGGCTGCAGCTTCGCTTCGCTCAGAAGCCTCAGATGGCGGACCTCTCCGCCGTCATGGCGGTGCACCCGCGAACCCTGAACCGCCGTTTCGTGGCCAGCCTGGGCATGACACCGGTCGAGTATCTGCAGCGGCTGCGGATCGAGGCGGCCAAACGGATGCTGGCACGTTCGGACCGGCGTGTGGACCGAATCGGCTATCTGGTCGGCTATGGAGATCCGGGTTTCTTCAAGGCCCTGTTCCGCAAGGCGACGGGCCTGACGCCGAGCGAATATCGTCGCCAGGTCCGCGAAGGGCTGATCAGTCCTTGACCGTACGGTCCAGCCCCGGATCCTCGGGATAGCGCCCCAGCAACAGATAGGCACCGGACGCCAGGGCAAACATGACGCCTGCGCCGATCAGCGCCTCATTGTATCCACCGAAGGTGTCATAGGCGAAGCCGAAGGCGATGCCCGCCACCGACGTGGCCACAGCGATGAACAGCACGCTCAAGCCATAGATGGCAGCGAAAGACTTCAGCCCGAAATACCGGGCGATGATGAAGGCGATCACGTCGATCTCGGCTCCCTGGGCTAGGCCGATCAGGACCAGACCGATCCCGGCCATCCAGACCGTCGGCTCGCTGGGCAAAAGCAGAGCGATGCCCAGCACCGGAAGGAGGGTGAAGGCACAGCCCACCGCCGGGGCCCAGATCCGATCCACCAGAATGCCGGTCGTCAGGGTGCCGGCCACGACCGACACGGCCAGCAAGGCGGCGAATTCCGCAGCCAGGCCCGGCTCCAGCCCCTTGCCGGTCAGCATGGGCTGCAGTTGCGACAGGATGCCGATGACCGGGCCATAGGTGAAGGCGGCGGCCAGGCAGACCAGCAGTATCTTGGGGTTCGACAGCAGCTTCAGCCACAGCCGCCAGTCTAGCAGAGCCGTCGGCTGGCCCTTGGCGTTCAGTTCGACGGCCTGGCGCTCATCCGAGACGAACAGCCAGCTGATGGGCAGGGCCACGAGGGCCGCCGCAGCCGCCAGCAGATAAAACCCAGCCTGCCAGCCATGGTCGGCGATGACCCGAAAAACCAGGATCGGCATGAAGGCCCCGGCCAGCGAATAGCCGATGCGAGATATGGCCAGGGCCGTGCCACGTGATTTCGAAAAGCGGCTGGCCACCGCACGGGTAAAGGCGATACCCGTCGTCCCCAGACCTGCGGCCACCAGAATGACGAAGGCAATCAGGAACAAGGTGTAATTGCCGCCTGTATTGGCAATCAGCACATAGCTCAGCGCCACCAGAGCCAGACAGGTGGTCAGGACCGGTCGGACTCCGACCCGATCGATCAAACGCCCGAACAAGGGGGCAATGAAGCTGGTGAAGAAGCTGAGGTGGAAGGCAAAGGCGATCTGGCCCCGGCTCCATCCGAACGCATCCTGCAACGGCTGAACGAACTGGCTTTGGGTGAAGGAAAACCCGCCATAGCCCAGGCCCATCGCCAGAAAGGTGCCGAACACCACCTTCCAATGCGCGCGCCACTCATCTCGGGTTGTCTGGGTGGTCATCGAGGCCTCGCGGAAAGATCTTGGGGAACGACGAATGGGACGCGGTCAGGCCGGGCGTTCAAGGCTGACGTTGAAGTCGCGGATATAGCCGCCCATGACGCGATCAATCCCGGCGTAGTCCAGGTCGAAGGCTTCCATCGAATAGCTGTGGCGCGGCCCCTTCGCATGGGCGGCACGGTCGGCATCCATATGGGCAGAGACGGCGGCGGCACGGTCGTCCGTGAACGGGACGCCGAACCGCTCATAGCATTTTCTCAGCGACGCCAGCGGGTCCGCCTGGACCTCCAGATAATGGGCATCGAAGAACTGCTCGGGATGCTGGTCCCGCACGGCCGCCACGCGCGCCATCGACTGGGATTGGCGGTCCAGCATGCCGAATGAACCGGCCGGGACATGGTCCGAGAACAGGCTGTGATTGACGGCCAGGTTATTGGACAGCGACGCCAGAACCTTGGCAGGATCACGGTGGCACAGGACCACCCCGGCATCAGGAAAGACCTCCAGCAGATCGGCCATCCACCAATCGTGGGCCGGGGTCTTCAGCACCCATCGATCGCGCTTGAATCGATGCTGAAGATGCTGAAGCGCCCGCTTCTGCTCTTCATAGACCGGCTTCATGTCGATGGAATACAGGAGCTTGGCGTAGTTAGGGACGGACCACCAGGCGGCGTAGTTGACCGTCAGCAGCGACATCTCCCACAGGAAATTGCACTCCTCGGGCCGTTCCGCCCCGAACGGGTGAATGCCCTGAATCTCTGGCGACATGAACCCTTCGAACGTCAGGGCCTCGTGGCAGGCGGCGATGCGCGGATCGGTGTCATAGGTCGCCTCCTGGGGCGGGGGCGATGGGAACATGATCTCCCACATCCGCGGCGAGCGGTTGGCCGGATCGGCGGCCAAGAGGTTGTGAAAGAAGGTCGAGCCTGCGCGCGGCAGTCCGGCCACAAAGATCGGACGCGTGATCGCCTCGTCGGCGATGGCGGCAAACCGCTTGCGGTCTTCGGCCAGGGCAAGCCGGCCTTTCAGATTATCCAAAAGACGCCGCCGCGCCCTCTGAACGCCAAGAGCATTTAAATTTGCGGTCTGGATCAGGTCCCGGCTGAGAACCTCCAGAGGCTCCCGGAACAGGTCGCCGCCCCAATCGGACAGGCCGGACTGCTCCTGTGCGTCGCGCATCAGAGTCCGGGCCTCGAGGGGATGTGACATTCCACGCTTCCTTCCTGGGGCGGCCGCTTTTGACGCGGCTCGTTCAGATCAGCCTATGGGTCCGGTGACGCCGCGTCACCCAGCGCAGCCGCAGGCATCGCGCCCGCGATACTGCCCGCCTGACGCTGGCACACCCGCCAGTTCGAATATCAATGGGACATGAGCGACGTGGTCCCCCATCCGATCGACGTGCCGCAGTCTGTGCTGGACGACATCCGGGACGGCCTGACGGCGGCGCACATCCCCTACGCCCCAGAGGGTGGCGGCTGGGCCTGGGGCGTGGACACGGCCTATCTGCGCGAACTGGTCGACTACTGGATCAACCATTACGACTGGCGCGTGCACGAGGCGCACCTGAACCGCCACCCGCAGTTCAGCACTGTCATCGACGGCATGGCGATCAGATTTGAGCACATCCGGGGGACCGGGGCGCGCGGGCCCATCCTGCTGACCCACGGCTGGCCCGGATCGATCCTGGAGTTCGACGAGGTGGCCGATCGGCTGGCCTTTCCCGAAAGGTTTGGAGGGCGTGCCGAGGACGGCTTCGATCTGGTCATCCCGTCCCTGCCCGGCTTCGGCTTTTCACAACGGCCACCGGCGCCGATCGGTCCGCGCCGGATCTCGGCCCTGTGGCGGACCCTGATGGTGGATCGGCTGGGCCATGATCGCTTCTTTGCCCAGGGCGGGGATTTCGGCAGTTCGGTCTCCAGCTGGCTGGCGCACGACCATCCGGACCATGTCGCAGCCCTGCATCTGAACCTGGCCATCCCGATGCCGGTCCCGGCCGATCAGGCCGTGCCGGGCGAGGTGGAGTGGCGCGCCGCCTTCGAGGCGGTCCAGCGGCGCGAGTCCGCCTACATGATGGTGCATATGACCAAGGCCCAGACGATCGGCGCGGCCCTCTCGGCCAGCCCCGTCGCCTTCGCCGCCTGGGTGATCGAGAAATTCCACGGCTGGGCAGACACCGGCGGCGACATCGAAAGCCGCTTCACCAAGGATCAGCTGATCACCAATCTGATGCTGTATCTGGTCAATGATGCCGTGGCCTCGTCGATCTGGATGTATGCAGGCACAGCCGTCGAGGTTGGGGCGGGAAAGCTGTCGGGCCTGAACGTCACCGTGCCCACCGGCTTTGCACAGTATCCGGGCGAGTTCCTGCCGCCTGCCCCGGTCGATGCCATCCGCCGAAACTGGAACCTGACCCATCATGCGATCATGGCCTCGGGCGGACATTTCGCCGCCTTCGAGGAGCCTGTCGTCTTTTCGAACGACGTGCGCGATTTCTTTTTGCGTCATGGTGACGCCGCCGCAGGAGACACCCGATGAAGGTCCGGTATCCGACCTGGTCCTATGACCAGACCCCGCCCCACTGGTCGCCCTATATCGAATATGTGCAGGCCCGGAACGCCGCCTCGACCATTCCGTCCTATGTCGAACCCTATCTGGTGAAGGTTATGATCCAGGCCCGAAAAGCTCTGGATCAGAAGGACACGCCGCTGGACCGCGATCTGGTCGTCTTCATCAAGCAGGAGGCCCAGCACTGCAAACAGCACGACGCCTTCAACCGCCAGCTTCATGCCGCCGGATACGACGGACTGACCGCCTTCGAGCAGGAGCTGGAAGCGACCTATGAGGACTTTCTGGCCAACAGGTCGCTGAAGTTCAACTGCGCCTATGCCGAGGGGTTCGAGGCCCTGGGTTCAGGCATGGCTCAGATCGTGTTCGAGGGAAAACTGACCGAGTTCGAGGCCGCCGAACCCAATCCGGGTTCCGAACTCTGGCGCTGGCACCTGGCCGAAGAGTTCGAGCACCGCAGCGTGGCCTTCGACGTCTATCAGACCCTGTTCGCGCGCCGGAATCCGATCGCGGGCTATTTCTATCGGCTCTATGGCTTCTATTACGCGGTCAAACACCTGGGCGGCTATTCGAAGCGGGTGGCCGCCTATCTGATGTCGGTCGACCGGTCGCGCATGTCGCCCGAGGAGGTGGAGGCCTCCCTGGCCCGCGAGAAACATTTCAAAAAGACCTATGCCCGGCTGATGATCCCCAAGATGCTGATGGTGCTGTCGCCCTTCTACAATCCCGGCAAGAAGGTGCCGCCGCCCGCTTTGTCGGCCTATCTGGAGCGGTTCGAAGCCCAGGCGGCGTGATGCCGTCGGCCCGATACGGGGACTTGCATGGCGGCGCGGCGGCGACGAAATGAAGCCGTCGCTTTTTCTGAGTGCTGAATGACCAAGGTCCTCATCATCGGTGCCGGCCATGCCGGTGGCTCCGTTGCCGCCCTGTTGCGCCAGTATGGGCATGAAGGCCCGATCATTCTGGCGGGTGAGGAGACGGCCCCCCCTTATCAGCGGCCGCCGCTGTCCAAGGCCTGGCTGAAGGGCGAGGCGGACCTGGACGCCCTGATGCTGCGGCCCCTCAGCTTCTATGCCGAGCACGACATCGCGCTGCGCACAGGCGTCACGGCTGTGGCGATCGACGCGGCGTCCCGAACCGTGGCCTTCGCCGATGGATCGGCCGAGACCTATGACAAGCTGATCCTGGCCACGGGATCGACCGCGCGCAAACTGGACATCCCCGGCGCGGATCGACCGGAGCTGATCGAACTGCGCACTCTTCACGATGCCGAGCGGCTGAAGGCGGCGCTGGGGCCGGGTCGTCGGCTGGCGGTGGTCGGCGGCGGCTATGTGGGGCTGGAGGCCGCGGCATCCGCCCGCGCCCTGGGGGCTGAGGTGGTGGTGATCGAGCGGATGGACCGGGTTCTGGCCCGCGTCGCCTCCGCCCCCCTGTCGGCTTTCTTCACCGCCCGGCACCGCTCCGAGGGCGTCACCATCCTGACCGAGGCCGAGGTGGCCGGGTTCGAGGAGGGGGCGGTGCGTCTGGCGACCGGCGAAGCCATCGCGGCCGATGCGATACTGGTCGGGGTCGGGGCCCTGGCCTGCGATGCCCTGGCCCGGTCCGCCGGGCTGGTGTGCGAAACCGGGGTGGTGGTGGACGAGGCGGCCCGGACGTCGGACCCCGACATCTTTGCGATCGGCGACATGGCCTGGCGACCCAGTCCGGTTCATGGCGGGCGGATGCTGCGGCTGGAAAGCGTGCCCAATGCCCTGGAACAGGCCAAACAGGCCGCCTGCGCCATCACCGGACGGCCCGCCCCCGCGCCCGAGGTGCCGTGGTTCTGGTCCGATCAGTACGACATCAAACTGCAGATCGCGGGCCTGCCGTTCGAGGCCGATCGTCAGCTGGTGCGGGGCGACCCGGCCAGCGGCAGTTTTGCCGTCTTCCACCTGAGCGGCGACCGCATCGTCAGCGTGGAGGCGGTCAATGCCGGGCCGGAATTCATGGCCGGGCGCCAGCTGATCGCCAAGGGAACGTCCGTCGACCCCGACCGCCTGACCGACCCGGCCGTTTCCATGAAGGCGGTCGCGGCGGGCTGACCGTCTCCTCCCCATTGCAGATGGGGGGGGGGGACCACGAAGTGGTGGAGGGGCTGCGTGCGAAGAATCCCCTCCGTCACGGCGCGAAGTCGCGCCGAGCCACCTCCCCATCCGCTACGCGGATAGGGAGGAGACAGCGCTCAAGTACCGAGCCGCCGCGCGGCGAGGGGTAGCGCGCCCTAAAAGATGCCCGCTCAAGCAGCGAGGCTCCGCGAGCCGAGCGGTAGCGCCCTCCTAGATATGTATGGCGTGGCCTAGGGCGCGCAGGGAGGCCTCGTGGAAGGCTTCGCCCAGGGTGGGATGGACGTGGATGACCCCGGCGACGTCCTCAAGCACCGCGCCCATTTCCAGCATCTGGGCAAAGCTGTTGGACAGTTCGGCGACATGCTGGCCGACCGCCTGGACGCCCAGGATGCGGTGATCCGTCTTTGATGCCAGCACTCGCACGAACCCGCCGTCCTCGCCCGCCTCGATAGCCAGGGCGCGGCCGATGGCGGCCAGCGGAAAGACCGAGGTGATGATGTCGTCACGGCCCTCGACATCCAAGGGACCCAGACCCGCCGAAACGATTTCCGGCTCGGTGAAACAGACGGCGGCGATGGTGACGGGATCAAACCGGCGGTCATGGCCGGCGATGATCTCGGCGACGACCTCGCCCTGGGCCGAGCCCTTGTGGGCCAGCATGGGTTCGCCGGTCAGGTCGCCGACGGCCCAGACGTTCTTCATCGTGGTGGCGCAGCGGTCGTCGATCTTCACGAAGGGCCCGGCCATGGCCACACCCATGTTTTCCAGGCCCCAGCCCTGGGTGCGGGGACGACGGCCCACGGTGACCAGCACCTTGTCCGCCGCCAGTTGCAGCGGCTCGCCGTCTTTGGTCGTGACGTTCAGCTTGCCGTCCCCGAAGCCCCCCGCCCGCGCGCCCAGGTGCAGTTCGACGCCGTGCTTTTCCAGCCATTTGGCGACCGGATCGGTCAGGGCCTTGTCATAGAGCGGCAGGATGCGGTCGGCCATTTCGACGATGGCGACCTGGGCCCCCAGCTTGCGATAGGCGATGCCCAGTTCCAGCCCGATATAGCCGCCGCCGACCACGACCAGCTTGCCCGGCACCGCATCCAGCGACAGGGCTTCGGTCGAGGAGATGACGTCGCCGCCGAACGGCAGAAAGGGCAGTTCGACCGGCTCGGAGCCGGTGGCCAGGATGACGTGTTCGGCGGTGATGGTGATCGGGCCGTCTTCGGTCTCGACGCGGCAGGTCTTGGCATCCGAAAACTGGGCCCAGCCCTTGATGACCCGGATCTTGGCCTTCTTCAGCAGGGCGGCGACCCCGGCGTTCAGCTTGCGGACGATCCCGTCCTTCCAGGCCACGGTCTGCGACAGGTCGATCGCCGGTGCACTGGCCGTGATGCCCAGCGTCCCGCCGCCCGCCGCCTTGGCCACGGTCTCGAACTTGGACGCCGCATGGATGATGGCCTTGGACGGGATGCAGCCCACGTTCAGGCAGGTGCCGCCGAGACCGTCGCCGCCATCCACCAGCACGGTGTCGAGCCCCAGCTGGCCGCAGCGAATGCCCGCGACATAGCCGCCGGTACCGGCACCGATGATCAGGACTTTGGTCTTGAGGGTCTGGGTCATGGGCGCTCTTCTCGACTCAATCGGTCAGCAGCCGCGCGCAGTTCTCGCGCAACTACTTGATCTCTAACTTCCCTTGGCGGCACGATCCTTAGCGACCAAGGTCGCCACGGTCTCCAGTCCCTGTTGAACGGCTCACGCAATGCATAGACGATAACCACGTCTCCAACGCCCACGCTCGGGTCCGGACAGTTCCCGTTGCTAAACGACACACGTCGAGGAGCCCCGCTGCCTTTCAAGGTGACGACCGGGGCTATTTCAAACGATTGATCGTCGCCACTCTCGACCACGCGTTCGATCACTCGACCGAGATACACGACCTCTGCGAGTTGCCAGAATTGCCGTTGGTCTTCCCGGTCCCGCCTGATGATTGCCTGTTCCATCGTTTCCGACCCCACGGGAACAGGAGGCGGCCCAATACAGGCTGATGCCGTTTCGGTAGCCAAGAGAACGCAGGCTGCTGCGAGGCTGGTACATAACCCCCGCACCGCCCTCACCCCATCCACAGCGTCGCGGGATGCTCCAGCAGGCCCTTGATCCGCTGCACGAACACCGCCGCGTCGTGGCCGTCGACGATGCGGTGATCGAAGGACGAGGACAGGTTCATCATCTTACGCACGACCATCTGGCCGTCGCGCACCACCACGCGCTCGGCGATCTTGTTCGGACCGACGATGGCGACCTCGGGGTGGTTGATGATCGGGGTGTGGACGACGCCGCCCAGGGTGCCCAGCGAGGTGATGGTGATGGTCGAGCCCGACAGTTCCTCGCGCTTGGCCGAACCGTCCTTGGCGGCGCCGGAGACGCGGGCGATCTCAAGGGCGGTGTCATAGGGGTCGCGCGCCTCGGCGTGACGGACGACGGGGACCATCAGGCCGTTCGGCGTCTGGGCGGCGATGCCCAGATGCACGGCGGCGTGCTGGGTCAGGACCCCCGCCTTGTCGTCATAGGTGGCGTTGATCTGCGGCTGGTCGCGCAGGGCCACCACGATGGCGCGGGCAATAAAGGGCAGGACGTTCAGCTTGGGTTTGCCCGTCTTCTTGGCCTCGGCGTTCAGGTGGGCGCGCAGTTCTTCCAGCGCCGTGACGTCGATCTCTTCCACATAGGTGATGTGAGGAATGCGGCGGACGCTCTCGGCCATCTTTTCCGCGATCTTGCGGCGCAAGCCGATGATGCGAACCTCGGTCGTGCCTTCGGCCTTTCGATAGGCGGAACCCGTCGATGATCCGGACACAGACGATTGCGTCTGACCACCGGAGAGAAAGGCATCCAGATCGGCGTGACTGATCCTGCCGGCGGGGCCCGACCCCGGCACGGCCTGCAGGGGGATACCCAGATCGCGGGCCCGGTTGCGCACGGCGGGCGAGGCCAGGGGCCGGACACCGGGGGTCTGTGCGGTGCGTGCGACGGGCTTACCCCCCTCCCCTGCTTCGCGGGTACTCCCCCCAACGGGGGGAGAATGAGGAACGGTGATCGCACCCTTTATTCCTCCCCCGTCGGGGGAGGGGGACCGCGAAACGGTTGAGGGGGCCGGGGCGGCCTCGGCCTTCACCGGGGCGGACACATTCCCCGCGCCCTCGACCTCGAAGCTGACCAGGGGACCTCCGACCGGCACCTGCTGGCCCGCATCGCCATGCAGGGCGGCCACGACGCCCACGACCGGCGAGGTCAGCTCGACCGTCGCCTTGTCGGTCATGACTTCGGCCAGCAGCTGGTCTTCCTCGACCGCATCGCCGACCGCGACATGCCAGGCGACCAGTTCGGCCTCGGCCGTCCCTTCGCCCACGTCGGGCAGTTTGAAGACGTAGTTTCCGTTCGACAGCGGAGTCGCCCCCTCCGTCACGTCGCTACCGCTCCGCGCCACCTCCCCACTGGCATGGGGAGGAGACGTCTCCTCCCTATCCGCGCTTGCGGATGGGGAGGTAGCATCGCGCGCTGGGCCGATGACGGAGGGGGTGACACCGGCGTCAGACGCAGAGGCATTCCCAGCCCCCTCGACCTCGAACTCCACCAGGGCCGAGCCGACCGGCGACATCACGCCGGGCTCGCCGTGCAGGGCAGTGACACGACCGGAGACGGGCGAGGTCAGTTCGACCGTCGCCTTGTCGGTCATGATCTCGGCCAGCAGCTGGTCCTCCTCGACCGTGTCGCCGATTGCGACGTGCCAGGCGACCAGTTCGGCCTCGGCCGTGCCCTCGCCCACGTCAGGCAGTTTGAAGACGAAACGCCCCATGTCAGCGCCCCCCCGTCATGACGGATTTCAAGGCCTCGGCCACCCGTTCGGGGCCGGGGAAATATTCCCACTCAAAGGCATGCGGATAGGGGGTGTCCCAACCCGTCACCCGCGCGATCGGCGCCTCCAGATGATAGAAGCAGCGTTCCTGGACCAGGGCCGACAGTTCGCCCCCGAAGCCGCTCGTTTTCGGCGCCTCGTGCACGATGACGCAGCGGCCGGTCTTTTTCACGCTGGCCTCGATCGTCTCGATGTCCAGGGGCACCAGGGTGCGCAGGTCGATGACCTCGGCGTCCACGCCCGCGTGCTCGGCCCCCGCCAGCGACACCCAGACCATGGTGCCGTAGCAGAGGATGGTCACGTCCGAACCCTCGCGCATGATCCGCGCCTTGCCGATGGGCAGGGTGTATTTGCCGGTCGGGACCTGGGCCAGGTCCTGGGTCTTCCACGGACTGACCGGGTTCTTGTGCCAGCCGTCGAACGGACCGTTGTACAGCCGCTTGGGCTCAAAGAAGATGACCGGGTCGTCGTCCTCGATCGCGGCGGTCAGCAGCCCCTTGGCGTCATAGGGGTTGGACGGAATGACGACCTTCAGACCCGCGATATGGGTGAACAGGCTTTCGGGGCTCTGGCTGTGCGTCTGGCCGCCGAAGATACCGCCGCCATAGGGACTGCGCACCGTGATGGGGGCGGTGAACATGCCCGCCGACCGATAGCGCAGCTTGGCCGCTTCCGAGACGATCTGGTCATAGGCCGGATAGATGTAGTCGGCGAACTGGATCTCGACCACGGGACGCAGGCCATAGGCCCCCATGCCGATGGCGGCGGCGACGATGCCGCATTCGCTGATCGGGGCGTCGAAGCTGCGGGTCAGGCCGTGCTTCTGTTGCAGTTGGTCGGTGACGCGGAACACGCCGCCAAAGAAGCCCGCATCCTCGCCAAAGCTGAGGACGTTCGGGTCCTCGGCCATCTTGACGTGCAGGGCCGAGTTCAGCGCCTGAATCATGTTCATCGGCTGGGTGCCGGACGTCGGCGCTTCGGACGGCGGCGCATGATCGGCGGTGACCATGTCGGGCTCGATGCCGTCTGTGCGGTCGGATTCGGTGAAGGTCTGTTCCGTCATGCTCAAACTCCGACCTCGCGGCGCTGTTCGATCAGGCGCCAGTCCTCGGTCGCAAAGACCTCTTCAAACATCGTCTTCACCGAGGGGCGCGATTGGCCGAGGGTGCCGATGGCCTCGGACTCCTTGCCCGCCGCACGGACCTGGGCAACGGCTTCGGCCTCGGCCTCGGAATGCTGTTCATCCGACCATTCGCCGAGCGCGATCAGATGCTGCTTCAGCCGCGCGATCGGATCGCCCAGCGGCCATTTCTCATGCTCGTCGCCAGGGCGATAGCGGCTGGGGTCGTCCGAGGTCGAATGCGGGGCCCCGCGATAGGTGAACAGTTCGATCACCGTCGCGCCCTGGTTCGAGCGGGCGCGCTCCTCGGCCCACTGGGTCGCGGCCCAGACGGCCAGGAAGTCGTTGCCGTCGACGCGAAGGGCCGGCAGGCCATAGCCGATCGCCTTGGACGCAAAGGTCGTCTCCAGCCCGCCCGCGATGCCCTGGAAGCTCGAAATGGCCCACTGGTTGTTGACGATGTTCAGGATGACCGGCGCGCGATAGACGGAGGCGAAGGTCAGGGCATTGTGGAAGTCGCCTTCGGCCGTCGCGCCGTCGCCGATCCAGCTGATGGCGATCTTGTCGTCGCCCTTGTAGGCACTGGCCATGGCCCAACCCACGGCCTGGGGCACCTGGGTCCCCAGGTTACCGCTGATCGTGAAGAAGCCATAGTCGCGGCTGGAATACATGATCGGCAGCTGGCGCCCTTTGATCGGGTCTTCCGCATTCGAATAGATCTGGTTCATCATATCGACCAGCGGATAGCCGCGCGCGATCAGCAGCCCCTGCTGGCGATAGGTCGGGAAGCCCATGTCCTCGCGGCTGAGGATCATGCCCTGGGCGACCGCAATCGCCTCCTCGCCCGTGCACTTCATATAGAAGCTGGTCTTGCCCTGGCGGTGGGCGCGATGCATCCGGTCGTCAAAGGCGCGGGTCAGGATCATGGCCTTCAGACCCTTGCGCAGGGTCTCGGCGTCCAGCCGCGGATTCCACGGTCCGACCGCCACGCCCGCATCATCCAGAACCCGGATCAGGCGAAAGGCATGGTCACGCATGTCATAGGGCGTGCTGCCCACCGGCGGCCGATCGACGGCACCGGGCGCATCCAGCTTCAGGTGGCTGAAGTCCGGCGTATCGCCGGGCCGGCCCGAAGGTTCGGGCACGCGCAACGACAGGGGTTGGGCATTCTTGTGCTGGGTCATGGATGGTCCGGTCGTTCCGTCCGCTTATCGTCTTTTGAAAGCTGGATAGCATGGCCTGTTTGGAGAGGCTTGCGCGAATCCGACCTTGCGCTGTGCCGATGGGCGGTATTTTATTGCGTCATAACAATAAACGGAGAAACGCATTGGCTGACGAACTCGATCCCATCGACGCCCGCATTCTGGACATCCTGCAACAGGACGCCGGCCTGTCGGTCGCCGAGGTCGCAGATCGGGTCGGACTGTCGGCTTCGCCCTGCTGGCGACGGATCAAGCGACTGGAGGATTCGGGCTTCATCAGAAAGCGCGTCACCCTGCTGGACGCGGCCAAACTGGGCCTGGATTTCGAGGTCTATGCCATCGTCAAGCTGAGCCTGCCGTCCAGCGAGAACCTGGACCGGTTCGAAACCGCCGTCGCCGACTGGCCCGAGGTGGTGCAGTGCGCCACCATCACAGGTCGCGAGGACTATGTGCTGCGGGTGATCACTTCCGACATGCACGCCTTCGATAAATTCCTGCGCGAAAAGCTGCTGACACTGGGCATCGTTTCGGACTGCGAGAGCCATATCGTCACGCGGGGCGTCAAGAACGTCACCTCCCTTCCGCTGGGCATTGTGACGCCGCACGTCAAATAGGGGCAGCGGCCCCGCCTTCTGCAAAACCATGACGTTTCACCCCGTCAGGGCCACGACTGTCGCTAGCTTGTTACTTGACGTTGACGTAAACGTAGGGTTTGTGACGGTGAGTTTTAAATCCGCACCCTGTTCCTCGCGCCGTGAGGGAGAGGGGACAAACACAGTCCCTCATGCCGCCAGGCACCGCATGCCGAGCGTCCGGGACAGCAAGGGAGAGTCCGATGGCCGAAGCCTATATCTATGACGCCGTGCGCACGCCGCGCGGTAAGGGCAAGAAGGACGGGTCCCTGCATGAGATCACGGGCCTGAGCCTGGCCACCCAGGTGCTGGAAGCCCTGCGTGACCGCAACGACCTGGATACCTCCAAGGTCGACGACGTGATCCTGGGCTGCGTCTCGCCCGTCGGCGAACAGGGGGCCGACATCGCCCGCACCGCCGTGCTGTCGGCCGGATGGGCCCAGACGGTGGCCGGCGTCCAGATCAACCGCTTCTGTGCCTCGGGCCTGGAAGCGGTGAACATGGCGGCGGCCAAGGTGAAGTCCGGCGAGGCCGACTTTGCCGTCGGCGGCGGCGTCGAGGCGATGAGCCGCGTGCCCATGGGCAGCGACGGCGGGGCCTGGCCGGTCGATCCGTCGTCGGCCTTCCCGACCTATTTCGTGCCGCAGGGCGTCTCGGCCGACATGATCGCCTCCAAATGGGGCTTCAGCCGCGACGACGTCGATGCCTATTCCGTCGAAAGCCACAAGCGTTCGGCCAAGAGCTGGGCCGAGGGCCGGTTCAAGGGATCGGTCGTGCCGGTCAAGGATCAGCTGGGCCTGATCCGGCTGGACCATGACGAGACGATTCGTCCGAACACGGACATGCAGACCCTGGGCGCGCTGAACCCCTCCTTCGCCATGATGGGCGAGATGGCCTTCGACAGCGTGATCAACCAGCGCTACCCCGAGGTCGAGCGGGTCAACCACGTCCACACCCCGGGCAATTCGTCCGGCATCGTTGACGGCTCGGCTGGCGTGCTGATCGGCAGCCTGGAAGCCGGTCAGGCGGCAGGGCTGAAGCCCCGCGCCCGCATCCTGGGCGCCGCCTCGATCGGGTCGGAACCCTCCATCATGCTGACGGGCCCCGAGTTCGTGGCCAACAAGCTGCTGGCCAAGCTGGGCATGAAGTCCACCGACATCGACCTGTATGAGCTGAACGAGGCCTTCGCCGCCGTCGTGCTGCGCTTCATGCAGGCGCTGGACATCGACCACGACAAGATGAACGTCTGCGGCGGCGCCATCGCCATGGGTCACCCCCTTGGGGCTACCGGGGCCATGATCACCGGCACCGTGCTGGATGAGCTGGAACGGTCGGGCAAGTCCACCGCCCTGATCACCCTGTGCATCGGCGGCGGCATGGGCACCGCCACGGTGATCGAGCGCGTTTGATTTCTCATTGCTCCCCCGCTGGGGGAGCTGTCAGCGAAGCTGACTGAGGGGGCTGGCCCCGTACGCCAGTGTCTGCGGTGGGCCCCCTCCACCGCTTCGCGGTCCCCCTCCCCCGGTGGGGGAGGAATAAGGAAAGAGGCCATGGAAAACTTCAAGATCGACGTCGACGCCGACGGCATCGCCCTGATCACCTTCGACGTCCCCGGACGGTCGATGAACACCCTGACCAGCGGCGTGATGGCCGAGATCCCGCAGGTGGTCGAACTTATCAAGACCGATGACGCCATCAAGGGCGCGGTCCTGACCAGCGGCAAGGCCAGCGGCTTCTGCGCCGGGGCGGACCTGGGCGACATGGCTGGCGGGATGCTGGCCGGGGGCTCGCTGCAGCAGGCCTATGACGCCGGGTGGAAGCTGAACGGAGCCCTGCGCGCCCTGGAGACCTGCGGCAAGCCGGTCGCGGCAGCCATCAACGGCCTGGCTCTGGGCGGAGGTCTGGAACTGACGCTGGCCTGTCATTATCGCGTGGTCGGTGACAGCCCCAAGATCCAGCTGGGCCTGCCCGAGATCAAGGTCGGCCTGTTCCCCGGCGGCGGCGGCACCCAGCGGTTGACGCGCCTGATCGGCGTGCAGGCGGCGATGACGGCGATGACGGCCGGTTCCTCCTGGCGTCCGAACGACGCCAAGGGCGCGGGGGTGGTGCATGAGGTCGTAGCCGCAGGCACCGAGGTCGAGGCCGCCAAGGCCTGGATCAAGGGCGGCGGCAAGGCCGTCCAGCCCTGGGACGACAAGGGCTTCAAACAGCCCGGCGGCGGCCCCTATCACCCCGTTGGCATCCAGAATTTCCTGGTCGGCAATGCGATGATCCGCAAGCAGACCTATGGCAACTATCCGGCCGCGACCAATCTGATGAAGGCCGTCTATGAGGGCATCCAGGTGCCCATGGACGCCGCCCTGCGGATCGAGACCCGCTATTTCATCAAGACCCTGATGACGCCCCAGGCCCAGGCCATGATCCGGTCCCTGTTCCTGTCGAAGCAGGAACTGGACAAGGGCGCGGTGCGTCCCGCCGGCATCCCCCAGTCCGATCCGAAGAAGGTCACCGTCATCGGGGCCGGCATGATGGGCGCGGGCATCGCCTATGTGCAGGCCCTCGCCGGGATCGAGACCATCCTGATCGACCGCAGCCAGGAAGACGCCGACAAGGGCAAGGCCCATGTCGAGGCCCTGTTGAAGAAGCGCCTGTCGCGCGGGCAGCTGACCCAGGACAAGTATGACGCCCTCTTGGCCTCCGTCACCGCCACCACCGACTATGACCTGATCAAGGGCTCGGACCTGGTGATCGAGGCGGTGTTCGAGAACCGCGAGATCAAGGCCGACGTGACCAAGCGCGCCGAGGCCCAGCTGGAAGCCGGAGCCGTGTTCGGCTCCAACACCTCGACCCTGCCGATCACGGGCCTGGCCGAGGCCAGCGTGCGGCCCGAGGACTTCATCGGCATCCACTTCTTCTCGCCCGTCGACAAGATGATGCTGGTCGAGATCATCCTGGGCGAAAAGACCGGCGAGGCGGCGATCGCCAAGTCGCTGGACTATGTCATGAAGATCAAGAAGACCCCGATCGTCGTGAACGACGGGCGCGGCTTCTACACCTCGCGCTGCTTCGGCACCTATGTGGCCGAAGGTCTGGCCATGCTGGAAGAGGGCTATGCCCCCGCCCTGATCGACAACATCGGCCGCATGACCGGCATGCCGCGCGGTCCGCTGGAAATGCACGACGACGTCGCGCTGGACCTGTCGGTCAAGATCGCAAAGCAGACGGCGGCGGACCTCGGCGACAAATACGTGCCGATCGAGGGCCACGAGATCGTTCGCAAGATGGTCGAGGACCTGGGTCGTTACGGCCGCAAGAACGGCAAGGGCTTCTACGACTACGACACCAAGCCCAAGACCCTGTGGTCGGGCCTCGGCGATCTGGCCCCCGTCCGCATCAACGATTCGACGCCCGAACTGATCGCCGACCAGAAGCAGCGCCTGCTGTTCCGCCAGGCGGTCGAGGTCGCGCGCTGCTGGGAAGAGGGCGTCATCGACGACGTGCGTGAGGCGGACGTCGGCGCCATCCTGGCCTGGGGCTTCGCGCCCTGGACCGGTGGCCCGATCACCCTGATCGACCAGACCGGCGTGGCCGAGTTCGTGCGCATCTGCGACGACTATGCCGAACGCTATGGCGACCGCTTCAAGGTGCCCCAGCTTCTGCGCGACATGGCCGCCCGCGGCGAGACCTTCTACGGCAAGTTCTCCGGCCAGAAGGCAGCGGCGTAAGCGCTCTCCTCCCCACGCCAGTGGGGAGGGGGACCACGAAGTGGTGGAGGGGACAAACGCGGTGACGGTGTCCGGGGCCTGTCCCCTCCACCGCCTGCGGCGGTCCCCTCCCCCGTTTCGCTGCGCTCTTCGGGGGAGGATTGATTGCATACCCGCCTGATCAAGACCGACGGCCTGACACAGCAGGTGCTGGAAGCCGGGCCGGGCGATGGCTCTGGGCCTCTGGTGCTGTTCATCCACGGCTTTCCCGAACTGGGTATCAGCTGGCGCGCCCAGGTCCAGGCGGTGGCCGAGGCGGGCTACCGCGCCGTCGCGCCGGACATGCGCGGCTATGGCGGTACGGACAAGCCGAGCCAGACCGATCAGCACACCATCCTGAACCTTGTCGGCGACATGGTCGAACTGGTGCGAGCGCTGGGGGAGACACACTGCATCGTCGTCGGCCATGACTGGGGTGCCCCCGTCGCCTGGCACTGTGCCCTGCTGCGTCCCGATATCTTCAGGGCGGTGTTCGGCCTCTCGGTGCCCTTTCAGCCGCGCCGCGCCGCCGGTCCTCCGACGCCGGCCATGGCCGCGATCGCAAAACGCCTGGGACGGGGCGAGCTCTATATGAGCCAGTTCCAGGCTCCGGATGCCCATCTGACGTTTGAACGCGACGTCGCGACCGCCCTGCGAAAGAGCTTCTACGCCTATGACGGCGCGACGCCCGATGCGCGGCAATCGACCGGCTTCATAGCACCGGGCCATGATTTCGTGTCAGAGGTCGCGGACGACGCCGCCCTGCCGCCCTGGATGACGCCCGAGCATATGGACGAATACGTCCAGGCCTTTACCCGCAGCGGGTTCAAGGGGCCGATGGACTGGTATCGTTGCCTGGACCTGAACTGGTCCCTGACCGGCTTTCTCCAGGGACAGAAAATCCATCAGCCCAGCTTCTTCATGGTCGGCGAACGCGATCCCGTCCGCCACTATGCCGGTCAGCATGAGGCGGGACTGAAGGACTGGCTGACCGATCTGCGAGGTCAGGTGGTGGTGCCGGGCGCAGGACACTGGATTCAGCAGGAACGTCCCGCCGAGGTGAACGCCGCCCTGCTGGGCTTTCTGGCCCAGGTCGAAGACCAAAAGGCCGCATAGCCACAACCACTATTGAAAATCGTTCGCAACTTGGGCACAAGCCGGACGTGACCGACGCCGCTGCGCCCGCCCCCAATCCGACACCCCGGCCCAAGGCCGCGATGAATGGCGCGCGTTCGTTCTGGCTGAAGCAGTTGCACCAGTGGCACTGGATTTCGGCGGCCATCAGCCTGGTCGGGCTGGTGCTGTTCGCGGCGACCGGCATCACCCTGAACCACGCAGCACAGATTCCGGCCGAGCCCGTGACGGTCGAACAGACCGCGACCCTGCCTGCTCCCCTGCTGGGCCGTCTGGGCGAAATGGCCGAGGAGACGACCGACCCGGTTCCGGACGCTGTCGCCCGCTGGGCCGCCACAGAACTGGACGCGCCGATCGCAGGCCGCCCGACCGAGACCACGGTGGATGAAATCTACGTCGCCCTGCCCACCCCCGGCGGCGACGGCTGGCTGACCATCGACCGGGCAACCGGCGAGGCGCTGCGCGAGACCACCACGCGCGGCTGGATCGCCTACCTCAACGACCTGCATAAGGGCCGGAATACCGGGCCGGTCTGGTACTGGTTCATCGACGTCTTCGCCGTGGCCTGCGTGGTCTTCGCCCTTACGGGGCTGGCCCTGTTGTGGCTGCACGCCCGCAACCGTGCCTCGACCTGGCCCCTAGTCGCGGCCGGTCTTCTGATCCCCGCCGTCATCGCCCTGATCTTCATTCACTGAGAGTTGCCATGCGTTCGCTGCCGCTGATCCTGACCGCTGCTGGCCTGGGCCTGACGGCCACGCCCGCCCTGGCGCAAAGCCTGAACGTGTCGGTCGAGATCCCGCGCATCGCCAGCGCCTCCTATCACCGGCCCTATGTCGCGATCTGGATCGAGCGCCCGGACCAGACGGCGGTCCAGACCCTGGCCGTCTGGTACGACATTGCCCTGCCTGCCGGTGAGGGCAAAGACTGGCTGAAGGACATGCGGACCTGGTGGCGGCGCGGCGGCCGGGCCATGACCATGCCGGCCGACGGCATTTCAGGGGCCACCCGCGCGCCTGGCCGTCACACTGTCAGTGTCCCCGCCGCCCGCCTGCGCAACCTGCCCGCCGGTCAATATGTGATGGTGGTCGAAGCCGCCCGCGAACTGGGCGGCCGCGAAGCGGTGCGCGTACCCTTCCGCTGGGGCGGGGCCAATACGGCCAATGCCACCGGCTCGACCGAACTGGGTGCCGTCCGCGTCACCGTCGCCCGCTGAATCGATCTTTGAACAAGGACCGTCTGTGATGAAGAAGCGTTTCGCCCTGGTCGCCCTGGCCGCCGCCGCCCTGGCCCTGCCCTTCGCAGCCCAGGCCCACCGCGCCTGGCTGGCGCCCAGCTCCACCGTCCTGTCCGGGGCAGAAGCCTGGGTGACGTTCGACGCGGGCATGTCGAACGGCGTCTTCATCGCCGACCATGCGGCCATGCGCCTGGATGGTCTGACCATCACCGCGCCCGACGGCTCAGCTCTGGAGGCGCAGAACATGATGCGCGGGCGCTATCGCTCGACCTTCGACCTGCACCTGACGCAGCAGGGAACCTATCGCATCGCGAACGTGACCAGCGGCATGAGCGCGACCTACAAGCTGAACGGCGAGGACCAGCGCTGGCGCGGCTCGGCGGCTGAATTCCCCGCTGCCATTCCGGCCGGGGCCACGGACGTGGTCGCCACCCGCAATGCCAACCGGATCGAGACCTATGTGACCTTGGGGGCCCCGACAGACAGCGTCTTCACGATCAAGGGCGACGGCATCGAACTGGTCCCCGTCACCCACCCCAACGACCTGGTCGCCGGTGAAGCCGCCACCTTCAAGCTGACCGTCGACGGTCTGCCGGCCCAGGGCCTGGAAGTGACGATCGCACGCGGCGGCTCGCGTTATCGCGACAATCCCGAGGAGATGACCGTGACGACCGGGGCCGATGGGGCCTTCTCGGTCACCTGGCCCGAGGCGGGGATGTATTGGGTGAACGCCCAGGTTCGCAAACCTGCTCAAGGCGCTGACGTTGCCACCAGCGCCCAGTACAACGGCTCGCTGGAAGTGCTCCCCTGACCGACGCCGCTCCCCCTGTCCAGGATCGTACCAACCGCGTCCTGATTCCGCCGATGCGGACCGCGCCCCAGCGGCCGCCCAGCGACCTGGTCTGGTCGCTGCAGGGCCAGACCATGGGCACGACGTGGTCGGCACGCGTCGTGCCTGCGCCCGGCTCCGATCAGGCCGCGCTTCAAGCCGCCATCGAGGCCGAGCTGACGACGGTGGTCAATCTGTTCAGTCATTGGGAGCCGCGCAGCGAGCTGTCGCGGTTCAACAATGCGCCTGCCGGGGTGTGGGCGGTGTCGCAGGGCTTCTGGGACCTGCTGACCGCGTCACTGGACATCGCCGACGACACGGATGGTGCCGTCGATCCGACGCTGGGAGCGGTCGTAGATCTGTGGGGGTTCGGCCCGCCCGGTCCGCGTCCCGCCAACGATCCCGTGCCGAGCGACGAGGCCATAGCGGCGGCCCTGTCGGTCAGCGGTTTCCAGGCCCTGCGGCTGAACCGGGATGCCCGGGGCGTGATGCAGCCGGGCGGCATGCGACTGGACCTGTCGGCTATTGCCAAGGGCCATGCCGTCGATCGGGTCTCGGCCCGCCTCGAACAGGAGGGTGCGACCTCGCACCTGATCGAGATCGGCGGCGAGCTGAAGGGGCGGGGCGTCAAGCCGGACGGCCAGCCCTGGTGGGTCGAGATCGAGGGCCCGCCCGGTTCGACGGCACAGCGTACCGTCGTGGCTCTGTTCGACCTGGCCGTGGCCACGTCCGGTGACTATCGCCGGGCGTTCCAGCATCAGGGGCGGACCTATCCGCACACCATCTCGGGCCGCACGGGCCGACCCGTGGACCATGGACTGGTGTCGGTCACCGTCTTTCATGAACAGGCCATGATGGCCGATGCCTGGTCCACGGCCCTGACGGTCATGGGACCGGTCGAGGGCCCGCCGTTTGCCGATGCCATGGGCCTGGCCGCCTGTTTCACCTCGCGCGACGACCAAGGGCTGATCGAGATCGTCACTCCCGCATGGCATGCCATGATGGAAGAGGACGAGACGGCCGCGTGACCACCGATCCGATCCGCTGGGCCTGGGCGGCAGGACTGCTGCTGGCATGGCTGGGGCTGATCGCCCTGATGGTCTTGCAGAAGCGGCGCGCGCGCCGCCCACTCCAGACGCCGACCGCAGACGGCTGGACCGTCGTGTTTGCCAGCCAGACCGGCTTTGCCGAGGAACTGGCGGTCATGACCGCCGAAACCCTGCGCCAGGCGGGCAAGGTGGCCAACCTCATCTCGATTTCCGATGTCGACCTGAACGCTCTGAAGCAGGCTCGCCACCTTTTGTGGATCGTCAGCACGACGGGCGAGGGCGATGCGCCCGACAGCGCCGCGCGCTTCGTGCGACAGGCCATGGCGGCACCGGCGGGTCTTGAGGGCGTGTCCTATGGCCTGCTGTCTCTGGGTGATCGCAGCTATCGCCAGTATTGCGGCTTCGGTCGGGCCCTGGACAGCTGGCTGCGGCGTTCGGGGGCCGAGGTGCTGTTTGACCCGGTCGAGGTCGACAACGGCGATCCAGGGGCCATCCGCCACTGGCAGCATCAGATCGGCCTGCTGACCGGCGGAACGACTGAGCCCGACTGGGCCCCGGCCGCTCTGGATCGCTGGACGCTGATCGAGCGCCGCCTTCTCAACCCCGCCAGTCCGGGAGGCCAAGCCTGGCACCTGGCCTTCCAGCCGGTGGACGGCACCCCGGACTGGCAGGCTGGCGATATCGCCGAGATCGGTGTTCCCGTCGCCGCAGGTCAGGACCAGACGACCCTCGCCACGCGCGAATACTCCGTGGCTTCCCTGCCATCGGACGGACGGATCGAGCTGTTGGTCCGATTGATGATGCGGCCCGACGGAACGCCGGGACTGGCCTCTGGCTGGCTGACGCAGCAGGCGGCGATCGGCGACGAGGTGGCGTTGCGGGTTCGGACCAACCGCGGATTCCATGGACCGCCGGCCGATGTGCCGCTGATCCTGATCGGAAATGGGACGGGCCTGGCGGGACTTCGGGCCCATCTGAAGACCCGGGCCCTGTCCCCGAACCGCGCCGAGACCTGGCTGCTGTTCGGGGAGCGGACATCGGCTCACGACGCCTTCTATGACGATGAACTGACGGCCTGGCGGACATCGGGCATTCTGAGCCGCCTGGACCGGGCGTATTCGCGCGATCCGGGCGACGGTCGATATGTCCAGCATCTGGTCGCCGAACAGGCCGCCGAGATCGCCGCCTGGGTCGAGCGCGGAGCATTCATCCTGGTCTGCGGCAGCCTGGAAGGCATGGCCCTCGGCGTGAACGCCGCGCTGGAGGCGGCCCTGGCCCGCGAGCGCCTGATGGAACTGACCGAAACCGGCCGCTATCGCCGCGACGTCTACTGACGCCACCGCCCATCGGCATTGAAGGCCATACTCAGGATGTCTCGCTCGACCGAGCAAGCGCCTGAAGCAGACTGGGCCCATAGCGGTCCAGCTTTCCGGCTCCGACGCCGGCGATATGGGCCAGCGCCGCCATGTCGCGCGGGCGACGGATCGCGATGTCCAGCAAGGTCTTGTCCTGGAAGATCACATAGGGCGGCACATGCTGTTCGGCAGCGCGCTCGCGCCGCCAGGCCCGCAGAGCTTCGAACACGGCACGGGCATCGGCATCCATTGCATCCAGCGCCACATTGCGTCCGTCGCGCGAACGCTGGCGGGGATTGCCGGACCGGCTCGACGCATCAAAGACACGCGGGGCGCGGCGAGTGTGGATGGTCCGCTGGCCCCGATAGACGGCCCGGACGGCCTCGGCTTCGCCCAGCTGCAGCAAAGGCTTCCCCTCATTGGCATCCTCGACCAGCAGGCCCTCAAACAAGAGGTGGTCGATGATCTCGCGCCAGCCGTCAGGCGAGATGTCCCGGCCGATCGCCCAGGTCGACAGGGCAGCCTCGTCAGCGCGGACGTCCTTGGTCTTGCCCAGCAGGTGATCGATCACCCGGGTTCGGCCAAACCGTTCGCCCAGGCGCTGCACGGCGGCCAGGGCCTTCTGCGCCGCCACCGTCGTGTCGCTGAGGGTCGGGGGGTCCATACACAGGTCGCAAACGCCGCACACATCGGCGCTCGCCTCGCCGAAATAACGCCGCACGGCCTGGGGCCGGCAGGTCGCGCCGTCCAGCATGGCGAACAGCTGACGCGCCTTGCGCACCTGCACAGCCTTGACCTCCTCGACCATCGGGCGGCTGTCCAGCCGCTTCAGGCTCCAGGCGATGTCGGATGGACCGTACAGGGTGATTCCGTCCGCCGGCTCGCCGTCCCGCCCGGCCCGGCCGATCTCCTGCCAATAGGCTTCGATCGAGGCGGGAGGATCGGCATGGATGACGAAACGCACGTCCGGCTTGTCCACCCCCATGCCAAAGGCGATGGTCGCCACCATCACAGCCCCGTCTTCTGCCAGAAAACGCTCCAGACGCCGGTCACGGGCTCGGGCGTCAAATCCGGCGTGGTAGGCGATGGCGTTGACCCCTGCGGCCACCAGGGTGTCGGCCACGCGCTCGCAGCCATCGCGCGACCCGCAATAGACGACGCCTGATCGGCCCCGGCGTTCCAGCACCAGTTCGGTGACCCGGGCATCGGTGCGGGCTCGTGAACCGTTCACCTTGCGCTCGGCACTCAGCTGCAGGTTTGGCCGGGCAAAGCTGTCGACGAAGACCCGCGCCCCCTCCAGCCGCAGCGAAGCCAGGATGTCCTCACGCGTTCGGGCATCGGCCGTGGCCGTGACCGCGATGCGCGGCACGCCCGGAAACAGGTCGCGAAGACGGCCCAGGGCGCGATAGTCGGGCCGGAAATCGTGCCCCCACTGACTGACGCAATGGGCCTCGTCGATGGCGATCAACGACAGCGGCAGGTTCGCCAACCGGTCGATCAGGTGGGGCTGGGCCAGACCTTCGGGCGACACGTACAAAAGGTCCAGATCGCCCGCCGCCGCCTGACGCCAGATGGCCGATCGGTCGTCCATCGACAGGCTGGAATCGAGACGGGCTGCGGCCACGCCCTGCTGCCTCAAGGCTTCGACCTGATCGGTCATCAGGGCGATCAGCGGCGAGACCACCAGCCCAAGGCCGGGCCGCAGCAGGGCCGGGATCTGATAGCAGACACTCTTTCCGCCCCCGGTCGGCAACACCGCCAGCGCATCGCGTCCGGCCAGGACCTCGGCGATGACCTCGGCCTGCAGTCCGCGAAAGTCGGAATGCCCCCAGATCCGCTCCAGCGTCGCCCGCGCCTGTGTCAGCGGATCCGGGGCGAGCGGATCGATGGAAACTGAGTCGGTCGGCATGGGCGGCTTTTGCCTGAATCGCCGTCGGCTGGCGAGGGGCAGGCTTGGCCGCTCAAGCCCAGCCCTGGGTCAGCTCCCCCGGCCCGAGGTCATATAGGCCTGCAGGCTGGGCCAGGTTTGCGACTGCGGCGATCGATCCCCACCGCAAGCCACCGCCTGCATATAGTCGAAGAAGTTGGAGCGGCCGATGTCATCCCACGGGGCCTCTGGTTCGTCGAACTGATCGATCAGGGCTCCATCCGGGCCGTATTCGCTGGCTCCCAGAAACCGGACCTGTCTGGCACTGCACCGAAAGGCATAGCTGTCGACCACATGGCTGAGGTCGCCGGGATTGGCAGGGGCCTTGCGAACGCGCGCGATCCGCATGGTCGTGACGCCATCCACCACGGCGATACTGTCGACATCGGCCAGATAGGCCGTCGTGTTATTGCTGGAGAACAGGTGCCAATCCTCTGCAATCGCGCTGGTGCCCACTGCAGAAAAAACGGCCAGAGCGGCCAACAGGGTCTTCATCGTAAGTCTCCTCCCCCGGAAAGCGACAAGCCCGTATGATCCTCCGCTCACGCCGTTTTGCAAGTGGTCGGGTCGTCGCGACATCGCCGCGATTGGGGCCTAATCTGGGCTCATGACCCTCCGCTTTCTTCTGGCCCTTTTCGTTCTGTTCGCGGCCGGGACCGCCCAGGCCCAGGTCGCACCTTTCCGGTCGGACCGGATCGTGGTGGAGGTGCAGGGTCGCGGCCCTGATGTCATCCTGATCCCCGGCCTGGCCTCGACTGCGGAGGTCTGGCGCCGGACGGCGGACCGACTGGACGATCGCTACCGCGTGCATCTGGTGTCGGTCCGGGGGTTCGGTGACCTGCCGGTCGGAGCCAATCAGTCAGGCGCGATCAGCGGACCGGTGGCGGGCGAGGTCCGTCGCTATATCGCCAGCCAGGGCCTGAGCCGCCCCGCTCTGATCGGTCATTCCATGGGCGGTCAGATCGCCTTGAGAATCGCGGCCGATGCCCGCGATGGCGTGGGCCGGGTCATGGTGGTGGATGCCTCGCCCTTCTTTCCGGCCCTGGTCAATCCGGGGGCTACGGTCGGCGATATCGAACCGATTGCCCAGATCGCCTATCAGGCCCTGATTTTCTTTGGCGATCAGGCCTTGGTTGATCGTGGACGCGCCCTTAGGCTGGAACTGGGCAACGCTTCGGAGGCCCTGTTCAACGGCATGGGGTGGCAGGGCGGCGACCGCCGGGTACTGGCGCGGGGCCTGTATGAGGTGATGACTCTGGATCTGAGGCACCGGCTGCCCGACATCACGGCACCGGTGACCGTCGTCTATGGCTGGAGCCGGGACGACCGCTCGCCCCGCCGCGACATCGACCGGCTGTTGCGCGCCGCCTATTCCACCCTGCGCCGCCCTGCCCGGTTCGAACCCATCGAGGGGGCCGAGCATATGGTGATGATCGATCAGCCGACGCGCTTCATGGCCGCTGTGGAACGCTTTCTCGCCTAGAGCCTGATCGGTTGAGGTGGAATCGCTTCGCGATTCCGCCGATGCCGTGAATCAGGCTCCAGCATTGATCCTGGAGCGAAGATCTGGGTTCGGATGCGATCGCATCCGAACCGATTTCGCTCTAGAGCCAGTAGGCCTTGAGCTCTCGCGACAGCATCTCCTCATACGACGGACGGCGGCGCGTAATGGCATAGCGATCCTGCTGGACCAGCACCTCGGGCACCAGGGGGCGGCTGTTGTACTCGCCGGCCATCACGGCTCCATAGGCCCCGGCTCCGCGAAACACGACCAGGTCTCCGGCCTGCAAGGGCGGCAAGGAGCGGTCACGGGCAAAGGTGTCGCCCGTCTCGCAAACCGGCCCCACGACGTCATGGAGCACGGGGTCGCCTGGCCGGGTCCGCACCGGCTCGATCTCGTGGAAGGCGTCATAAAGGGCCGGACGCATCAGGTCGTTCATGGCGGCATCCAGCACCAGGAACCGCCGCCCGTCCGACCGCTCGTTGACCTGGATCACACGGCTCAACAGCAGTCCGGCATTGGCGGCCAGAAGGCGCCCGGGCTCAAAGGCCGCCTCGACACCCAGGCCGTCCAGAACCTCTGCTGCCATGGCGACATAGTCGGTCGGCGCGGGGGTAGCGGCCATGCCGTGATAGGGCACGCCCAGACCGCCCCCAAGGTCCAGCCGTTCGACGGGCATTCCCTGGGCTCGCAGCGCCAGCGTCATGTCGCGCAACACGCCAAAGGCCGACCGCAGCGGGTCCAGCGTGGTGATCTGGCTGCCGATGTGACAGGCCAGACCGACAGGACGGACATGAGGCGAAGCTGCGGCGCGCGCATAGAGATCCAGCGCCTCACTCACCGGAACGCCGAACTTGTCGCCCGATCCGCCGGTGGTGATCTTGGCATGCCCACCCGCGCCGACGTTCGGATTCACCCGGATGGCAATGTCCGCGCGCACGCCAAGGCCCGCCGCCACGACGATCAGCCGCTCCAGCTCGACGGCCGATTCGACATTGATCTGGCGAACGCCAGTCTTGATGGCAAAGGCCAGTTCGGCATCGGTCTTGCCCACGCCGGACAGGATGATCCGGTCGGCAGGCACGCCGGCGGCCAGGGCCCGGCGCATCTCGCCTTCCGACACAGTATCGGCGCCGCAACCCATCCGGGCCAGGGTGGCCAGGACCGACAGATTGCTGTTCGCCTTGACCGCAAAGGCGATCAACGCCTCACCCAGCGCCGGACGGTGCGCGGCCACAGCATCACGCATCAGGCCATAGTGCCGCTCCAGCGTGGCGGTGGAATACACATAGACCGGCGTGCCGACGTCTTCGGCTATGGCTTCCAGCGAGACGGCCTCAGCGTGCAAGGCCCCGTCGCGAACGTCGAAATGATTCATCCTTGGTTGGGCGTCGCGCCCGAACCGCCATAGGGGCTGGACGGCCCCCCATCGATCGGCACCTGGCTGTTGGGCCGGTTCTGCGTCGCCGGTTCGGGCAGGTCCTCGGCATTGCTGCTGCGCATGCCGCGCTCGGTGCGGCGCTCGGGCGCTTCCAGATCGGCCATGCGACCGCAGGCGGCGGTCCCGGCCAGGATCAGGAGAACGGCGCTGAGGGGGAGGAGCTTGCTCATGACAGACGCGACTTCCATTCGGCGATACGCGCGCGGACCTGCTCCGGCGCCGTGCCGCCGAAACTCTGGCGACTGGCGCAGGAAGCCTCAGGGGTCAGCACCTTGTAAACCTCTGACGTGATGCCGGGCTCCAAAGCCTGCAGTTCGGCCAGGGGCAGTTGCGACAGGTCCACACCCAGGCCCTCGGCCCGCTTCACCGCATGGCCGGTCACATGGTGCGCCTTGCGGAACGGCAGGTTCAGTTCCCTGACCAGCCAGTCGGCCAGATCCGTGGCGGTGGAAAAGCCCGATCCGGCCGCTACTCGCATTCGTTCCGTGTTCGGAATCAGGGCCGCAACCATGGCCGTCATGGCCCCTGTCGCCAGGTCCAGCGCATCGAACGCCTGGAACACCGGCGGCTTGTCCTCCTGCATGTCCTTGGAATAGGCCAGCGGCAGGCCCTTCATGACCGTGGACAGGGCGACGAAGGCCCCCATGACCCGGCCGGCCTTGGCCCGCACCAGTTCGGCCGCATCCGGATTGCGCTTCTGCGGCATGATCGACGAACCCGTCGTCAGGTCGTCGGGCAGGGTGACGAAGCCGAACTGCGGCGTCATCCAGATCACAATCTCCTCGGCCAGCCGCGACAGATGCCCGGCGCAGATCGAGGCAGCGGCCAGGGTCTCCAGCGCGAAATCGCGATCGGACACGGCGTCCAGGCTGTTGCCCATGGGCCGGTCGAAACCCAGCTCGGCGGCCGTGGCGTGGCGATTGATCGGAAAGGGCGAGCCGGCCAGGGCGGCGGCACCCAGCGGGTTCTCGTTCATCCGCGCGCGGGCGTCGGCAAAACGAGAAACGTCCCGGCCGAACATCTCCACATAGGCCATCAGATGATGACCCAGCGTCACCGGCTGGGCGGGTTGCAGGTGCGTGAAACCGGGCATCAGGTCCGCCGCATGGTCGGCAGCCCGGGCCAGCAGAGCCCGTTGCAGTCCCTGCAACTGTTCGATCGTGCGGTCGCAGGCATCGCGGACCCACAGGCGGAAGTCGGTGGCCACCTGATCGTTACGGCTGCGGGCCGTGTGGAGACGACCTGACGGTTCGCCGATCAGCTCGGACAGCCGGGCCTCCACATTCATGTGGATGTCCTCGAACGCGTCGCGGAAGGGAAAGCGGCCCTCCCGGATTTCGGCCTCGATCGTGTCCAGGCCCGACAGGATGGCTTGAGCATCCGATCCGGTCAGAATGCCCGTCGCGGCCAGCATGCGGCAATGAGCCCGTGAGCCCCGCAGATCCTGTTCCCACAGGCGTTGATCGACGCCGATGGAGACGTTGATCGCCTGCATAATTTCACTGGGCTTGGCGTTGAAGCGTCCACCCCATAGTGTCTGTCCCTTGGGACCGTCCGTTTCGGGCGAAGCAGGATCGGATGTCTGGGGCATGGGGGGCTCGAAACGAGGCGGCTGGATGGTGGCGGCGGGGATGGCGCTGATCGTTTTGATCGGGGCCGGGGCCGGGTCGCTATACGCCATGAAAGCCGGGCCGTTCAAAGACTCCGCGCCTGCGGCAACGGAAAAGAGCGCTCTTTCCCGCTATGCGGTGGGGTCTCTGGCGCGTCTGGAGACGCCCGCGGCCCTGACCACAGCGCCGGAACATGGGTTCAAGGACCGCAATGGTGCCGATGTCCGCTTCTCGGATTTCCGGGGCAAGGTGGTGGTGGTCAACCTGTGGGCCATGTGGTGCGCGCCCTGCCGCACGGAAATGCCCACCCTGGCGCGCCTTGCTCAGGTTTATGAAGGGACCGACCTGATCGTCCTGCCGGTCAATGTCGATGCCACGCCGGACGCCATCGCCGATGCCAGAAGCTTCATCGACGTGCACGAGCCGCTGCCGATGTACAGCGATCCCGCCTTCCAGCTGCCCTTCCTCTTCCCCGGTGCCGGCAAGATGCCTCAGACGATCCTGCTGGATCGCCAGGGGCGGATTCGGGCGTCGTTTTCGGGCGAGGCAGACTGGGCCAGCGCCGAGGCGCGGGCCCTGGTCGATGCCGTCCTGGCCGAGGAAGGTTAAGCCTTACTGGCGGGTGTCGGTCGCGGGATCGACGGCACCCGGCCGCCCTTCGGCCGCAGCTTCGGCCTGATTGGTTTCCAGGCGATCCGCCAGATCGCCGGCGCCTTCTTCGACTGCCTGAGCGGCCTTCATGGCACCCGATTCGATGACCTCGCCGGCCTGGGCCGCGCCCGCCTGGAGGTCGTTGCCGACTTCCGAGGCCACCGCGCCGGTCTCGGCCGCCGCCTCATTGGTCTCGGCCTGAACTTCGTCTTGCTCAGCCTCGGTGCAGGCCACCAGGCCCAGCGACATAGCCACGGCGACGGCCATCAGGGTGCGGGGACGAAAGGTCATGATGCGATCTCGCTGAAGGTTCGGAGTTAAGCCAACAACGCCGATCCTTCCGCACGGTTGCAGGGCAGCACCTGCCAAAGGGTCACCCCCTGCCCGTCCGGGCCCTTGTGCCTCCGTCAGTCCCTCGCCCCAGAGCGGCGGGCAAAGGCGATAAAGGCCATAAAGGCGGCCGTGGGGTTCCTGCAATTGGGATAGTAGAGGCTCAAGGGAGGCAGGGCGGGCATCCAGTCGTTCAGCACACAGACGAGGCGGCCGGCCTCGATGTCGTCGCGCACGTCGGACTCCATGGCCAGGGCCAAGCCCATCGAGCCCAGAGCGGCAGTGCGGGCCAAGCTCGCCTCGTCCAGGGTCAGTGGGCCGGAGACGTCGATATGAACCGTTTTCCCGCCTATCTCGAACGGCCAGCGGTGGATGGCCCCGTTGGGCAGCCGAACACGCAGGCAGGCATGGTCGGCGAGCGCCTGAGGGGTCAGCGGCGTCCCCCGCGCTCGCAGATAATCCGGCGAGCCCACCACGACATTTCGCCGCTCCGGACCTAGCGGCAGGGCAAACATGTCCGCTGGCACGAGATCGGCACTTCTGATCCCGAAGTCGAACCCGCCCGCGACGATGTCCACCAACCGTCCCTCCGTGACGATATCGATATGGATCTGAGGGTGCAGGCGTTGAAACGGCAGGATCAGCGAGACGAAGATCTCTCGCGCCGCCGTCGGAAAGGCATTGATGCGAAGGGTCCCCGAAGGGGTCTCCTGGCGTGATCGGACGCCATCCATGGCGGCATGAATGTCACGGAGGGCCGGAGCGACCTGGGCGACGAACTGCTCGCCTGCCTCGGTCAGGGAAACGCTCCGCGTGGTCCGATTGAAAAGCCGGACACCCAGCGTCCGCTCCAGCTTTCCGATCGCATTGCTGAGCGCGGTCGTGGACATGCCAAGCTCGATAGCGGCCGTTCGGTACTTCCCATGTCGGGCGACCATGAGAACCGCTTCCAGCTCTGAGAGGCTATTTTTCGGCATTGTCCCGTTTTTCGCGACACATCATGCCACTTTGTCCCGATTATCGCGGCAGATGTCTAGGGCTACCTTGGGGTGATGAAACGAAGCCTCGCTCGGTTTCGCGCACAGCAGAGGACAACCATGACTCTTCAACTTCCGGATCCCATCGCCGCCTTTGTCGCGGCCAATGCCCGACTGGACATCAATGCCATGTTGGAGCCTTTCGCTCCTGACGCCGTGGTGATCGACAATGGCAGCCGCCATGCCGGGCGCGCAGAGCTGAGGGCCCTGTTCGAAGACCAAGTCCTGCCCGTCAAAGCCATCTTTACCCCCGACAGCCTCCGGCATCAGGACGGTCAGGTGGTCGTCGAGGGCCCGGCGCATGGCGATTTCAAGGGCAGCCCCATTCGCTTCACCTATCGCTTCGACCTCGAAGGCGATGCCATCACGGCCCTGGAGATCACGGCATGAGCGCGCCCATCGATCCTGCTGAGTTTGCAGGCAAACGCGTGCTCGTCAGCGGCGGCACCAAGGGACTGGGGCGGGCGACCGTTGATCGGTTCCGGGCTGGCGGTGCCAGGGTGGTCGCAGCCGCCCGCGGCGCGAGCGAGCCGCTCGACAATGTCGAGTTCGTCCAAGCCGATCTGACAACGGCCGAGGGCGGCCAAACTGTCGCCGCTGCCGCTCTCAGGCACATGGGCGGTGTCGACATTCTGGCGCATGTGATCGGCGGCTCCACGACCCCCGGCGGCGGCTTTGCGGCCCTGACGGACGCCTACTGGCTGTCGGAGCTGAACCTGAACCTGCTGGCTACGGTCCGCCTGGATCGCCTGCTGATTCCCCAGATGATAGAGCGCGGCTCGGGGGCGGTTGTCCATGTGACGTCGATCCAGTCCGTCCTGCCGCTGCCGGAGGCCACGACGGCCTATGCCGCCGCCAAGGCGGCCCTGCGGACCTACAGCAAGTCCCTCTCCAAGGAGGTCGGCCCCAAAGGCGTCAGGGTCAACACGGTCTCTCCGGGCTGGATCATGACCGAAGGCTCCGATGTGTTCCTCAAACGCATACAGGCGGCCAACGGCGGAACGCTCGAAGACGCCAGACAGTCCGTCCTCTCTGCTCTTGGCGGCATCTCGATCGGCCGCGGGGCCGAACCGCGCGAAGTGGCCGACCTGATCGCCTATCTGGGTTCGGACCGCGCCGCCGCGATCCATGGTGCAGAGTTCGTCATCGACGGCGGCACGGTACCGTCCGTGTAGGCCGATGGGATGAAGGCTGCCTGGCGCCGGAGCCTTCATCCTCCATCATTCCGCGCCGGTTGGGTTTCCTGCCGTCCGCACCGCTCGACGGGCAAGCCGTCCAGCGGCGTATCGCGGTCTCTAAGGAAAATGGTGGCTGGAGGCGGGCTCGAACCGCCGACCTGTGGGTTATGAAGGCTTTGCGCAGGAGGCCTTAGCAGATTGATCCGGCAGGGACTTTTCCGCTCCCCCTAAGCCCACTCCGGGACTATTCCGGGGCCATTGTGTTGCGCCCGAGTTTTCTGGTCGGCAACTTCGACACCTGCCTCGAATGGCGGAACCAGGTGATTATGTGGCAGGGCTGGTGTGCCGACCAGTCTGCGAACTGTGCCAAGAGTCTGTTGCCGGACAGGGGTGGAAACTCGATGTCTTCGGTTATTGATCGCTCCATGTCCGCTTCGCGCCCGACACGCTAGGACTGCTACCGACCCATTGCGGTCTTAGACCGATATAGACCGATCGGACTACCGTTGCGCCGCCTGCAATCGACGGAGACCGGCATGAGCAGCCAGAAGAGCAAGGCTCCAGAAGACTGCGTTGATCAGGAATGGAGGCCAATCGAACCGATCAGCGGCAAACCAAACCTCCATGATGTCGGCGGTGCGGACGACCGACATACCGAGATAGTCGCGCACAAACATCAGGGGCCAGCCGGTTGCGACGACGGCGCACCCTGACTCACATCCCATGATTTCCGGATAAACAGCCGAGGCCGAACGCTCTCCGACGAACGTGGACAACAGCGTCAGCATCGTTCCGGCAACGCAATACAAGGACAGGGTAAGAGCAGCCTTCATGCCCACGGCGTATGGTCGGCGAAGCGGGCCGTCAACGTCCGCATCCCACCCTTAAGCGACGGTCCGCTCCCGACCCATATCGGACCTTCATCCAACGGTTGCCAAGTAGTAGCTTTGCCTCGAGATCGAACTCGGCTACGCGCGAGTGATCCTTGGGGGAACGAAATTTGCTTCAATCTCGCAGAAATGCCTGGGCCTTCTGGCTGGGTTGCTTGGTAGTCACGATAGGGGTGGTGTTGCACCTGCCCATGTACTGGATGGGCCGCGACATGGGGTTCCAGCTAGTCGGGATGGCCATGGACGCCGGGATGATGTGGGGCATGGCCGCGATCTTGGTTGGGATTGCGCTGACCGGTTATGGTCTGTTGCCGGCAACGATCGAGGTTGCGGCGACCGCCGAAATCATAGCCCCGCCGGAGGATGCGCCGCTGACGCGAGCGCACTGGGGCATGATGGCGTTGCTGGCCTTGGCCTTGATTATCGACATCATGAAACCGGCCAGCTTGGGTTTTGTTACGCCTGGGATGAGCGCCGAGTATGGCGTCGGCGGTGCCATGGTGGCGGTTCTGCCCTTCGCTGCACTGTCGGGAACAGTGGTTGGCTCTTTCGTCTGGGGTTGGCTCGCCGACATCTACGGTCGCCGAGCCACGATCCTGCTGTCCAGCGTGATGTTTATCGGTACGTCGATCTGCGGAGCCATGCCGGATTTCTGGTGGAATGTCGGCATGTGCTTTCTCATGGGCGCGGCGGCTGGCGGCATGTTGCCGGTGGCCTACGCTCTCTTGGCTGAGATCATGCCGACTAAGCATCGCGGCTGGGCCCTGGTCTTAGTGGGGGGCATAGGGGCGGTAGGTGGCTATTTCGCCGCCAGCGTCTTGGCCGCTTGGCTGCAACCGGATTGGGGCTGGCGCATCATGTGGTTCCTGAACCTGCCGACAGGCCTGCTGCTGATCGCGCTCAGCCCACTGCTGCCCGAGTCCGCTCGGTTTCTGCAGCACATCGGCCGGATAGACGAGGCGCGAGCCGTGCTGGCCCGGTTCGGAGCGGTCGTTCGCTCAAACGCCGAGGATCAGCCTGGGCCGACGCGGGGAGATCACTCGCATCTCCCCCCCGTCGATCGTCGGCACCTGGGCGTGACCGTCGCGCTCACGCTTGCAGCGCTAAGTTGGGGGCTGGTCAACTTTGGTCTTCTGTTGTGGCTGCCGGGTGCTCTGGTCGCCGAAGGACGCAGCATGGAAGCTGCGGGGGGCCTGATCGCCAAATCGACCCTTATCGCCGCTCCGACCGTGCTGGTATCTGTCTGGCTGTACAGCCGATGGTCCACCAAGAAGTCGCTCGCCTTGATGTTGGGCGTCACTGCGTTGGGCCTCGTCGGGTTCCTCATGCGGGGTGCGGGCGTAGAGTGGCTGGCGGACCCAATCGCTCCCCTTGCACTTCTGATCGTCGGGTCCAGCGGCGTAATTTCGATCATTCTACCGTACACAGCCGAGAACTATCCGTTGCGGATACGTGGCCGAGCAACGGGCTGGATCGCCGGGTGTTCAAAGCTCGGCGGCTTGCTGGCTCAGGGGCTGAGCGTCGCGGCCCTGACGCCGCCGTTCGGGGTAGCGGCGGCATTAATTGGCGTACCGATGGCTGGAGCTCTAATATTAATCCTCTGGCTGGGTCGCGAGACTCGAGGGCGGGACCTTCGCGACCTCGAAGAAACCGAGCTTTGACACAAGTAGATCGCGTTGTGGTGTCGATCGACGGCCTTTTTGGAACGCCGCCAGCCGAGTCCGCTAACCACCCATCTCAGACATTTATAGGGTCAGCTTGGCGGCCTAGCCAAACGCCCCGGTTTTTGTACCTCTCCGGCCGCACCGCCGCCTGCTGTGCCGCAAAATGGGCCCGTAGGCGTGAGACAAAATCCCCATCACCCGGTCTTTTTGTCACTTGAGGTGGTGTCGCTCGACGCGGCAGAAAATGCGTTTGCGTGAACCTTGGCTAAGCCGTTGCGCACGTCCCCCTCTACAGCATGGGCATAGACCATGGTCGATTTGATATCGGCGTGCCCCAGCAGGGCCTGGGCGAGGCGCAGATTGCCGGTCGCCCGCAGCATCTGCATGCCGCTGTGGTGGCGAAGATCGTGGGCACCCTTCATCCCCTTGGCCGCGCGCAGGCCCGACCGCGTCATGGCGCGGCGAAGCGCGATCGAGGCCCCGGCATAGGTCAGGGCCCGCAGGACCGTCTTGCCGCCCGGCCCGGGCAGGCGCCGCTCCCGAAACCACACCGTTTCCAGATTGGCCGCCTGGGCCCGTCCCTTCCGTGCGGCCAGCATGGCGGCATCCTCAGGCAGTAGCGGCACGATGTGATCGTCGCCGCCCTTGCGCTCGCGCAGCTTCACACGGGCATTGCCCAAGTCGAAGACGTCGAGGTCATCGAGGGGAAAGAATAGTTCGGACAGGCGGCAGCCGTAGCGGGCGGCCATGTCGACCAGGTCATGCCAGTGAGGCCGCAGCTGCGCCTTCACCTGGTCCAGCTCGTCGCCGGCGAACTCACGCGGCTTGGGCTTGGGCTCCTTCATCCGAAGCGCCTGCCAGTCGATCTCGGGGAGTTTGGCACCCCAGACCTTTCGCGCGCGGATCAGGATGGGGCGAAGGGAGTCGATCATGTCCCGGTTTACCGTGCCGGGCTTGGGCAGATACTCGCGGGCGTCGTCGGCCTTTGACCGTTTGAACCCCTGCCCTCGCCGGGTCTGGATGGCCCGGGCAACGACATCGGTGGTGATAGCCCCGATGCGGGTCTGGGGGCCGACGGCCATCACGGCGCGCTCGATGCGGGCTTCCAGCCGGTCTCCGCCGCGAAGGGTGGATCCATGCTCTGCCCACCATCTGCCGGCAGCCTGGTCGAGGGTCATCTGGGCCGCGTCGTCCAGTTCGCCCATAGCCGCCTGGCGGCGGATGCGGCGTTCTATTTCTTCAGCTGCGCGGCGCGTTTCGACGCCCGTCGAGCCGTGAAATCGGCGACCCTTTTGCTGGAAGTCGTACTGCCAGTACGGACTTTTCGGGGTGCGATAGACGGACATTGGTTCGCACTTTCTGTCAGGAAGGCACGGATGTCACCTTCGGTGTAAGCACGGACGCCTCGCGCCCCGCGAAGGACGGCCCTGATCAATCCGGCATCCGTCATTTGGCGTAGGGTCTTCACGTCGTAGCCGAGCAAACGCGCGGCAGCGTCGGCTGTGATCGTACAGGCGTTCCCAAAGGCTGCGAAGATCAGCGCCTCGGTTGCGGGGCCAATTCTAGGCACCTGTACCTCGAGAGTGGCACCCATTAGTCCACTCTCCAATGTGAAGTGGCTTGTCGGTCGGCGGGCTGTCCTCTGTCCACCCCCCATTTGGTAGCCGGAAATCCAACCGGGGTACGCCGACCATGACAGAGCGAAGCGGCAGCCTTTCGATTCCGCGAGGTCACCGTGCGTTGCCGGTCCACCCCCTTTTCGCAAAGCGTCAGGTTCGCAAGCGCGTTGCCGGTTTCAGGACGGTCTGAGACTGGCGGCTTAACCGCTGAGAGACCGACGTGGAACTCGACCTGAAACTGAAGATCGGCAATGGCGTGGGCTTGGGCGCGCTTATCATCCTGGGCGCCTTCACCCTCGGAGGGATCGCGCTCAGTCAGACCCATGGTCGGGAGGACGGCGAATTGGAAGTGAGCCTTCGCGCCGGGCCTGCTTCCGAAGCGATGAGCGAACCCGGCATGCAGGTGCCGTTGCGGCGGCCCGAGATCAGCGCGGGCCCTCAACGCCAAACCCCTCTGGAAGCGCGCTGAGCGTCTCTCTGCTCATCGCCATAGGTGTTCCGGTGAATGGGGTCGCTGATCGCCAAACCCTCCCGGACAAGGGTTTCTCCCATGTCCCTGCCTCCGACGGTGCAGACAGCGACGATGCGTCCATAGCGGTCGCGATCAACCTCGGTACAGGAGGCACCGTCGGCGGCCAGCGCACGAGCCCTCTCGCGCGCAGCAGGAGCCCAGCGCCTAGCCACGTCGGAGCACGCCCATATGCCCGGCTGCTGGCGGCACCGCGTGAAGGGACTGACCTCCCCCGCATCGATGCCCTGGAGGCGTATCCGATGCTGCTCGCCGTCCGCCGTGATGCAGCGACCGGAGTCACCGTCCGACATCAGGAGCGTGGCACAGATGAGGGGGAGGACGATCATGTCGTTGCCTCCGACCGCATGATGTTTGCGGCGAGTTGGTTGAGGCCGGCCATTTCGAGCAGCTTTGGGCTGTCCTTTGCCAAGCTGACGTAGCTCGCCGCTCGATCGTCGTAATAGGCAGCGCGGGCCTCCCGATCGGAGGGCCTGAGACGTGCACGCTCAAGGAGCCGGTCGGTGGTGAAGGCGATTGCTCGTAGGGCGCGTTCGGACGCGGAAAGCTCCGCAATGAGGGGCGTTTGGTCGTTCGCAACGGAGGCTGGAATGCTCATTGGACCTCACTCTTGGCCAGACGGCGAAGCGACTCGTACAGGGACGCTGCGATCGTCAGCGCGTCAGTGTGGGTAGGATAATGGCCGTTCTCGATCTCCATGAGCCGGGAATAGGCCTCAACCTGGCGGACGGCTTCCGCTGCGCTGTCCACACGCACGTTCATGATGGCGATGGCCAGTAGATCCCGCTTGTCCAGTGCGGCCTGCCAGGCCGCATCAGCCGCATCTAATGCGTCCATGTCAGCCTGCCAGCCGTCGGGCATTGCCCGGGCAACGGCTGACTCTTTGTCCTTGGCCCACTGGTCCCAAGCGGCCAGATGGGGCTTCGCCTTGAGGCCGGCCTCGGCACAATGCTTGATCAGGCTGGCCCGATCGGATGGGACAAAGGCGTCCCGCTTGGCACAGTCGACGACCTTGCTGCTGCCGTCAGCATAACGCAGCTCCATGCTGACCATCTCCTTGGCCGGATCGAGAGGGAACTGCAGTTTGGCAGGCGCAGGCACTAATGCCTCGGCTTCATCGGCGAGGTCGTCATGGTCGTTCCAGACCATGGCAGCCGCCTCTGCAGCGGTGTGGGTATCCCTCACTCGGGCGTATTCGCCCTGCATGAAGGCGTCGGCGGCGGCTATGGCCTTGTCCAGAGCTGACTGGCGGCGCTTCGGGGGCATTTTGGCGGCGGCCAGTGCACGCTCGGCCGCGGTGACAACTGATACTGCATCGGTCACGCGCGAGGTTTGGGTTTGGGCCAACATCTATAGCTCCATCGAGTTGATGAATAACGCTACAGATCGTATCGCAAGCCGTCAATAGCGCACGATATTATTCGTATCGTTACGATGGCTCGTCCTCGCGTTTCGCCCAATACGCGGCCGCGATTTCGCTATTCTCTTCATGGATCATACGGCGTTGCCCCGCCCTGTCCTGCTCCCAGCGCTTAATTTCTTCGATCCCGATCTTTGGAGCGGGCCGGCGGGTCAGGCTGCCGACAATCAGCGCGCTGATATGGGGCAAATCCTCTTTTGAGGTTTCCTCCATTCTGATGGGCGGACTGTCGCTAGTAAGAGATCTGAGCAACCTAACCCCGTCCCGGTCAACGTCGATCACACGTGCGGAGACATTGTCGAATTCGCCTCTCGTCCGGACCACTATGACGTGATCGCCAAGGCCTATAGGAACGGCAGACCGGTCAACACAGAAGATGATTGTTCCGTCTATATAGGTTGCTGCTTTAGCTGAGGTTCGAACCTTAAACGCCTCTACCATTCCCTCGGGAAACCGGGGGTCAGTGTAGCTCACGCGTTCAGCATAACCCTCATCGGTCCGCACATAACCGTCGCCGCCTTGACCCTCGTTGGCAGGAAACCAACTGTTATCATCGACCCAGCCACTGACATAAACGAACTCGCCTATCTCTGAGGTGAAATCCGTTGAAGGCTCATCTTGTCCCTTGCCAGTTAGAAGCCACATTTGCGCAACTCCGTATCGCCGGGCGTAGCGCTCTAGATCGTAATAACTGACGCCGTTGCGCCCCGCTTCGTGGGCCCGAACTGTAACGTCCTTCATCTCCAGGGCGTCAGCGGCCTCTTTGGCGGTAGCGAAAATGCGCTTCCTGGCCTGCTTGAGCCGCGCGCCAACCTGTTCCTTAGAATGGGCTTCCATCATATCGCCCATACCATCCAACACGATACGATGCGTATTGATTTGTGCGATACAAATGATAACGTAGTGCCCATGACTGTCTCCGAAATCGTGAAGCGGCTCGGCGGTGCTGCCGCTCTTGCCGATGCAATCGGCCTGCCAGCCTATGGTGTGGGAGCTTTGCGTGTTCGCGCTTGGTGCCAAAGAAACGCGATACCCGGCCAGTATTGGGCAGCCATCTCTGCCTATTCGGGCGACTCCCAAAAGGGCGTGACGCTCGAGGTGCTGGCAGCCACGCATGCCGTTTCAATGGTGAGGGCTGCGTGACCCAAGGTCTCTCGCAACGCGCACCTTTGGGCCTCAGCCACGCGAAACCATTTCCGGCTGCTGGTACGATCGACCTGAGCAGCTCGAGAGCATGCACCAGCCGCCACGGCGTGTCTGATTGCTTGGAGAAAGAGTGCATCAGGCTCCGGCCCATCGTTTCCCGGCCCCATCCTCATCGAACCTTCTCCTCGATCTCAATCAGAGGCCAGGTATGCGTTTCCGTCAGGATGGCGCGGGCCTGCTGGATCATGGCCATGGCTTCGCGTCTGCCGAAGTCCGGTTCGACCTGTGAGCGGGACCAGACCTCCATCAGGTCCAGCTCGCCGCTGATTAGGGTCTCATACGTTTCGCAGTCGACTTCGTCGGCCCTGGCCACGTCGGCATCTAGCCAAAGCCGCAGGATCATTTCCAGCGCGAGGATGCGCAGCTCCATCCATTTGGTCAGGGGTCTGCGATCGCCCGGCTCATACGAGAGAGCCGGGAGCGGTTTGCCGTCCATTTTTCGGCGCACCCGACGCGGCATTACGGCTGCCTCCAGCGTCTTGAGCCGCGCGTCTGTCAGGCGACGCCAAGCCTCGTTCTGGTCGTCCATCACAGGGGGCCTGCATGACGCATGACGCGTTGCACTTGATCAATTGGGCACTGATAGGCGGTGCTTACCTCGTGGGTGTGATCAACATTGTTCTCGCACTCAGCGAAAAAAGTCGGCCTTGCGCTTCGACCTCCATCCGCAGACGCAATGGCTCTTCTTCGTCTACCCACCTCAAAAACACTGCGGCCTCCGAAGCAAATGACGGGGACGGCAGGTGATCCATCTCGACAAGAATCTCGCGCGCTGCCGTCATTGTGGTCAGGGCCACCGTATCCACATCGGGCTCGTTGTGACTGTCGCGGCGAACTGGGACCTGGCGTTCCGCTATCAGCGCCGCCTCGAATTGGCTTTTGATTATCCTCGCCCTCAGCTGAAGCTGCGAGGACCGGTCCTTCCCATCGTATGTGATGAAAATGCGCCAGATTCCTGGCCCGAAACGACTGGCTTCCGCCCTTATGCGGTTGTTGCGTGCGTCCCAGCCCGCCCAAGCCTGCCAAGAGAGATGGCCGACACTGATCAACAGTGCTGCCCAAGCGGCACCAGACTGCAGCCAGTCGGTAATAGTCGAGGTTTCCATCAATCGAGAGCATGGGGTGGTCCTTGGCGTCTGTCGAGGCTGACCATGATCGCCTATGCGTCCACTGTCGCGTGCGAACGGCGGGGCATTTTGCAACGGTGTTCGGCATGACGAAGGTCCGTTGCCCATCGTCATTCGCCGATGCCGTGACCCGAGTGGCCGGCCGCTTGGGCTGGGATGGTGCGGCCCAGGCTGTGGGCAAGGCAGAACGCACGGTTCGCAACTGGTCCGACCCTGACACGGGTGCCCAGCCGACCGTCGAGGATGCCCTGCGCCTGGATGCCGAGTATCTGGCGGCGGGAGGTGGTGAGCCCCCCATGTTGGCAGTCTATCAGCTGCGGCTGGAGCGTGCGGCTGCCCCTGCCGCCGATGCTGCCGAGCTCACCGCTGCCGCTGCGCTCGCCGCAAGGGAAGCGGGAGAGTTCACCGCGGCGATGATGGCGGCATCCCAACCGGGTGCGTCACGCGTCGATAGGCAGATCGCCGTGCGTGAGGGTCTGGAAGCAGCCGCCGCCATTACCGCCACGGTGCAGAAGCTTGGAGAGGCCGCATGATCCAGTCCCTGTGGAATGCCGAGGTCGAGCTCCATGCGCTTGCGGCCTCCATCTATTCACCTGGCCAGTGCGATACCGCTTTCGAGCGCCTTACGCCCGAGGCCTTCGTCGACCCGGTTCATTCGAGGATATGGGCTGCCGTTCTCGATCTGCGATCCTCGGGTTCGGGTATGGACCCGCAGGCGATCGCCCATCGTTTGGGAGACGACAGAGGCTTTAACGAATGGGGCGGTGTCCGGGCGCTGTTCGATGTCATCGAAAAGGCTTCGCCGCTCGCCATCGACTCGCTCACCGGCATCCTTTGCGATCTTCAGACCCGACGCGCCCTCGATGCCCTGGGTGTGGAACTTGTGGCACGGGCCCGAGATACGGCCGATGAAACCGGCGATGCGATTCTGGCCACGTTCGAACGCCGTGCCGCCGAGGTCGCTCAAAAGACGAGTGTGGACACCGCCTGGCTGCAGGCCGGTGACATGATCGAGGAAGCCATCGCGACCGCCCGTGCCCGAAACGGAGCCATCCGCTACCCGGTGGGTATCAGGGACGTCGACAAAATCCTTGGCGGCCTGAATGCGGGTGAGACGACAATCGTCGCGGCCTGGACCGGCATGGGCAAGACGATCGCAGGGCTTCAGATCGCCAAAGCAAACGGCAGTCTGCGCAAGGGCGTCGCCTTCTTCTCGCTGGAAATGGGCGCGGCTCCCATGGGCATGAGGCTGGCCTGCGACCTAGCCTATGACCGCTCGGCTCCAGCCTTTAGCGGGCGGACCACGAACATCACGATCAACCGCGCGATTGCGGGTGACCTGAGTGAGGACGAGTTCGCCAGACTGACAGTCGCGCAACAAACCGCGTCGCGATGGCCGATCCATTTCGACGTCCGACCTGGCAGGACGGTCCAGCAGATCGAGGCGGCCACCGTCCGGCTGCACCGCGAGTGGCGACGCGTCGGCATCGAACCCGGCCCGGTCATCATCGACCACATCGGAAAGATACGCCCGACGCAGGACCGCAAGGGCAATGTCACAGCGGAGACGCGTGACGTCTCAAACGATCTCGACATCATGGCCAAGCGCCTGGGCGTCCCGGTCGTCGCCCTGTGCCAGCTCAACAGAACCGTCGAAAACGGCCCTTCGAAGGACAAGCGCCCTAGCCTGTCCAGCATCAAGGACTCGGGAGCGATCGCTGAAAATGCCCGGCAGGTCATCTTCATCTACCGGCCCGAGTACTACTACCGGGAGCCGTTCGAGCACGAAGACATCATGGCCAAGGCCGAGCGCCTGGCCGAGCTCCAGAAGGTGAAGAACCACTTCTACTGGATCATCGACAAGAACTCGAACGGGCCGCGTGGCCAAGCCTTGTCCTACTGCATGACGGACTGCTCGGCGGTCCGGGATTGGACCTCATGACCGAGCCCCTGACCCCCGCCGATTGCGACCTGCAGGACTTCCCGTTCATGCCGCTGCATGTGGCGCGCCTCCGCGATAGCGATCTGGCGAGCGAGGAATGCCCGGAAGCCTGCTGGTATGCCTTGTTGCTCTGGGCTGCGTCCTGGCACCAGATCCCAGCCGGTTCTCTGCCCGACAATGAGGCAGTGTTGACCAAGCTGATCGGCCTGGGCCGTGACGTCCGGACCTTTCGGAAGCATCGCGCTGGGGCCATGCGCGGCTTTGTGAAATGCTCCGACGGTAGGCTGTATCACCCGGTCGTGGCCGAGCAGGTTCTGGAGGCGTGGGAACGCAAAAGGCAGCAGCGTTGGCGCAGCGAACTGGCCCGCATCAAGAAGGCGAACCAGCGCAACAACACGAACTATCCGTCCCCGACCTACGAGGAGTTTCTGGCAGGGGTGTCCCCCGAACCAGAGCCTCCAGGTCCCCCGGTTGTCCCTGGGGACACGGGCGCATGTCTCTCGGGACAATTGCTCCAAGAGACAGGAACAGGGACAGGGACAGGGACAGGGACATCTAAAGAAGAAGAGAGCTTCGCTCTTGTCGCTGACGCGACGCCAGCCGAACCCGAACCGAAGCCCAAGCTCGATTACCCCCAGCCCTTCGAGGCGGTCTGGAAGGCCTATCCGCACGTCACCGGCCGATCGCGAAAGGCGGAGACGCTGGCGCAGTGGCGCAAGCTCCCGCCGGCAGACCGCGAGGAGCTACCGACGCTCATTCAGCGGTTCCGGTCGCGCGTCAGTGAGGTCTGCGGAGATCGTGGTGCCCCGTGCATGGCCCGGTGGCTGAGGGATGGTCGGCACCTGAATTGGCGAACCCAGGAGAGGCCTGACGACGTCAGCGACGACGTTTGGGTCCAGGTGATCGATCTCTGGCGACATGGAGAGGCGTGGCCCGACCATCTGGGCCCCACTCCCGACGAGCCCGGATGCCGCGCTCCTGCCAGTTTGATCGCATCAGGCGGTGACTTGGCGATCGCAGCATGAAGCCTGTCGCGGCCCCTTGAGAACACACTCCCAACTCCCCTTGCCAGCGACGCTGGCCACCAGCCCATGACCGAGAGAGGCAGCCTAAAAATGGCCAAAGGCACCAAGAACCGCATCCGGAAGGGCCCCCTCGGAGGAAGGCCTCGCCAAGATGGCGAACGCTATCCGAACGGTCGGCTGAAGCCGCCCGGCCCCAACGCGCGGAGTGTCGAGGTCCGCCAGGCCTTCGGCTTGAACAAGCTGAACCAGCGGTTGGTCCCTTTGGACGTGGCCCATGCAAACGGCTGGATCTCGAACGAAGATTATCTGACGGGACTCCGCTTCGCGAGCCTGCACCGCCTTGCTGGGTTCGCCCGTCCTGGCGGCACCGTGTCTTCGCTTCTGGAAGTCGACGTTCCAACGGAGGTGTCTCTTTCGGTCACCCTGCATGCGAAGTCGTTTTTTGCAGGCCTGCCACACGCTGAGCTGGTGGCACTGTGGGACAGGGTGTTTGATCGGGCCGAGCGCGACCCAGTCGAGTCTGATCAGGCCTCGGTGACCGCAATGCTGAAGTGGAAAGCCGCCTGTTCGGCGATGACGCTGTCGGAGCGATCGGAGGTCACCGATGTGTGCGTCAACGACAGTTTTCCGCAGTGGCTCATTCAGCGGTCGGCAGGGCGTGAAGGCACGGCCTGGGAGCGGAAGCGGGATCTGCTGCTGAGCGGCTTGGGCAAGGTGCGGCAAGCGTTGCGTTCGCCCCGAGCCGCTGAGCCGTACACCGCTCCTCAGCCGTCAGCGCAAGCCAACGGTCGGGCCTACACCGAGCGCACGGTCTATGTCGATGAAGAGACCGGTGCACAGGTACTTGAGGTCGAACGCATTTCGAGGCGCGCGGCAGCTTGACTGCACACCTTCAATCCCAGGAACATAGCAAGAACAACAGGAGCGATTCCTTTGATCCGACTGCTTGATCTGCCAGGTGCCGAACAGCTTCACGCGCGCCTCGAGCTGTGCCCCCATCTCGACACCTCATCCGACGAAAGAACCCGGCAGCTAACCGTGAGCGTCCTCAAGTCACTAGGCTTCGGTCTGGACTATTGGGGCGCAGCCGACATTCCGCAGCCAACACCGGAAGAGGAAGCCGATGACCTGACCGGCGCATCGGATGAGTTCGATGAATATGACGCTGCAACGCTGATCGAGTTTTGGCGCTTGAAGGGCTGGGACATCCGCGCGCCTAACGGGGCAGTTGTGAGCTTCTACTGGTCCGTCGTCCGGGCCATGATCGCAGTTCAAGTGGGGCAAGGACCACTTGATAGGATGTCGATAGAAGCTGAGCTTTTCAGGCAAAAGAAGGCTCTCGCTGGAGAGACCGACCCGCGCCTCAAGAAGCAGAACCGTGCCTTTCTGGATTTCGGGCCTCGAGAACGGCGGCGGCGTGTCGGCTGATCGCAGTGGGCCGGTCAATCGAGCGTCTGACACAGACCGTCGCGCTTCAGCACGGGGATGCTATGTTGGGGCATGACCCATGAAGAAGAGCTCCTGCACTGTGTCAACCAGAGGCAGGCGGCGCTTGACCGCCTCGCCCTTATCAAGCGCGGCGTCCGATATATGCGAGGCGTGCCTGGTCAGCCGACCACGGATGTGACGGCCAAGAGCAAAGAGCACGATGAGGCGAACGTCGCCTACTGGACCAGACGGCTCGAGCTTTTGGGGTATGGGAGCGATGACTAAACGGCATCGCGCGGAGAAGCCGTTGGACACCGCGAAGGCTTTGTTTTTTGCAGCCTGCACCTTAAGTTAGCGCTGGTCTTTCGAAGACATCGTTGGCTCGATCAAAGCCTTCGTGCCCGAACACGCGAAACGTGGCCCTTACAACCAGGGCAAAGCCTGTTAGCTTCGTCAAAGTCCGGCTGGCATAGGGGATTTTGGTGCGCTTTTTGATGTTGCTCGCAGCGCTCTCTATAGGGGGCTGCGCCACTTCCGATAACAAAATCTATCCCGGTCTGTTTGGGCAAAATGTAGTTGGGAACGCTGCTTACGTGACGATTAGCAACGTCTGGAATGAGATGGATGCGCTCCCGCTAGCTGACCGGCACTGTGCTCAGTATCAGAAAGTCGCGCGCTTCAATCGTATGGAGAGCTATCGGGCGATCTACGACTGCGTGGTTCCCTAGCGGCTTCGGTCTCAAGGTTAGACATTTGATGATATCGCGTCCACTTGACGGACCGGTCAAAGCGTACCACAGTGACTGCACAAAGTTCATCGTGGACCGTTCCACGCAAGAAACCCCGGACCTTGCAGGGCCGGGGCTTTCTGTTTCTGGGCAGGGTGGCTGAATGCAGAACGTCCCACGCCCATGACAGCTTAGGACGCTCTGCATCGAGCTCGAGCTATTTGCGCTTTTCCTTCTCGTGCTCTTTCGGCTTCCTCTCGGCCTTTTCCTTGGTGGTGAAGCGACCCGTTTCAGAGTTGCGGTAGTTGGGCGTGGGCGCTGACTTCTTGGCCATGGTGATGGCTCCTTGAATGACCGGTGGTGGTCGAGGCCATCGGATACCCGTCCATGAGTCGTCTCAACGCACGACGTTATCTTCGCTGTGGGCAGACCACTCCATCGGCCAGAGGGGACGTGACGGCCAGATCGCACAGACTTGAGCGCAGTGCTGAGGCTCAAACCTATCGCCACCTTTACAACCAAGCCCGATGGAAGGGGCCCAACGGTCGGCGGCGACAACAGCTAAGGATCGAACCGCTATGCCAGATGTGTAAGGCAGAGGGCCGCACCACAGTCGGCACCGTCGCAGATCACGTCATCCCTCACAAAGGCGACCTAAGCCTGTTCTGGGAAGGTGAGCTCCAGACGCTCTGCGATGCCTCACCATGGCGCTGCCACTCCAGCAGGAAGCAGAAGATCGAAGCCCTGGGATATGAACCAGGCTGTGATTCTTCTGGACGGCCAAAGGATCGAGCCCACCCCTGGAACCGACCCCGCCCATAGTCAGGGGGGGGCACAGAGAAGTTCAGAAACCAGTCGGATGAAGACCGGCGGGGTCCCAGCGTTCGCACCGAGACGTGTTTCGAACCTAAAAGTTGGGACCCCTACGTAGTAGGGGACTTGCATGGACGTCATTCCCGGCACTGGCGACATCGTCCCGGAACCGCACTGGCGGATGCTCCTGACCGATGACCTAGAGGTCGCAGCGGCTGGAGATTACTGGCGGGTCGTGATTACGGAGATGCGGGAGCGGAACACGCTTTCGCCAACGAACCGCCACGCTGTTCAAAGGCTCGTCTTGGCCTACATCAATTTCGACCGGTCGAGCCGCGAGGTCGCCGAGCAAGGCGCAGTGACGAAGCCGCGACGGGGTAACACCAAAGCGATCGCGCGTATCAGCCCGCACTTCACCGCCATGCGCGAGGCGGGTTCGGACGCAGCGGCGCTAGAGGCTGAGCTGGGTCTATCGCCTCGCCGCCGGGCCACGGCGGGAAAGGTCGAACGGAAAGCGAGGTCGGCTCGTGCGTCGGACTCGTATCTCAAACCGGTTGCCCGTTCCTGACGCCACCACGCGGTGGGCGCAGGACGTCGTTGCTGGCCGCATCATCTCGGGCGAGTTCGCGAAACTCGCGGCGGCCCGACATCTGAAGGACTTGGCAGAGAGCCCTGGCAATGGATTGCGGTTCGATGTCGAGGCAGCGGAGCGCGCGTTGGGGTTCTTCCCCGCTGTTCTCACCGTCACTGCCGGTGCCAAGGAGGGTCAGCCGTTCCTCCCTCTGCCCTGGCACGTCTTCGTCGTCGGCAGCCTGTTCGGTTGGAAGAAGGCCAGCGGTCGGCTCCGGTTTCGGCGAGCATGGCTGGAGACGGGCAAGGGCCAGGCCAAGTCGCCTCTGATGGCGGCAGTCGGCCTCTACATGATGGGATGGCACGGCACCGCGCGCAGCGAGGTCTATGCCATCGGCCAGGACCGGGCCACGGCGAACGTGCTGTTCAAGGATGCGGTCGCCATGTGCCGCGCCAACTTGCCGGACACTCCTGAAAACGAAAGCGACAGCCTTGTCAGCCGGGGTGAGGTGCTTATCCGAGGCGAAGGTGACAACGCCTGGAAGATCGAACACCCCGACACCGGATCGAAGTTTCAGGCTCTGGCCAACGGCGAGGCGATCTCGGGGCCGCGCCCCACACTCGTCACCGCCGACGAGATCCACGAGTTCAAATTCTCCACGCCGATCGAAACTTGGCAGCGCGCCATCGCGAAGATGCCCGGCGACGCCATGATGTTGCTTGGGACCAACACCCCAGCCTCAACCCAGCTAGTCGGGACCAGCTTCAGCGAGCTATTCCAGCGGGTCCTTAAGGGCGAGATTCAGGACGACGAGGCGTTCGCCTTCATTGCTCGCGTCGATAAGGCGGACCGCGAGACGATCTTCGACAACGAGGCGGCATGGGTGAAGGCCCTACCCGCGCTCGACATCACATTCCCAGTCGAGAACATCCGCGGCGAGGTGATTTCGGCCCGGTCGATGACCTCCACGGCCATGTCGGTGAAGCGCCTCTACTTCGGCATCCCAACCGGAGCTGTTGATTTCTGGATTGAGGAGGAGGCGTGGGCCGCCTCGCTTGGCGAGGTTGATCCAGACGACTTCCGGGGTTGCCCATGCTGGGCGTCCCTCGACCTCTCGAAAAAAAACGACCTCACGGCCCTAACGATCGTCTGGCTGAAGGCCGGGAAGCTCTACGCCAAGACTTGGTATTGGACGACGAAGGACGGCTTGGCCGACCGGGAGCGCAGGTCCGGTGCGCCAATCGAGCAGTGGGTCGCCGATGGCCATGTGACCGCCAACCCCGGCGCGGTGATCGACAAGACATTCGTGGCGGCTCAGGTCGCCCAGATTTTTGACCAGCACGAACTGCAGTTCCTGGCCTTCGACGCTGCGATGATCGAGGATTTCATCGCCGCTTGTGAGCAAATCGGGTTCCCGGTCTGGCGCTGGAAAGGGCCGAAAGAAACTGAGGGCGAAGGCTTGAAGCTGGTCGCCCACGCCCAAGGCACGCGGATCATGTTCGAGGATCGGCAGCTTTGCATGCCGCGCTCAATCGAGCGCTTCGAAGACGCGATCCTTAAAAAGACGGTGGTGATCGACAACAACCCGGTGACCTACTTCTGCGCCGGCAACGCCCTTGTGGTCGAGGACGGCCAGAAAAACCGGGCTTTCGACAAAAAACGCTCCCGCGGCTGGATCGACGGCCTGGTTACCTCTGCCATGGCGGTTGGTGCAGCGCTTTCAAATGAACGTCCTGGCGAAGGGCCTTCTGTCTACCAGGGTCGCGGACTCCTGATCCTCTGAAGGAGGGCCGATGGCAATCTGGGATCGCTGGTTCTCAAAAGGGCCCGCCGAACAGCCTCGCAACACCTTTCAGGATGCGACCGGCGGGGTTTTGATCAGGACCTCGCAGGACCTGGAAGAGGCGCTTCGCGGTGGCGTGGTTTCGGCGGCTGGCGTTTCGGTGACGCCCGACACGGCGATGCGGGTTGCAGCGGTATTCGCGTGCGTCCGTCTTCGCTCTGGCGTGGTGGCGAATATGCCGCTCGCGGTGAAGCGCCGTGTTGACGAGCGGACGCGGGAAGATGCTTCAGATCACCCGTTGTGGACAGTTCTCCGCCGTCGCCCGAACCGTTGGCAGACGCCTTCGCAGTTCCGACGGATGATGCAGGCGCACCTCATGTTGAGGGGCAACGCCTATGCGATGAAGGTTGTCTCGCGGGGCAATGTGATTGAGGTGGTTCCGCTGCACCCGGATCGGGTCGAGTGTAAGCAACTAGAAGACTTGTCCCTGTCCTACACCTACACCCGCGCGGATGGCCGGAAGGTCACGCTCGGGCAAAGTGACGTTTTCCACCTTGTCGGACTGACCCTCGACGGCGTTCACGGGGTTTCGGCCCTCACCTACGCCCGCGAGACGATTGGCCTGTCGCTGGCCATGGAAAGCCACGGGGCTTCGACGTTCAAAAATGGCGCTCGGGTGAGCGCTGCGCTTTCGCATCCGAACAAGCTCGGCCCTGAGGGTCAGGAGCTTTTGCGTTCAAGCCTCGACAGCTTCCGTTCCGGCGGTGAGCAGGACGGCAAGACCCTGATCCTCGAAGAGGGAATGACCTACACGCCCATGGCCATGACGGCTGAGGATGCTCAGTGGATCGAAAGCCGCAAGTTCTCGCGGACTGATATCGCCATGTTCTTCGGCGTTCCGCCGCACATGATCGGAGACACGGAGAAGTCAACGAGCTGGGGCACGGGCATCGATAGCCAGACCCAAGGCTTTGTCACTTTCACGTCTGAGGATGATCTGACGACTTGGGAAGAGACGATAAACCGGGATCTGATCTCGGATAGCGAGCCCGATCTGTACGCGCTGTTTAACCGGGCCGCATTGGTACGCGGCGACATCAAGGCTCGCTGGGAGGCGCACGTCAAAGCCCTTCAGTGGGGTGTGTCCAGCCCGAACGAAGTCCGCGCCCTGGAAGATCAGAACCCGCGCGAGGGCGGCGATATCTATTACGACCCGCCGAATACGGCTGGCGGAACCCCTGACAATGGAGGGACGAATGAGCCTTCGCAAACTGCCTGAGGCCAAGGCCTTCCAGAAGCCCTCCAACTTCCAATGGGACGCGCCTTCGGATGTGCTGGCTAAATGGGCTGAGAGCCCCCAGGCGGCAGAAGCCGACGATCCGAACACGATATCGGTCTACGATGTGATCGGGGAAGATTTCTGGACCGGCGGCGGCTTCACGGCGAAGCGCATGGGCGCAGCCCTGCGAGCGATCGGTAAGAACGATGTCACGGTCAAGATCAACTCGCCCGGCGGCGACATGTTCGAGGGCATCGCGATCTACAACCTCCTACGGGACCACCCTGCGAAGGTGACGATTGAGGTCATGGGCTGGGCTGCATCGGCGGCGTCGATCATCGCTATGGCTGGTGACGAGATCAAAATGGGCCTGGGCACCTTCATGATGGTGCACAATGCGTGGGGCGTGGTCGTCGGCAACCGACACGACATGCGAGACGGCGCGGCCGTGTTCGACGGGTTCGACAGTGCCATCGCGGACATCTACGAGGCCCGCACCGGTATGGACCGGAACGCCATCGTCAAACTGATGGATACGGAGACCTTCATGGGTCCGTCCGAGGCCGTGGAGAACGGCTTTGCGGACACTGTGGACAGCAACCGTACCGAGGCGAGCGCCAGCGCCGCCGGCCCCCCTGGCCGGGCCGTCATGGCTCGTCGCAGAACGGAAGCTGCCTTGGCGAAAGCCGGTGTCTCCCGCAACGACCGTTCGGAGATCCTTTCCGAACTCATCGCGACCCCGCGTGATGCAAGTCGCCAGCCTGAGGCCGCGCGTGATGCAGGCCCCGACCTCGCCGCCGTTCAGCGGCTCATCGACTGCATGACCCCGGCCTAAGGCCGACTTTCACCAAAGGAAAAGACTATGACCCAAGCGAACCGCATTCGCGGTGTTGTCGCCGCTCGCGCCGATGCCGACCCGAACAAGATTCTGAACACGCTGACGAAGACCTTTGAGGACTTCAAGGTTGCCAACGACAAAGAGCTGGCCGACCTGAAGAAGGGCCAGGCCGACGTCGTCCAGACCGAACAGGTGGACCGCATCAACGCGGAAATCACCAAGCTGCAAAGCGCCGTGGACGAAGCCAACAAGAAGGCAGCTGCTGCCATCGTTGGCGGAGCGGGCTCGGCTGTCGATCCCGACAAAGCCGCTCATGCTACTGCGTTCGACCGCTTCTTCCGCAAGGGCGATGCGGCTGCCAACATCCGCGAACTGGAAGTTAAGGCCAAGCTGACCACGCAGTCCGACCCGGACGGCGGCTACTTGGTTCCCGAACAGACGGAAGCCGGGATTGATCGTGTCTTGGGCACTGTCTCGACCATGCGCAGCCTAGCGCGCGTTGTCAGCATTTCGGGCGACACCTACAAGAAGCTGGTCAACATGGGCGGTGCGGGTGCTGGCTGGGTGGGCGAAGAGCAGTCTCGTCCCGAAACCGCGTCGCCGACTCTTCGCGAAATCGCCATCAATGCGAAAGAACTGTACGCCAACCCGGCTGCGACCCAAACGCTGCTGGACGACGCCCGCGTGGACATCGCGGCCTGGCTTGCCGACGAAGTCTCGATCGAGTTTGCCGAACAAGAGGGCGAAGCCTTCGTGACCGGCGATGGCGTCCTGAAGCCGCGCGGCGTCCTGTCCTACACCAACGCTGCCAACGCCTCCTACGCATGGGGCGGTCTAGGCTTCATCGCCTCGGGAGCTGCCGCCGCCTTCGCGTCGTCCAACCCGTCCGATGCCCTGATTGAACTCTACTACGCGCTGAAATCCGGCTACCGGAACGGCGCGTCCTGGCTGATGTCGGATGCCGTCATGGCCAGCGTCCGAAAGTTCAAGGATGGCCAAGGCAACTACATCTGGGCTCCGCCTGCGGGAACCGCCGAGGTCGCTACCATTCTGGGCAAACCCGTCTTCAATGACGACAACATGCCCGCTCTGGCTGCGAACGCCTTCCCGGTCGCCTTCGGCAACTTCCAGCGCGGCTATACTATCGTGGACCGCTTCGGCGTCCGCGTTCTGCGTGATCCCTACACCAACAAGCCCTTCGTGCACTTCTATACCACGAAGCGCGTCGGTGGCGGCGTGACAAACTTCGAGGCCATCAAGCTGTTGAAGTGCTCGACCTGATCTGACGGCGGGCGACTTCGGTTGTCCGCCACCCCTTCCCCCATTTTTTTAAAGGACAGGTCCATGAAAGACCTTCATTCCCATCTGTCGCCGATTGCGGCGCTTATCCCGGCTGTTCAATCTGCCACTGCCACCTCGTCTGCAATCGATTTGCAGGGCTTCAACAGTGCCGAAGTCCTGATTCAGACCGGCGCTATCGCCTCCGCTGGCGACTTCACCGTGAAGCTGCAACATTCCGACACCGCTACGTCGGGCGACTTTGCCGACACCGCTTCGACCGATCGCTTGGGCTCGTTCCCGGCGTCCCTGGCTGCGGACAGTGTCTATCGTGTCGGCTACAAGGGCGGGAAACGCTACGTCCGCACCGTGGTCACGAAGAACGGCGGCACGTCGATCATCGCGGGCATCACGGTTCTGCGTGGCCATCCTGCCGATGGGCCGGTGGCCTAAGATGAACGGACGGGTCATGCACGGATCGTATGCGCCCGTCCGCACGTCTGCGCCTTCGGCTACGCCGGTTTCGGTGGCAGAGGCCAAGGCGCACCTTCGGGTCGATCACAGCGACGATGACACGCTGATCGGCCTGCTGATCAACGCTGCTACGTCGGAGCTGGACGGCTGGACCGGCATTCTTGGCCGCGCCCTGGTCACCCAATCGTGGTCGCAGACGTTTGACGGTTTCGAATCTCGGCTTCGTCTGCCACTCCCCGCTGCCACGGTCGCCAGCGTCGCTTATGTGGCCGCGGACGGCGACACGCAGACGATGGATGGCGCGGACTATGTGTTGCGTCATGACGCCCTGGGCTCGTTCGTCGAAACGTCGTTCGATGTGTCTTGGCCTTCGACCCGCGCGCAATCCGGTGCTGTTACGGTGACTTTCACCGCTGGAACGGCTGCTGCGGACGTGCCGGGCGCATTGAAGGCGGCTCTCTTGCTGAGAGTCGGGGATCTATACGCAAACCGGGAGGCTGGCGTTGACGGTTCCGCCATCGCCATCAACCCGACGATTCATGTGCTGATCGCCCCGTTCCGCCGGGTCGGGGTGTGACATGCGCGTCCGTTTCCTCGTTGATTATGATTATCGGCCTTCAGGTGATGCCGGGGTAACGATCGGCTATCGCGCAGGCATGGAGGTGTCTGTGACACGCGAGGCGAGAGGGCGCGCGATAGCCATCGGCGTGGCGCAGGGGCTCGAGTCTGCCAGGACCCGTGATGATCTTCTGTCCCTCTTCCGTGAAAGGGCCTTTTGATGGCGTGGGTCAGGTTCAGGAGGAAGTTTAACTGGCGCGTTCCCGGTAAGGGTGTGTCGTTTCTCAGCTATCCGCCGGGCGATTTTTCGGTGAAGCGCAAATGCGCGGATGATGCGATCGCGGCGGGTGCCGCTGATGCGCTGCCGACGCCCAGTCGGGCGCAGCCCTCTGTCTCCGCCAAGCCTGCGGGGGTCGCCGATGGCGCTCGCTCCGAAGGCTTCTGAGCTTCGCGACAAGGTCCGGTTCGAGCGGCGGGCCAGCGGGGGGAACATCGGCGGGGTCGTCAAGGGCGGCTGGGTGGCCCTGGGCATCGAACGGTCGGCGCGCGTCGTCGCGCGCATGGGCGGCGAGGGGGTGCTGGCCGCGCGCCAGAATGCGGCCCAGCCCTTCGAGATCACGGTCCGATACGACAGTGGGACGCGAACGGTCACGACCGATGACCGGATCGTCGATGCCCGCGACCCCGCTCGCGTCTGGGGCATCAAGTCGATCGGCGAGGTCGAGGGCGGCCGTGACCGCTGGCTGAACATCCTTTGCGAGGCGGGAGGCACCGATGGCCGTTAAGGGACTGGATCGCCTCAAGCGACAGATCGCCGCCCTGCCCAGGCTGCAGCGCGAGGCAGCGGCGACCTCTCTGGAACAGGGCGCGGCCGAACTGGCTAATGCGATTGCGCGGGCTGCGCCTGCGGGCACGGGCGATCTGTCCGCCTCGATCGGCTGGGCGCACGCTGGTCAGGCGCCCGAGACCTCGGCGACACAGGCCATTCGAAAGACCCCGACGGCCCGGTCTGCGGCGCTCGGCAACGAGGGTCTGGCGGTCGAGGTCTTTGCCGGAAACAACGTCGCCTTCTATGCCCGTTGGGTCGAGTTCGGCACGTCCCCCGGTGTTCGCGGAGCCTCGACCACCAATCCGACGGGCCGCACCCGCAAGGTCGCACGGACCCATCCCGGCAGCCGGGCCCAGCCCTTCTTCTATCCGACGGTGCGGGCCCTGAAAAAGCGTCTGAAAGGCCGCGTCGTCCGCACGGCGAACAAGGCCGCCAAGGCGGCGGCGGCGATCAAGTGAACCCGGTTCGCCAGGGTCAGGTCGCGATGGCGGATCGGCTGCTGGATACAGCCGCCGTGACAGCCATCGTCGGGAACACGACGGACGGGCGCGCGGTGTTCGCGGGAGACGGGTTTCCTGACGTCTATCCGAGGGTCACCCTGGATGCGCCGCAGTGGATCAAGGGCCTGGCCTCCTGCGGGCGGTCCGGCGAGCTGATCTTCACCCTTCACAGCTGGGCGCAGGGTCCGGACAGCAGCCTGGTCGCGGGGGACCTGGCCGATGCGGTGGAACTGGCGCTGGATGAGCCGTTGGCCCTGGCCGGCTGGCGCGTGTCGTCGGCGCGGTTCGACGGCAGCCGCCCCGTGGGCGACCCCTCGCCCGGCATCGAACATTTCGTTTCGACCTATCGTCTTTCGGTCCAGCGCACCGCCTGACCGCCACCCGGCCGCGAGGCCAAGTCCAGGAGGCCACCATGCCCGATGTCTATGCCGAGCATATCGCCGGCGAAAAGCTGCTGTTCCTGATCCGCACCAGCGCGGACGGGGTGATCCCCGCCGTCTATGGGGCTTCGTGCTCCATCAACACCAATACGAAGCTGGACCTGACGTCAGAAGTCTATGAGGGCAGCCGGGCCAACTGCACGGACCCGTCCAAGCCCGCCAAGAAGGTCCGGCGGGTCAAGGGCCTGGACGTCAAGTTCACCGGTTCCGGCATGGCCGATGCCGCTTCGCAGAAGACCATGGTCCAGACCTGGGCGGCGGGCGAGGCCGTCCCCGGCAAGATCGTCCAGGACACGGGCGGCGCGGGCGGCTGGGAGGTCGAGGGGACGTGGATCTTCGACAGCCTGGGCATCGGCGGCGAGCATCGCGAAGACCAGGCGTTCGACATCTCGATCTCGACGACCGGCGACTTCGAGTTCGACTTCGGCATCGCCTGATGTCCCATTCCGCACACATCACCCGCTTCCTGGGCGAGGGCGATTTTCCCTTCGCCCTGACCATCGGCCCGGCCGAGGACCTGGAAGCCCTGCGCGGGGACCGACTGCGCCAGGCCGGATTAGGGGCCGGTGCCGGGGCTTTGATGGCCATTCAGTCCCGGCTGGCCTCTGGCACCTTCCTGATCGACGACGTGCGCCAGACCCTTCGGCTGGGCCTGATCGGGGCGGGCATGGAGGCCGAGGCGGCTTATCGCCTGGTCGAACGCAGCCTGAAACCGGGGACGCTGGTCAAGGCTGCGATGGTGGCGGGTGATGTGATCGATGCCCTGCTGAGCGGCGATCCCGATGATCGGCCGGGCGACGATGCGGAAAAGCGGGAGGGGTCGCCGGACCCAGTCCAACCCGGCTGCCCGACGGACGATTCCGATGGTCCTGGTTCTATGGACAAGGAGCCGTCCTAGGCCTGTCCGCGCAGGAGGTCCGGGCGACCTCGATGTGGCAGCTGACGGCCATGATGGCCGGTTTCGCCAAGGCCCATGCGCCTGCTGGTCCGGCCAAGGCCAGGGCCCCGACCCTTGAAGAACACCGCGACCGCGTGCGTCGCCTGACCGGGAGGTAAGCATGGCCGGTCGGACCGATCTGGAAGCGCTCGTCTATCAGATGAGCACGGACATCAGGCAGCTGGAGCGTCAGAACCGGCGCGCGCTGGACAATGTTGGCGGGACGGCTTCGAAGATCGAAGCCCGCTACAAAGCCATTGGCAAGTCCGATCCCGGCCAGTTCCTGAACCAGACGTTCGACCGGTCGCGGCTGGCCGTGTTCGAGGCGGGTGCCGCGCGGATTCCGATTTTTGGCCAGGCGCTGGAAGCCCTGGGTCCTGCGGGATTGATCGCTGCCGGCGGACTGGCGGCGACGGCCCTGGCGGCGACGCAGGCGATCGCGGCGATGCAGTTTGCCGATGAAATCGACGACACGGCGCAGAAGCTGAACATCGGGACAGACGCCCTGCAGGAATACCGTTTCGCCCTGACCGAGGTCGGCGGCGAGGCCAAGGATGCCGACAGCGCGATCGAAAGCTTTCAGAAGAAGCTGGGCGAAGGCCTGGCCGGTGGCCGCGCTGTAAAATGGTTTGAACGGCTGGGCTTCAGCGGCGAGGACCTGCGGGCCTTCGCCAGCACCGAAGATGCACTTGCGGCCGTGATGGACAGGATCGCCGCCCTGGGCAGCGAGGCCGAGCGGGCAGCGGTGGCGGACAAGCTGGGCCTGGGGTCGATGATCTCCCTGGCGCGGGAAGGGTCGGGGGCGCTGGAGGACCTGCGGGAAAAGGCGCGCGACCTCGGCTACGTCATGGATGCGGACCTGGTGAAGAAGGGCGCGGAGGCCAATCAGCAGTTCGAGACGATGTCGCACATCGTCAACGTCCAGCTGAAGAGCTCACTGGTCGAACTGTCGGACGAAATCCTGACGGTGGCGGGCTCGCTCGCGACGGCGCTATCGGCCATGAACGACTTCCTGGCCAGCTGGGCCGAGTTCACGCAAATGCGCGGCCAGTCCGGCATCTTTGACATCGGAAACGCAGGGGCCGCCTGGGGTTACAACTCCGGCCTTTGGGATCGCCTGCCCTGGACGCGTGGCCTCGCAGGGCGTCTGCGAGAGGGTGAGACCTGGGCAGGGGCGAATGCCGACGATCCGGCGCTGATGCGTCAGCAGATGGCCATGGGCGCGCGTCGCCAGCTCCGCCCGGACGGTGACGGCGCGCGGCTGGCGAGCCCTTCGACGGGTGGCGGTCGCGCGCGGCCGTCGGGTCCGTCGCCCGAACAGATCGCGCGGCAGGCCGCCGACCTGGAACGGAGCCTGGCGCTGGAGATCGCGCGGCTGTCGAACAACCGTGCCCTGGTCCAGGTGCTGGAACGCGAGGACGCCATCGTCCGGCGGACCGAACAGTATCTGGGTCTTCAGCTGTCGGCGACTGAGGCGAGAACGCGGGCCGTGGCCGATCAGGAGCGGGTCGACGAAGCGCGCATCCAAGGCCAGATGCACGAGGTCCAGCAGGCCTCCGTGCTGAAGGACATCGAATACGAGCGGATGCTGGGCAACGAGCGATATGCCCAGTCGATGGAGGACCGATACCAGACGGCGCGCCAGATCGAGTTCCTGATGGACAAGGGCTACGATGTTGTCAGCGCGACGGCCATGGCTGAGGCGGACCTTCTGGACACCCAGCGCGCCCGTGCCGAGGTCACCGCGCGGATCGTCGCGGATGCCGCCTTGGAACACCAGATCACCATGGCGCGCCTGAGTGGTGACGAAGAGCGCCTGCGGGTCCTGGAACGGGCGGATGAAATCAACCGGCGTGCTCGCCAAATCGAAGGGGACCGGAATCTCAACTATGGCGAAGGTGTCGCCATCGCGACCGACCAAGTCGATGCTGAGATTTCCGCCGCCACCCGGCGTGGGTTCCGGGACGGCATTCGCGGTCTTCTGGACGATTTGCAGGATGGCGGTCTGGAAGGCGTGCTGACGAGCATCTTCGATCGGGTCACAGATCGGCTGAAGGACAATCTGGCGGACCTCCTGACCGATTATCTGATGCAGCTGGGCAGCGCCCGCCCGGACGGCAGTGGCGGCGGAGGGATCATGGCGGCCGTTTCGTCATTCATGGGCGGGTTCGGCCGTCGTGCCCACGGCGGTCCGGTTCGCCCCGGCCGGTCCTACATCGTCGGAGAGCATCGTCCCGAGGTCTTCGTGCCGTCGGAGCCCGGTTCGATCCTGCCCAGTCTTTCGGCGGTGTCCAAGATGCCGATGATCTCGCGGACCGTTGTTCAGCACATCACCTATGATAATCGCGGGGCCATGCTGTTCGAACAGGCCATGGCCGAACAGCGTGCCTTTGCCATGCAACAGGCCGGGCAGGCCGCCACAGCCGCCTTCCAGGCGTCCCGTACGGTGATCCCGTCCGAAGCGGCGCGCCGCGACCGGTTCCGGCTGGGCTGATGGCGATCATCCCTGGCCTGCTGCCACGCGGCACCGAGTTCGTCATGCGTCCCATGTCCTCGGCCATGCCGCAGAGGGCTGCGTTCGGCGCAGGGCGTCGTCGCATGAATCGCCCAGGCTCGCACTGGGCCCTGTCGGTTACCGTGCCGCCCCAGTGCGCAGCCGGTGCCGGCGTGGAACTGGCCGTCGATCTGATCTCGGGCGACAGCCAGTCGATCCTGCTGCCCATTCCCGAGGCGATGGATGCCGGGCCGTGTGGCCTGCCGACCGTGGACGGCGACGGCCAGGCCGGATCGGTGCTGGCCATGGTCGGGCTGACGCCCCGGTACCCGGTTCGCAAGGGGAAGTTCTTTTCCGTCATCCATGAGGGTCGGCGCTATGTGCACTGGTGCACGGCCGAGACGCTGGCCGATGGCGACGGGAAGGCCAGCGTGCCGATCTGGCCGATGATGCGGATCGATTTCGCCGACGGCGATGTGATCGAGATGGCAAGGCCGATGATCGAGGGCGAGATCGACGCCCTGCCCGACCTCGCCCTGGACGAACTGAAGACTCTGGGCCTGTCGTTCCTGATCGAGGAAACGGACTGAGATGGACGCGGCACTGATCGCGGCCCTGGAAGCGCGCTTCCCGGTCGTCGCGAACCTTGTGACGCTGTCGCTGCCGGGCCATACCGTTCGCTGGTCGGATGGAGGGTTCGTGCGCTGGGCGGGCGAGGTCTGGCGCGTGCGGGACCAGACCTTTGGGGTCCTGGACTCCCTGTCGGAGATAGAAGACGGGATCGACGGCCAGTCCGGCACCCAGACCCTCACCATCCTGGCCCCGTCGCTCTCGGCAGTGGCGGACCTGGCGCTGAGCCCGCAGATGCAGGGCAGCCTTGTCACGGTGCACATGGCCGTGATCGACCGGGCGACGGGGCTTCTGGTCGGTGAACCGGAACTGCTGTGGCGGGGCGAACTGGACCAGCCCCGGCTGAGCGTCGGGGATCTGACGCTGATTTACGACTGCATCACCGAAGAGGCCCGCATGCTGGAGCCGAACGAAGAGCGTCGCCAGAACGACAGCTTCCACCAGTCGGTGTGGCCGGGCGAGTTGGGGTTCGGCAAGGTGACCGACCTGCCCCTTAAGGTCTATTGGCGGGCCAACGAGCCGACCGGGGCGATTTCGTGAGCCCGGCAAAGGCGGCGCAGGCCTGCATCGATCGGTTCCATGGCGCGGCCTATGAGCCCGGCAAGCGCGATTGCGCACGGCTGGGGGCACATCTGCTGCACCAATACGGCCATGGGTGCCCGCCGATGAAAGGGCAGTCCTATCGCACGGAAGTTGAAGCCCTGAGAGCCCTGCGTAAGGCGGGGTTCCGGGATCTGATCGCGGCGGTGGATGGGCTGGGTCTGAAGCGGATCGTGCCGGCCTATGCGATGACCGGCGACCTGATCGCCCTGCCCCATGATGACTTCGGGGCGACCCTGACCGTGGCGGTCGGGAACGGCGAGGTCCTTGGCTTTCAGGACGGGCGCGGCAAGATCATCAAGCCGCTCGCCTTTGCTGCTGCGTGGAGGGTTCCATGCCCCAGGTAGCCGCGGCGGTCGGTTCAGCCATCACCTATGTCGCCAATGCCTCGGCCGCCGTGGCCTCGGGCACGGCGAGCTTTGCGCAGGCGGTGACGGTGGCGGCGGTCCAGGCCGGGCTGGCGTTCGGGACCCAAGCGGCGATCGGCATGCTGGGCGGCGCGGGGCGCGAGGAAGGCAAGCCGACCGACTTCCGGCTGGACCCTGACGCCGGGATCGTGACGGCCTATGGCCGCGTGGGGTGTGCGGGCAACATCGTGCACCGCGTCGCCTATGGTCTGGACAACAAGTATCAGACGCTCTTCTGCACGGTCTCGACCGGGCCGATCAAAGGGTTCGTGTCGTTCGAGGCGGACGACGAAGTCACGACCTTCGATCCGACCTATGGCAAGTCGATTTCGGGTTCGCACGAAGGCTATATGTGGTTGCAGACCCGGTTGGGAACGCAGCCGGACACGGCCCTGACGGCCCCGACCGGGCCGGGTTCAGACCCGACTGGTCCGCCCGACTGGGACAGCGACAACCGATTCTCGGGCTTCGCCGGTTTCGCGATTACCCTGCTGGAAAACGAGAAGCAGTCCGAATACGGCGGCGGCGTCGTCAAGCCGCTGCACGTCATCGACGGCGTCTATGGCTGGGACCCCCGCCTGGACAGCACCTATCCGGGCGGAGACGGCCCCTGTCGGCTGCTGGACCCGACGACATGGGTCTTTCTGCAACGCCCGCCCCTGGTGGGATTGAACTGGTCGATCGGGGTCTGGGCGGGGGCCAGCGGCGGCGGCACCTATGGCGTGCCCTATGCCTGCAAGCTGATCAACGGAATCGGGGCGCAGGTCGAGGGCATCGACGTCGCGTCCTTCGTCGCGGCGGAGAACGTCGCCGACGTCCGGGACTGGAAGATCACGGCCTCTCCTTCGTCGAAAGACGACAAGTATGCAGTCCTGACGCAGATGCTTCAGGCCGCGGGCTGCGTTCCCTCACGCACCGCTGGCCGGATCGCCTGTGTGAACCTGGCCGAAGAAGTGCCCAGCCTGGTCACGGTGACTGCAGCGGATACGGCGGGGCCGGTCGAGATCACCCTGGGTCAATCGCGGCTGGAACGAAAGAACGCCATTACCCCCCGCCACACCAGCGCAGGACATCGCTGGGAAATGGTCCCGCTCAAGCCTATCAGCGACGACGCCTGGATCGCAGACGACGGCGGGCTGAGGCCCCTTGCTGTCGATTATCCGATGGTGCCGGAACACAACCAGGCTGCGGCCCTGGCCTATCTGGATGTGGCGGGGGCACGAGAGAAGATCACGGGCACGGTGCCGTTCAAGCCGCACATGCGCCGGATCGCGCCGGGCCATTGCTTCACCTTCGACGATTCCAACCTGTTGCTGGCAGGGGTGAAGGTCCGCTGCCTGAAGCGGTCCTATGATCCGATGACGGCGAGTGTGAAGATCACCTTCCGGCAGGAGACGGACGCCAAGCATGAGACGGCCCTGACCAAGGTCGGGGTGGCCCCGCCTGTGTCCGGGACGGTGTCGCCGCCGCCGCCATTGGTCTCGGCCCCGACCGAGTTCGAGGCCAGTGCGACGGACGGCATCGTCACCCTGGGCTGGCGCAATCCGACCAGTCCCTTCTTCGACAGCGTTGCCGTGGTGCGCGACGGTTCGGTCATCGACATCGTGGCCGGCGCACCGGGTTCGTTTGTCGAGATCGACGACAGCCCGCCTGCGGGTGCCAGCTACAGCTACTGGATCTACGCGATCGACATCACGGCCGAGTTCTCGGCCATCGTCGGCCCCCTGACCGTCATCGTTCCCTAACCTCAAGGCAGATCGCCATGGTCTATCCCGAAGTCGTGCCGATCACGGTACGGCGCAATGCCGACTATGGCGCGACGTGGGTTCTGGCCGATGGCCAGGGCTATGACGCGACCGGCACGGCGATCAATCCGCTCGACCTGACCGGTTATACGGCTGCGCTACAGGTGCGGCTGTACGGCCTGGCGGCAGGCGATCCGCTGATCGATCTGGGCACCGTCACGACGGCCATCGAAGGCATCCGTTTCGTCGAGCCCACGGCGGGCCAGATCGAAATGCGCATCGATCACGAAACGCATGACGCACTGCCCACGTCGCCCAAGGCCGGCGAGCCGGCCCGCTTCGAATACGATCTGGTCCTGATCGCGCCCGACGGAACGCGGAGCGTCTATGCGACCGGCCCCTTCATCGTTCATCCCGGAGTGACCCGCCCATGACCGAAGTGAAGCTGGCCCTGCGCGGCCTTCGCGGCGAGAGCATCGCTGACATCGCGCGCCGGGTGGGTGAGATCAATGGTCAGCCCGTCGCTCCCGATGCGACCGATGATGAGGTGATCAATCTGGCCGGGATCGGTCTGGGCGCGAATGTCCAGCCGATCCTGGACGCGGTCACAGAGGAGGCCGATCGGGCGACGCTGAAGGCTGATCTGGCAGCGGCCTGGGCCGAAGGCACCACCCCTGGCGGTCCTGGAACGGACAGCGCCAAGGGCTGGGCCTTGTCGCTTGGAGGACTGAGCTTCCTGGGCGGTTTCTTCAAGCGGGTGTCGTCGGACTATCTGTTCGGTCAAGCCGCCCGCATCCGCATCGGCAATCGCCTCTATGCCACCATTGATGCCGTGCGGGGTGTGTATCCGCGTAAGCTGACCCTTCCCGCTTCGGCGAGGGTCGATGACGACCTTTCGCAGTCGATCGTGTCGCGGCTGATCGACGGTTTGGTTGGGCCCCTGCTGAAGCCACTGAAGCCCGAGCAAGCGGCGTTGTATCGCTGGCGGGTTGGCAACCGGCTGTTGGGCATCTGGACGCTCGCGGGCGGCTTCACACCCTCGCGGGCGACCCTGCCGCGCGGGGCCAAGGTGGACGATCAGCCGGGCGTGGCCCTGGGCAGTCGACTGTCGGCGGCCGACGTGTCGGTGACGGCCAATCACGTCGCCCTGGTCAGGCTCGATGCCGGGGGTCTTCGCCAGGTGCAGACCCGTCGGCGGTCCGACGGTGCCCATTTCCAGATCACTTCGGGAGCGAGCGCCGCCTATGAGCCTTTCCTGACGCCGGATGCTCGTGTGCTGTTCTGGTCCGACGGTGAGGGCCGCTACATGCATGCTCCGGCCACGGGCGGCACCGCTGCCCCCGTCGATCCCATCAATGAGATCGTGGCCTGGGGCGACAGCCTCACCGCCCAGACGGGGAGCGGCGGCAGCGGAACGGGTCAGGGCAGCTATTCCAAGCAGCTGAAGGATCGTCTGGGATCGGTCGTTACGGCGGTGATCAATCAGGGCGTATCTGGACAGACGCCTGCCGAGGTTGCCTCGCGACAGGGCGGAGCCAACGCCCTGCTGACGGTTGCCAGCAATCTGATCCCGACGTCGGGGGCCGTGTCCGTGACCTCTTGGTCTGTCGCGCCCGTCATGCAGTTCCTCCCGACCATCGTGGGCACGCTGGCAGGCGTTCCGGGTACGCTGACGGCGCTGTCGCCGTGGGTCAGTTTCCGGCCGACGGCGATGACCTTCACCCGGACGACACCTGGAACGGCGGTCGCCTGTCCGCCGGGGACACCCTTTATCGCGGATGCAGGCGTCGCCGCTCGTCCGAAGGCGCAGCTCTATGTGGTCGGGCGGAACGACTACAGCCAATCGACCTTGCTGGCAGCGATCGCCGGAATGGTCGGTCACCAGTCGGCCTATTGTCCGCAGTGGCTGGTCGGATCGGTTCTGGCGCAACCGGGTGATCTGGACGCGGCGGGGGTGAACGCGGCGAACGCGGCCATCGCAGCGGCCTATCCCGGCAACTACGTCGATCTGAACTCGGCGCCGACGACCGAAGAAATGGCGCTGATCGGCTTCGTGCCTGACAGCTATGGCATCTACAGCAATGGCCGCACGGACGCTGCCGACATCGCCGCCAACTTCGTGCCGTCCGGCATGAGGCGCTTCGGCGACAACGACTACGTCCATCTCAACGACTTCGGCAACGCCCTGTTCGCCCTGCGCTTCTACCGAAAAATCCAGGCCATGCGCTGGTTCCCCAGCCTTGCCGCTGTCTGAGGAGACTGATCGATGACCTATGGCCTCGACTTCGCCATCCCCTATGTCGGCGACCCCGACGCCAGCCTGCCTTGGGCCGACGACGACGATGTCCTCCTGGTTCCAGGGTCGCTCGGCCTCTTGGAACTGGCGCACTCCGCCAGCCCGGTGGCGGGCGTTCCAGCGAACAACGCGGTCATTCCCAACATCGCGTGGAAACGGCTGAAGGATCTGCTGGGCTCGGGCGATGCGACGACGTTGGGCTTCGTGCGTGACGGGGCAGACATCGCCAATGTCATGGTGACCGAGCGCAGTTCCAAGGGCGGCTTGCACGGCATCGTCAGCCAGACGAACGGCACGACTTTCAACCAGGGTATGCGGATCAGGTCGGCGACCCCGCTCTATGACTACATCGCCGCCAACCAGACCCATGACTTCTATTACAGCCGCTGGGACCGGGTGACCCGCATCGCGACCTCCGGGAGCGTTCATCAGGCGGCTTTTGGGTCCAACACCTCCAACTACCTGGCCCTCATTCAGGGGACGGCCATGTTCCCCGCCTCTGCGCCCAACTTGATCGGGCAGCGCGAAAATCCCGCTTCGCCGAACGCGCTGGGAAATCGCTTCCGCGCTATCGGCATCGCAAACAACACCGGCAGCGGAGCCTTTGGCTTTGCCGATCCGGCCTGCTGGGGTGGCCGGGGTCTTTCGGCGGCCAGCGTAAATCAGGGTGCCAGCCTGGTCCTTTATCGCGCCTATCTCGAAGACCTGACCGTCTCGGGCCGCACCTATGCCCAGGTGGAGGCACTGGACCTGGCGCTGTGGACTGAGGCCATGGGCGCTGGCGGTCGATATGCCGACGACACCTTCACCGCCCCGGCGATCTAGGGCGAGGGTGCACTGGTGCACCCTGATGCCTGATCCGGGGCCAATCCAGACTGCCGCCTGACTTTCAACGCCGGGAGGGCGGACCATGGACTTGCGTGAAATCCCCGCGTTCTGGGGGCTGTGCGGCGGCGTGTTGAACGGGGCCGTCGGCCTGGTCACCGCCTATTCGTCCAAGGCCGGGAACCCCCTGGCGCGGCGCAGGGCCTGGTTCACCGTGTTGCTGGGTGCCCTGGGCGGGCCGATCATCGCTGAGGCCCTGACGCCCAGCTTCCTGGCCATCGTTCCGGCCCTGGATATGCGGGCCGTGGCCCTGGTCCTGGGCTGGGTCACGGCAAACGATCCCCGCAGCCTGTTCACATGGATACGCGACCGCTTTCTCTTGCCGCCGAAAGGAGCATCCGAATGACCTGGGCCCATCTGACCGTGATCGTGACGGGGCTTTTGTATGTGGGGGCCAGCATGGCCCTGGGCGTCGTCGTGCGCCTGCTGGGGCCGACCTATCACACCAAGGTCACCGCCCCCCTCTGGATCGTCGGCTTCTTCGCCTTCGCGGCGGTGTCGCTGCTGTGGCGGGGGGTGACGCTGCTGTTTCCGGGGCGGCTGGTCGATACTGGCGGGATCAGCCTGGTTGCACCGCTGACGGCTGTGGTGGTGGTCGGGCTTTGCCTGTTCGTTCTGGACTATGTGATGGGCGACCGATCGCCGCCGCCGCTGTTCAATCAGTGGTTCAGCTGGGCCCTCAAGCGCCGGGCGACCGATGAGGGCATCGTCCACGCGGCCTTCGCCCTGCCGCCTGCCATGCATGAGGCCGCCCCCTGCGGGGCGCAGATCAACCGCACTGGCCGGGGTCTGCGGCTGGCGGTCCTGAGCGGCGGGGCCGCGACGATCCTGATCGTGCTGGGCGTCATAGCGGTCAACGCCACGGGCTGAGGTGGTCGGCTTAGTCGATAAGTCCGTGACATGAACAAGGGGCAGGCGGACGACCGTCCTGCCCCTTTTGCCGTCATGTTCACGTCCGTGTGGCGTCATCTTTCGGCAGTTCAACACAAGACGTGACGATGGTATCGTAGGGGCCTCGTGGGGATACGAAGCCATGTCGTCCTATGTCATCTTGGCCGCGGTGATCGCGGGTGTCGTGCTGTTCGCCTTCTGGCCCAACCTTACTCGCTGGCGGCGGCGGATGAAGCGGCGCGTGCGACAGCGCCACAGCAATCCGTAATCTGGTCGCTGCGGCCCACCGCTTTCATGACGGTTCTGTACGAACGGCGTTCGTGGCGGTCCGTCAGTTCGCCGGCAGGACCTGGCGCTCGATCGAGGCGGCGACATCCGCACCCGCCCGGAGGCGGGCCAGATCATAGCGTGCCTGCATGGTCAGCAGCAGTTCGGCCGACACGCCAAATGCCTTCTCGAACTTCACCGCCATTTCGGGCGTCAGGGCGGCCTGAGCGTTCAGAACGCGGTGAAGGTGCGCGCGGGTCACCTGAAGGAGGATGGCCGCAGACGACACATTCAGCCGGTAGCTGGGCAGAGTTTCGTCGCGGATCAGTTCACCGGGGTGGCTGGGGGCGGCAAGCATGGCGGTCTCCAAGGTCTGACAGGTATGTATTGCGAAACAATACGGAATGGAAGGGGGCCGAAGCCCCCTAGTGGTAGTCCACATAGTCCAGATCGGTGATCGTTCCGGTCTTCTGATCGAGGCGGAAGGTCAGTCGCCAGTTCGGTGTCACCCGCATCGACCAGACGCCGGGATAGCCCGGCTTCAGTTCGTGAACGTGCCAGTTCGGTGCGGCATCGGCCACCTCCCGGATGCTTTGCGCGGCGGCGAGGGCCGACAGTTGAAGGTTGATGCGGGCGAGAGCCTTGGCCTCGATGCCTTTGATCCGTGAGGGAGGGGTGCCCTCGATCAGTGCCCGGATCGCCTTGTGTTTCGCGCTCTTCAGTTCCATCGCCGTCGTCCCTCTGTGTCGACGGCTATTTGTATAGTCCGACTATACAGCGTGCAAGCAAAAATGTATTGTCTAGCTATACATTTTTTCGGGCGCACGGCGTCCGTTTCGACCTTCGACATTGGAGACGACGATGAAGGCTTTGCCTGCTGCCTATGCATGGCTGGATGACATCCAGGGACTTCCGCGACTGCTGGTCGAGGCGCGCGCGCTGTTCGGCGTCACCGAGACGCCGGGCGCGGCCAGCACGCCCCAGATCATGGCCTGGGCCAAGGAAATCGGCCTTGGCAAAACCTATCCGAACGACGGCACCGCCTGGTGCGGCCTGTTCGCGGCGGTGGTAGCCAAGCGCGCGGGCTGGGACGTGGTCGCCGGGCCGCTCTGGGCCCGTAACTGGGCGCACTTCGGGCGGAAGGTGGAAGCTGCCGACGCGGCGCTTGGCGACGTGCTGGTCTTCAGCCGTGAGGCGGGCGGCCACGTCGGCTTCTATGTCGGCGAGGACGCGACCGCCTTTCACGTCCTGGGCGGCAACCAGGGGGACAAGGTCTCGATCGTCCGTATCGCCAAGAGCCGCTGCATCGCCGTGCGCCGCCCGAAATGGCGGGTGGCCGAGCCGGCCGGAGTCCGCAAGGTCCAGCTGGCCGCCAGCGGTGCCCTGTCTAGAAATGAGGCCTGACTTGACCCGCGCACTGCAAATCCTCGCTGGCTGGAAGGGCTATGCCCTCGTGCTGGCCATCGGCCTGGCTCTGGGCTGGGGCGGAGCATGGAAGGTCCGGGACGGGATGGCGGCAGAGGCCGCGCTGAAGGCCGCCCAGGCGCAGACCCGTGCCGCCACCAATGTCATTGGCCGAACCCAGCAAGCCGCCACGGTGACCGAAGGGGTCGGCCGCACGGTCGAGGCGGCGCAGGTCGAGACCCGCATCGTCTATCGGACCATCACGGAAAGGATCCCCGTCTATGTCACGCCCGAAACTGATCGCGCTGTCGTTCTGCCTCTTGGCTTCGTGCGCCTGCACGACGCGGCCGCCGCCGGGACCGTCGCAACCCTTCCCGACCGCGCCGGGCAACTTGCTGACGCCCCCTCAGGCATTGCGCTCTCTGCCGCCGCCGGCACGATCGTCGGCAACTACGGCACCTGCCTCGAATGGCGGAATCAGGTGATCGGCTGGCAGGCCTGGTATGCCGAACAGTCCGCTCGCTGGGGAAAGGGTCCGGTGCCGAACACAGGAACCGGACGGGACCCGCCGAATTGACGGGGGGTGGCGTCCATCCTCAGCGCCTCTGTCGATTAGTGCCCCGCGTATTGGCCCGCCGTCCCGAAAGGGCGGCGGGCTTTTCGGCGTTTACTCGCCCGCGCTATCCCAGCGACGCTGCAGTTCCCGAGCTTCCCGACGCTTTGCCAAGGCGATGAGGGATGGCACGATCAAAGCGTCATAGACGGTCCTTTGCCGGGGCGTGAGCGACTTCAAATCATCGTCAGCCATCAGTTTTTGAGCGACCCCCGCAGCTGCGCCGTCAAGCTCATCAATGATTTCTTCGATTTGAACGCTCAAACTCTCAGGGTCATAGTCGGACAGCATAGAATTTCCCTTTTAATGGGTGCTTACTTGAGTCGTGGCACGGCATTCGGATTCCGTCTATGCGCCCACCCGGAGAACGCCGCCTGATCGCGGCCCTAATCGTGGCCACCGCCCTAATGGCGGTGGCGCTGGCGTGGCAGGCGATGGGGGCATGAAGGCCTAGCGATCGACCGTGATAAGTGCGCCGTCCGGAAGTGGCCGCTGCAGCGCCTGAGCCTCTGCCCAAGGGGCCCGCATCCAGAGGTCGCGTTCGGTCGCCGTCGTCAGGATCACCGGCATGGCCTTGGGATGGACGGCCCCGACCTCGGCATTCGGCTCGGTCGTCAGGAAGGCGCACAGGTCCGCCGTCTCCCAGCCCGTCTTGATCTTTCGCACGCCCTGCCAGGCCGGGGTCCAGATGCCCGCGAAGAAGGTCAGCGGTTCGGGATCCTCGCCCGCCAGCCGAAACCAGATCGGGCGATACCGGCCCTCGGCATCCCGGCCGGGTTCGCTGAAGGCCGTGAGGGGGATCAGGCAGCGGTTCTCCGGGCCCAGCCAGGGCCGCCAGTGGTTGCTGGCCGTGTTGCGGACATTGGTGGTGCCGGCGTCGGGTTCCATCCGCAGCAGCTGATCGAAGTCGACGTCCTTGCCCTTGGCGCGAAGCTTGTCGGCCCGCTTGCTCGCGGCATCCAGGATCGCCTTGCGCGATGACGGCATGCCCCAACGGGCGGTCGTCAGAATGCGCTCGCCGTCCGCGTCGGCGCGGACGATCGGCACACTGTAGTCGGGATAGAGGTCGCGCGGCTCCAGGTTGCCGACGCCGGACCGCATGGCGCGGGCCAGGTCGAGGATGGCCGCAGGGCCTTTGCGAAGGCTGTATAGGTTGCACATGGCGGGAACCCTATAGGGCCAAATCGAGCCGTCGAGCCCATACAAACAGTTCGGCGCCTGCTGCATCTGATCCGCAATCATGATTTATAATCCGGCCATCGACACAGCCTACACTTGTGATAATGGCGTTCGTCCGCCTGCTTTCTGCTGGCGGTTATCGGGGGGAATATCTCATGAAGCGCACTAAGTCTTTGGCAGTGGCTATGGCCGTCGTTGGCCTCTCGGCCTGCACCACGACTGAGCGGGTAAACGTCGTCCAGCCCGGAGACACGACCTTGACCTGCAGCCAGCTGCGAGCCGAATTCGCCAAGCTGGATGAAATCCGCCGCGACGGTCAAAGCGATCAAGGCATCAATGCCGCCAACGTTGGCGCTGTCCTATTTTTCTGGCCTGCTGCCGTGGGCAACTACTTCTCCGCCCGGGACGCGATGGAGATCGCCGGACGTCGCCAAGAGCATCTGATGGTCATCTACAATCAGAAGAACTGCGATAACCCCGCCAATGCGAACCTGGCCTTCCCGGTGCCGTCGGAGTTGCTCGGCCCGATTGGATTCGGCGGACTTTAACTCAAGTCGACCAAAGATCGCTCCAGCCCCAGCGTAGCTGCCGGGGTTGGAGCAGTTGTCTCCTTGGCCTAGTCAAGCACTACCCATGTCACCGAGGCGCGTCGGTTGATCGGCCAACCCGGCCGACAGATAGTCCTGCAAGCGACCCAGCGCCTTGAGGTCGTAGGAGTCACTTCTTGGACCTGTCTTCACATTCTCGGCGATGACCATGGTCAGAAGCACCGCGTCGGCATTGTCCCGCGGCCTGATTCCTGACTAGCGTTCCGATAAGGGTGGCATGACCACCCGAGGGGCTGACGCCCGCGCGATGCCATCAACAGGCACCGCATCGCTTGGCCATGCCCACGGACCAAGCACCATGGCCCCACTGAGTTCTGCCCAGGCCGCCTTCACTGTTGCACTGGCAGCCAGCAGCGGAAGCTGTTGCGGCGATGCATAGTTGAGCGAGGCGTGGAGCTTTTGAATGCGCCGATAGCAATCCACCAGTTCCGCCAAGTCCTCGGCCGTCAGCGCCTGCTTCTTCGACGCGCCCTTGTGCATTACCGGCGCTCTCTGACGCATTGATCAAGGTGCGCCGCTCGCTCGGCCGCCCCATGCATTGCCCGGGCATTCACGAAGCGTGCATCCCTGAGGAAACGCGCGATCAATGCTTCGCTGTCCGTCGGCGGCAGTTCGAAGGCGTTCGACGTTGGGGTGGATTTGGGTCCGGCCCTGGGCATGGCGAAATCCTTTGGCTATGGCGACCGACGCCTCCCACACCCACAACGTTCTTGCAATGTTCTCATTTGGGCGGCTTGCCCGATCGTGTGGGTAAAAGAACAAGCACTGAACACCGCCCGGGACTATTCCGGGACTTTCAGTCCCGGACGACCCTTTCAGGCGCCATTTGTTCCCAAAACTCAGAGCGTGCTGACTGCCACAAAGCCGCTGTGAGGATTGTTTTCTTGCAAGAAAATGGTGGCTGGAGGCGGGCTCGAACCGCCGACCTGTGGGTTATGAATCCACCGCTCTAACCAGCTGAGCTACCCAGCCCCAAATCGACAGTGTGTCGCTTGAGTCCCGGCGGGAACTGGTCTGTCCGCCGGAAGAGGCGTGCCTATATAGGCGCAAGCGTCCCCGTTCAAGTGCAGGCTGCCCCGGATCAATCGGTCGCATGCGCAGATGGGAACATCTGGGGACACAGTCCCGTTCCGCGCGTCACATATTCGAGAGGTTTTCCATGCGTCTGCTCGCACTCGCCGCTTCGGTTTCCGTCCTGACCCTGGCTGCGGCCTGCGGGGCCAATGGCCAGTCCGCTGCGCAGGATCCCGGCACGCCCCTGGAGACCCGTCCCGCCAATGCGCCCGACCAGCGCCCGGCTTTCGAGGGGCAGACTCGCGCCCCCGCCGTGACGACCGAAGCCAGCCTGACCCATGCAGTGGTCGCGACGGGGCTGGAACATCCGTGGGGCTTGGCCCTGCTGCCGGACGGTCGCTGGCTGGTCACCGAAAAGCCCGGTCGCCTGCGCATCGTCACGGCTGACGGACAGGTCGGCGAACCGATTGCTGGCCTGCCCGCGGTGGATGCACGCGGCCAGGGCGGATTGCTGGATGTCGTCATCGGCCCCAGCTTTGTTCAGGATCGCATGATCTACTGGAGTTATTCCGAAGCGCGCGAGGGCGGCAATGCCACCTCGGTTGCGCGCGGGGCGCTGTCGGCGGACGGCAGCCGGGTGGACAATGTCCAGGTCATCTTCCGCGCCCTGCCCGTCTATGACGGGGACAAGCATTTCGGCTCGTCCCTGGCTTTTGCGCCGGACGGCAAGCTGTTCATCACCCTGGGTGAGCGCTCCGATGCCCCCATGCGCCCCCAAGCCCAGGACCTGGCGTCCCACATGGGCAAGACCATCCGCATCAATGCCGATGGCAGCGTGCCTCTGGACAACCCCTTCGTCGGACGTACGGGCGCCCTGCCGGAAATCTGGTCGCTGGGTCACCGTAATGTGCAGGGCATAGCCGTACAGCCGGGCACGGGCGCGATCTGGACCATCGAACACGGCACGCGCGGTGGCGACGAGATCAATCTGGAAAAAGCCGGTGCCAACTATGGCTGGCCCGACGTGGCCTATGGCGTCGAATACCGCGGCGGGGCGATCAATGGCGGCATCACCGCTCGCGAGGGCACCGAACAGCCCGTCTATTACTGGGACCCGGTCATCGCCCCCGGTGGCATGACCTTCTATGAGGGCGCGATGCTCGGCGCTTGGCGCGGCAATCTGCTGGTCGCGGGCCTGAAGGACAAGCAACTGGCCCGTCTGGTGATCGAGAACGACCGCGTCGTGGGCGAGGAACGGTTGCTGACCGACCTTGGCCAACGCATCCGGGACGTCGCCGTTGGGCCGGACGGAGCCGTCTGGGTCATCACCGATCAGGCGAACGGTGCCCTCGTCCGTCTGTCCACGGCTAACTGAGCCCGGCAACATCTTGCGTCCACGCCTGCGTCCCCGCACACTTGCACCAGCCGTGGGGATGCGGGCTGGACGGGATAAACGACAATGATCGAAATGGTGATCGAGGCGCGGCGCAAGGACCTCGGCGGGTTCGAGGTTGGGCGGATTCTGCCCTTCCATTCCCGGCGAATGGTCGGGCCCTTCATCTTCCTGGATCAGATGGGGCCGGCGGAGTTTGCGCCGGGTGCCGAGGCGATCAGCGTGCGGCCTCACCCCCACATCGGCCTGTCGACCCTCACCTATCTGTTCGAGGGCGAAATCATGCACCGGGACAATACCGGCGCGACACAGGCCATCCGCCCGGGCGAGGTCAACTGGATGACGGCCGGAAAGGGCATCGTCCACTCCGAGCGCACCGATCCGCTGAAGCGCAGCCAGGGCGGCCCGATGCACGGCATGCAGGCCTGGATCGCCCTGCCGACCGAGGTGGAAGACATCGATCCGTCGTTTCATCACCATGGCGAACAGGATCAGCCGGCCTATGACAACGCCGGGCTGTTCGCGCGGCTGGTCGCAGGCGAGGCCTATGGGGCCAAGGCGGCGGTGAAGACATCCTCGCCCCTGTTCTATGTTCATTGGGAACTGGCCCAGGGCGTGCGCACCGCCCCTCCCCCCGGCAAGGGTGCCAGCGGCTATTCGGAACGGGCGCTCTATGTCGTCAAGGGCGAGATCGAGGTGGGCGACCGCCGCTTCCACGCCGGCCAGATGATCGTGCTGGAGCCGACCGCCGAGCCGACCGTCAAGGCGGTGACGGCGGCCTCCGTCATGGTGCTGGGGGGCGAGCCGGTTGGGCCGCGTGTCATCTGGTGGAACTTCGTCTCGTCGTCGCAGGCCAAGATCGACGCGGCCAAGGCCGATTGGAAGGCCGGTCGCATGACCCTGCCGACCGAGGACAGCCTGGAGTTCATCCCCCTGCCCGACGTGCCGTCCACGCCCGAACCTGCGCCGGCATCGGTGAAGTGCGAGCCGACCCACCCGGTGTAAATGCGGCCACCCGCCCGGATGGCCGGAACCGGCCTGTTTTCGCCGCGTGCGTCACCGCGCTGCGTCACGTCGTGTTGCGGCGCAGCATTATTTCCGCCGGCAAGGTTGAACTGCTACCCTTGGACGCGCATCTGGCTGGCATGACCGCTGCACTAGCCGACCGCTCCGCCAAGACCCAAGGGCCCGGCTTTGCCGAGTTCGTCTGCCTGATTGCCCTGATGATGGCGCTCAATGCCCTGGCCATCGACGCCATGCTGCCTGCCCTGCCGGCCATCGGCGACGCTCTGGGCGTGGTCACGGACAACAGCCGTCAGTGGATCATCACCGCCTATCTGTTGGGCTTCGGGGCTGCTCAGATCGTCTATGGGCCATTGGCCGACCGCTATGGCCGCAAGCCGATCCTGATCATCGGCATCAGCATCTATGTGATTTTCAGCCTGCTGGCGGCCATTGCCCCCACCTTCGAGACGCTGATTCTGGCTCGCATTGGAACGGGCATCGGGGCGGCCGCGACGCGAGTGCTGGCCGTGTCCATTGTCCGCGACCGCTATGCCGGTCGGATGATGGCGCGCGTGATGTCGCTGAGCTTCCTGGTCTTTCTCGGCGTGCCCATTCTGGCCCCCACGATCGGCCAGCTGATCCTGCTGGTCGCGCCCTGGCGCTGGATCTTCGGGGTTCTGGCTCTGGGCGGAGCGGCCATCCTGATCTGGTCCGTCGTTCGCCTGCCGGAAACGCTGAAACCCGAGGATCGGCTGCCGATCCAGGCTGGGCGGATCGCTGCGGCCTTTCGTCAGGCCCTGACCGAGCGCCTGTCGATCGGCTACACCCTGGCCTCGACGGCGGTGCTGGGCTCGCTGTTCGGCTTCATCAACTCTTCGCAGCAGATCTTTTTCGACGTCTTCCAGGCGCCGGGCCTGTTCACCACCATCTTTGCCGTGGTGGCGGGCGGGATTGCCATCGCCTCGCTTCTGAACGCCCGCCTGGTCGAGCGCCTGGGCTCGCGGCTGATCTCGCATACGGCGCTGTTGGGCTTCATCGCCTTCGGCATCCTTCACACCGCCGTTTCGATGGCCGGGCTGGAGACGATCTGGACCTTTGCGGTGCTTCAATCGCTGACCATGTTCTGTTTTGGCCTGATGGCCGGCAACTTCGGCTCCATGGCGATGGAGCGGATGGGCCATATCGCGGGCACGGCTTCATCGGCTCAGGGGTTCATCTCCACTGTCATCGGGGCCCTGTCCGGCTTCTTTATCGGCCAGCAATTCAACGGCTCGGCCACGCCCATGGCGATGGGGGTTGCGATATCGGGCATCGTGGCCCTGGGCTTTGTCCTGTTTGCGGAAAAGGGCCGGCTGTTCAGGGCCCATCAGGCCGAAGGGCCTGCCGCCCAGGCTGCGATGCCGAAACAGAGCTGACTTTCGGCTCTTGATCTTTCGGGCCCGTCCGGGCGTTGTCCCTGCAAATATCGCATGAAGGACACCCCCTGATGATCCGCACCCTGCCCGGCCTCGTCTCAGCCCTTGCCCTGACTGTCGCCCTGGGAGGGTGTTCGATGATGACCCCGGCCGCGCCGACGACGCCGGCGGCGACCCTGCCGACGCAGATCACCTATGTCCGCGACATCCATTCCCACGCCCGGCCCGAGATCGCGCGTGTGGTCCATGTCGATCTCGACCTGAACGCCGACTTTCAGGCCAAGACCCTGGCCGGGACCGCGACCCTGGACATCACCGGACAGGTCGGGGCGGCAGGCATCATTCTGGATGTCCGCAATATGGATATCCGCTCGGTCCGGGACGCTGCTGGCACCACCCTCCCCTTCCGCCTGGGCGCGTCGGATCCGATCCTCGGCCAGCCTCTGACCATCGACTTCGCGCCGCTGGGTGAGCGTGAAACCCGGCGCATCGTCATCGAATATTCCACCCGCCCGGATGCGGCGGCCCTGCAGTGGCTGACGCCCGAACAGACCGCGGGGGGCCAGCAGCCCTATCTGTTCAGCCAGGGGCAGGCGATCCTGACCCGAACCTGGGTCCCGACGCAGGACAGCCCCGGCATCCGCCAGACCTATGCCGCCCGCATCACCGCGCCCGCCGACCTGACGGTCGTGATGAGCGCGGACATGCTGACACCTCAGGGCGAGGCCGTTCCGGGTCGGGACGACGTCAAGGCCTGGCGCTTTGCCATGACCAATCCGGTGCCGCCGTATCTGATCGCCATCGGCGTCGGTGATCTGGCCTTCGCCCCCATCGACGAGCGGACGGGCGTCTGGACCGAGCCCAGCCGCCTGGCTGCCGCCAGCGCTGAAATGGCTCCGACCGCCGCCATGGTCGATGCGGCGGAAGCGCTGTACGGGGACTATCTGTGGGGCCGGTACGACCTGCTGATCCTGCCGCCCTCCTTCCCGTTCGGCGGGATGGAGAACCCCCGGCTGACCTTCGCCACCCCGACCATCATCGCCGGGGACCAGTCCCTGGTCAGCCTGGTCGCGCACGAACTGGCACACAGCTGGTCCGGCAATCTGGTGACCAATGCGACCTGGGCCGACTTCTGGCTGAACGAGGGTTTCACCGTCTATTTCGAGAACCGCATCATGGAGGCGGTCTATGGTCGCGACCGCGCGATGCAGGAACAGGTCCTGGGCTGGCAGAGCCTGAACGAAACCATCGCCGACCTGCCGCCCGCCGACACGCGGCTGAAGCTGGAACTGGCCGGGCGCGACCCGGACGAGGGCCTGACCGACGTCGCCTATGAAAAGGGAGCCTTCTTCCTGCGGACCATCGAGCGGATCGTCGGCCGCGAGCCCTTCGACGCCTGGCTGCGCGGCTATTTCGAGCGCAACGCCTTCCGGCCGATGACCACCGAACTCTTCCTGGAAGACATCCGCACCCATCTGGTCACGACCAAGGCGCTGGAAGACGCCCTGATGATGGATGCCTGGATCTATCAGCCCGGCCTGCCCTCCAATGCCCAGGCCCCGGTGTCGGACGCCTTTGTGCCCGTCGATGCGGCGGCCATGGCGGTGTTCGCCGATGGCGCGGACCCGCGCCAGATTCCCTGGGGCGACTGGAACACTCAGCAGCGTCAGCGCTTCCTGGCCTGGCGCCCTTCGGATCTGACAGCGGGCGCCGACTGGCTGACGAGCGATCAACTGGCCCGGCTGGACGCAAGCCTGAACCTGTCCGCCGAAGGCAATGCCGAGGTGCGGTTCGCCTGGCTGCAGATCGCCATGGCGCACCGGTTCGAACCGGCCGTGCCCAGTGCGGAGGCCTTTCTGCTGGGTATGGGACGTCGCAAATTCGTCCTGCCCCTGTTCCAGACGCTCTGGAACGAGGGCGATTGGGGCCGACCGATCGCGACCCGACTCTATGCCAAGGCACGGCCGCTCTATCACCCCGTCACCACGGGCTCTGTCGATGCGGTGGTCGGGCGTCCCTGAACCGCCCCGAGGATTGCGGAAATTTAAGGGGTTAAGCCGCGCCAGAGAGGTTAGAGGAAACGCTCAGGGTGCCGGACGACCGGCACCCGTTTCCCTTTTGCCCAGGTGACTTCCCATGGCGTATCGCAGCCTTCTGACGACGACGGCGCTCGCCCTCATGGCGGCCTCCCTGACCAGTGTGGCTTCCGCTCAGGACCGGCCCCAGACCCCGCCTGCGCAGGCCGCCGATACCGCCGAGGACGAAGAGGCGACCGACGTCGAGGCCCTGGTGGTCACGGCCACGCCGCGCGACGTCGTCACCAGCGCCGATCGCGTCAGCTATAGCGTCGCCAACGACCTGCAGCGCCAGAGCGGGTCGGTCGCCGATGTCCTGCGCAATGTGCCGGGTGTCGAGGTCGACCTTCAGGGCAACGTCAGCCTGCGCGGCGATTCCAACGTCACCATCCTGATCGACGGCCGCCCCTCGGGCATGCTGCGCGGCGAGGGCCGGGGCGACGCCCTGCAGGCCATGTCCGCCGGGCAGGTCGAGCGCGTGGAGGTCATCACCAACCCCTCCGCCGCCTTCAGCCCCGAAGGCAGCGGCGGCATCATCAACCTGATCTCCAAGCCCACACGCGCCGCCACCAGCACCGCCACCGTGCGCGGGTCCTGGAACGGTGACGACCAGGGCAATCTGTCGGTCAGCGGCAGCCGCGCCCAGGGCGGCCTGACCCTGGCCGGTGATCTCGGCGTGCGCCGCCAGGCCAGCGACATCCTGGTCGAGACCAGCCGTGTGCGCGACGGGGCGAGCCCGGCCACGACGGTGATCGAGAACAGCGACTTCAACGGCACCAATGTCTTCGACATGGCCAATGCCCGCCTGTCCGCCGACTATGACCTGAACCCGACCGACCGCGTCAGCGGCGAGATCAACTGGCGCGAGTTTTCGGGCGAATCCAACGGGGTCGGCATGTTCCAGCGCGCGGACGGTAATGGCGTCGTCAGCGATCGCTACCAGCGCCTGTCCGACAATGCGTTTGGCAGTAACGGCGTCTCGGCCCGCACCTCGTGGCGCCGCAAGTTTTCCGGCCAGCAGCATGAACTGGTGGCAGACTTCGAATACGATTCCACCGAATCCAATCGCGATCAGGATGCCATCCAGACCACCTCGGTCGGCACCATCCCGAACTACGTCGAACAGATCCGCACCACCAATGGCCGCGACGCCTATGGATTCAAGGTCGACTACACCCGTCCGATGGGGGAGCGTCAGACGCTGAAGCTCGGCTATGAGGGTGACCTGACGCAGGACAGCTTCGACTTCTTCGGCGCTCGGGGTCCCGACGCCAGCGCCCTCCTCCCGGTCCCGGCCCTGACCAACCGGTTCGAGTACGATCAGACGATCCACGCGGCCTACGTCACCTATGACCGGCCCTTCGGCGAACTGGACGTCCAGGCGGGCCTGCGCGTCGAGCAGGTCGACTTCACCCTGAACCAGATCACCGATGCCGTCGTGGTGGAGCGGGACTATCTGCGGGCCTACCCGACGATCCACATGGGCTATCAGCTGACGGATACCCAGCGCCTGCGCGGCAGCTACAGCCGCCGGATCGCCCGGCCGTCACCTCAGGACCTGAATCCCTATACGATCTATCAGGACCCCCAGAACCTGCGGCGCGGCAATCCCGACCTGGAACCCGAGATTACCGACTCCTTCGAGCTGTCGTGGCAGATGCGCGCGGGCCAGAGCTATTACTCTCTGACCGGCTTCTATCGGGACAGTGAGGGCGGAGTGACCGACGTGGCTCAGGACCTGGGCAATGGCGTCGTGCTGACGACGCGGGAAAACCTGGGCCAGAGCGAACGCATCGGCGTGGAATTCATCGCCAACGGCAAGGTCGGCAGCCAGATCACCTACAACGCCTCCGGCTCTGTCTATCGCAACGAGATCGTCACGCCCGGCATCGGCGAGCGAAGCGACACCACCGGCATGGCGCGGGCCTCCATCAACTGGCAGCCGACGCCGAACGATTTCTTTCAGCTGAACGGCTTCTATATCGGCGAACAGGTCCAGGCCCAGGGCGCGCGCGAACCCTTCGGCCTTCTGAACCTCGGCTATCGTCGCAAGATCACCGAGGATTTCAGCCTGGTCCTGACCGGGACCAACATCCTGGACACCGCCGAACAGCGGATCGCGATCGACACCCCGACCTTCCGCGATGAAACCTATGTGCGGTTCAGCGAGCCGACCTATTTCATCGGCTTCACCTATCTGTTCGGGGGCAGTCAGGGCCGCCGTCCCGAACCCGCCTTCGACTTCGGCCAACCCCAGGGCCCGGGCTGACCCAAAAAAGAAGGGCGGACCATCAGGTCCGCCCTTCCATCTGAGCGCTCATTCAGGCCAGAGGCCGATAGCGCCAGTACAGTGACCGATCAGGCAGCCTCGCCGAACTGGTTCATTGTGTTGTGGATCCCACCCGCCTTCAGGGCGGCTTCACCGGCGAAATACTCCTTGTGGTCGTCGCCGATGTCCGATCCGGACATGTTCTGGTGCTTCACGCAGGCGATGCCCTGGCGGATCTCCTGGCGCTGCACGTTCAGCACATAGCCCAGCATGCCCTGACGGCCGAAGTACTCGCGAGCCAGGTTGTCGGTCGACAAGGCCGCCGTGTGATAGGTCGGCAGGGTGATCAGGTGGTGGAAGATGCCTGCCCGGCGCGCGCCGTCCGCCTGGAAGGTGCGGATCCGCTCGTCCGCCTCGTCGGCCAGGTCGGTGCCGTCATAATCCACGCTCATCAGGCGGGCACGGTCATAGTTGGACATGTCGCGCCCCTCGGCCGACCAGGCATCGAACACCTGCTGGCGGAAGTTCAGCGTCCAGTTGAACGAAGGCGAGTTGTTGTAGACCAGCTTGGCGTTCGGCACGACCGCGCGGATGCGGTCCATCATGCCGGCAATCTGCTCGACGTGCGGCTTCTCGGTTTCGATCCACAGCAGGTCGGCCCCGTTCTGCAGCGAGGTGATGCTGTCGAGGACACAGCGGTCTTCGCCGGTCCCGGCGCGGAACTGGAAGAGGTTTGACGGCAGGCGCTTGGGCCGCAGCAATTTGCCACCGCGATTGATGACGACGTCGCCATTGGCCAGCTGGTCGGCCGAGATTTCCTCGCAGTCCAGGAAGCTGTTGTACTGGTCGCCCAGATCGCCCGGTTCGTTCGACACGGCGATCTGCTTGGTCAGGCCGGCCCCCAGGCTGTCGGTGCGGGTGACGATGATGCCATCCTCGACGCCCAGCTCCAGAAAGGCGTAGCGGCAGGCCCGGACCTTGGCCAGGAAGTCCTCGTGCGGGACCGTGACCTTGCCGTCCTGGTGACCGCACTGCTTCTCGTCGGAGACCTGGTTCTCGATCTGCAGAGCACAGGCTCCAGCCTCGATCATCTTCTTGGCCAGCAGATAGGTGGCCTCGGCATTGCCGAACCCGGCGTCGATGTCGGCGATGATCGGCACGACGTGCGTCTGATAGGTGTCGACCTGATCCAGCAGCTTCTGTTCGGTGACTTCGTCGCCGGCTTCGCGAGCGGCATCGATCTGACGGTACAGGCCGCCCAGCTCGCGCGCATCCGCCTGACGCAGGAAGGTGTATAGCTCTTCGATCAGGGCCGGGACCGAGGTCTTTTCGTGCATCGACTGGTCAGGCAGCGGTCCGAACTCCGAGCGCAGGGCCGCGATCATCCATCCCGACAGATACAGATAGCGACCCTTGGTCGTGCCGAAATGTTTCTTGACCGCGATCATCTTCTGCTGGCCGATGAAGCCGTGCCAGCAACCCAGCGACTGGGTGTACTGCGACGGATCGGCGTCATAGGCGGCCATGTCGCGGCGCATGATGGCGGCGGTATAGCGGGCGATGTCCAGCCCCGTCTGGAAGCGGTTCTGCAACCGCATTCTGGCCACGGCCTCGGCGCTGATCCCGCTCCACGGTCCCCCCTTGGACTCGATCAGGGCCCCGACCTGGCGAATATGATCTTGATAGGACATCGGACGTCTTCCCGCATGGCAACAGAGGTGTGCTGAACGCCGGATAGGCGCGTCGGAGCCGTTCGCGAAGCCGCCACGGGGTCGAGTTGTCAAACTTTACAGGATTTGCTTGTAAGGCTGTAAACATAGCAGCGCTCCATCCAGGTCCAAGATGCAATCGCCCCGCCGTCTCTTCGTTGGCCCCTCGCTGCGCCGCATCCGTCGAGATCTGGGCCTGACGCAGGCCGACATGGCGGCGGACCTGGAGGTCTCGGCCTCCTACATCGCCCTTCTGGAGCGGAACCACCGCCCTCTGACCGCCGATGTCCTCCTGCGACTGGCCCAGACCTACAAGATCGACATGGCGGCGCTTGCCCGCTCCGACGGCTCGGAGATCACGGCTCGCCTGCATGGTGTGTTGAAGGATCCGATGTTCGCCGACATCGACCTGCCGCCGCTGGAGAATGCAGATCTGGCCGCCAATTTTCCGGGCGTAACCCAGGCCCTGCTGCGGCTCTACACCGCCTATCAGGAAGAGCATCTGGCCCTGGCCGATCGCGGGGCAGAGGCACTGGACGGCGACGAGACGGCTCCCGATCCGGTCGCCGAGTCGCGGCGCTTCCTGGCCGCGCGCCGCAACAGCTTTCCGGTCTTGGACGATGCCGCCGAGCGCCTGGCCCAGACGGTGGCGGCAGAGGGTGGACTAGACCGACACCTTCTGGCGCGTCACGGCCTGACCGTGCGCTACCTGCCCAGCGATGTCATGGTCGGGTCGGTCCGGCGGCTCGACCTGCATCGTCGCCAGCTTCTGCTCGACGACGCCATGGATGCGGCCAGCCGTCGGTTTCAGATGGCCCAGCAGATCGCCCATCTGGAAATGCAGGCCGAGCTGGACGCTGCCCTGTCGGGGGCCGGCTTTGTCACCGAAAGCGGAGAACGGCTGTCCCGACGCGCCCTGGCCAGTTATGCGGCTGCGGCCATCGTCATGCCCTATGCAGCCTTTGCCCGCGCGGTGGAGGCGCGCCACTATGACATCGAGGCCCTGGCCCGCCAGTTCGGCACCAGCTTCGAACAGACCGCCCACCGGCTGACGACCCTGCAGAAGCCGGGGCAGGAACGAATCCCCTTCTTCTTCATCCGCGTCGATCCGGCGGGCAATGTGTCAAAGCGGCTGGACGGAGCGGGATTCCCCTTCGCCCGCCATGGCGGTGGCTGCCCCCTGTGGTCCGTCCATCACGCCTTTCGCACACCGCGAGAGATCGTGACCCAATGGCTGGAGCTGCCGGACGGTCAGCGGTTCTTCTCCATCGCCCGAACGGTCACGGCGGGTGGTGGCGGCTTCGGCGCAGCGCGGGTCGAGCGGGCCATCGCCCTGGGCTGCGCAGCCGAGCACGCCGAGCGGCTGATCTATGTGCGGGCGCGCCAGGGCGCGGGTTCCGGCCCGGAGGCGGCCACCCCGATCGGGGTGACCTGCCGGCTTTGCCACCGCACCGAATGCGCCTCCCGCTCGGCGCCCCCAATCGGGCGTCAGATCCTGCCCGACGATATCCGCAAGACCTCGGCCCCCTTCGGCTTCGCCAATGCCTGAGCGACCAGCCTAGACGTCCACCTCTGCATCCAGGGCGTTCTCCTGGATGAACTCGCGGCGCGGCTCGACCACATCGCCCATCAGCTTGGCGAACAGGTCGTCGGCGTCGTCGGCATGGTTGACCTGCACCTTCAGCAGGGTGCGAGCGTTGACGTCCAGCGTCGTCTCCCACAGCTGCTCGGGGTTCATTTCCCCCAGACCCTTGTAGCGCTGGATCTTCAGGTTCTTCTTGCCGGCGTCTAGCACCGCGTTCAGCAGGTCGATCGGCCCGCGGATAGGGGTGGATACATCCTTGCGCCGGAAGACGGCGGGCGAATCGAACAGACCTTCGAAGGCGGCCTTGCGCTCAGCCAGGCGGCGGGCGTCCAGCGACCGGATCAGAGCTTCTTCCAGGACGATGGTCTCTGACACAGCGCGGCGGGTCCGGCGGAACACCACAGCCCCGGCGGCACCGGGCTCTCCCGACCAGGGACCGTCGCCCTCCTCGGCATAGAGGTTCAGACGGGCCGCGGCGGCATCGGCATCCCCGCCCGCTTCGTCGAACAGCCCGCCCAGGGCCGACTGCTCGACCGCAAAGGCCGGAGCCCGCTGGCTGAGCCGGTCGACCAGACCCTTGAAGCCCCGCGCCTCGCGGACCAAGGCCTGAAGGTCCAGACCCGTACGGCGTTCGCCATTGGGCAGGTCCAGCGTCGCCTCCGCAGACCCTTCTTCGATCAGATAGGCATCCATCTCGGCCTGATCCTTCAGATACCGGGACTGCTTGCCCTTGGTCACCTGATACAGGGGCGGCTGGGCGATATAGACGTGCCCGCGCGTGATCAGCTCGGGCATCTGACGATAGAAGAAGGTCAGCAGCAGCGTCCGGATGTGCGCCCCGTCGACGTCGGCGTCCGCCATCAGGATGATCTTGTGGTAGCGCAGCTTGTCGGCGTTGAAATCGTCGCGGCCGATGCCGGTGCCCAGCGCCAGGATCAGGGTCCCGATCAGTTCGGACGACAGCATCCGGTCGAACCGCGCCCGCTCGACATTCAGGATCTTGCCGCGCAGGGGCAGGACGGCCTGGTTCTCGCGATTGCGGGCCTGTTTGGCAGAGCCGCCGGCGGAATCACCCTCGACGATGAACAGTTCGGACTTGGCCGGATCGCGCTCCTGACAGTCCGCCAGCTTGCCCGGCAGGGACGAGATATCCAGAGCCGACTTGCGCCGTGTCAGGTCGCGGGCCTTGCGGGCAGCTTCGCGCGCCGAGGCGGCCTCGATGATCTTGGCGACCACCTGCTTGGCCTCGATCGGGTGTTCCTCGAACCACTGCGACAGACCCTCGGTGCACAGGCCCTCCACGGCAGGACGCACCTCGGACGACACCAGCTTGTCCTTGGTCTGGGAACTGAACTTCGGGTCCGGCACCTTGACCGAAAGCACGCAGGTGAGCCCCTCGCGCGCGTCTTCGCCCGTGACGGAGACCTTCTCCTTCTTCCCGGCTCCGGAGCTTTCGATATAGGCCCCCATCACACGAGTGAGGGAGGCCCGGAAGGCCGACAGGTGCGTGCCCCCATCCCGCTGCGGGATGTTGTTGGTGAAGCACAGCATCGTCTCGTGGTAGCTGTCGTTCCACCACAGGGCGAGATCGATCTCGATGTTCTCGCGCTTGCCCCGAATGACGATGACGTCCTTCAGGATCGGCGACTTGGACTTGTCCAGGTGGCGGACAAAGGCTTCGACGCCGCCCTCGTAGTGCAGGATTTCCTCGAACGGTTCGGCCCCGCGATGGTCGGCCAGCTTGATCACCACCCCGGAGTTGAGGAACGCCAGTTCGCGCAGGCGGTGCTCCAGCGTCTTCAGATCGAAGTCGATATGGCTGAAGGTCGTGACCGAGGGGTAGAAGGTCACCTGGGTACCCGACAGGACCTTTCCGTTCTCGCGCACGGGGGCGTCGCCAGTCACCTTCAGGCTTTCCACGGTATCGCCGCGCTCAAAGCGCATTTCGTGCCGCTTGCCATTGCGGAAGATGACCAGCTTCAGCCAGTCCGACAGGGCATTCACGACCGACACGCCCACGCCGTGCAGGCCGCCTGAGACCTTGTAGGAATTCTGGTCGAATTTTCCCCCGGCGTGCAGCTGGGTCATGATGACCTCGGCCGCCGAAACGCCTTCGCCCTCGTGGATATCGACGGGGATCCCGCGACCGTTGTCGGTGACCGTCACCGAGCCGTCGGCGTTCAGTATGACCTCGACCAGATCCGCGTGACCCGCCAGCGCCTCGTCGATCGCATTGTCGACGACCTCATAGACCATGTGGTGCAGGCCGGACCCGTCGTCGGTGTCGCCGATATACATGCCGGGCCGCTTGCGAACAGCGTCCAGTCCTTTGAGAACCTTGATGGATTCCGCGCCGTATGCGGCTTCTTCCGCCGTGTCTTCGTTGCGGGCGGTGTCTTTGGGGTCGGTCATTCAATCGTCCGGAGACGCGGGCGACAGGGGCCCGATAAACCAGACCCGGCCCGCAAGGGGAAACGCGCCGAACCCCCTGCTCTCGCAACGGATTCGGCAGCCCCTTTATATAGGAATCACGACGGCGAAAGCGAGCGCCGATCGGGGCGGGCAAAGCACGTCTGCGCCTTGCTTACACGGCCGCTTCAAACAGGGCGTCACGCGCCAGATCCGGCCGCAGCATTGGAAAGAAATGCGTGCCCTCTGGCACCAGGTCGACCTCGACGTGTGGGCGACGCGCATCGGGACTGACCCGGCAGGTCGACCCGGTTTCCGCCTTCAGGATGCGCACGGGCCGGCCAACCCGCGCCAGGGCTCGCCAGGGGTCGTGCCCCTGAGCCGCATAGTTGGAAGCCTCCCAGTCCGGCGCACAGGCCAGGGTAAGGCCTTCTCCGGCCTCGACCAGCCCGTCGCTCAGATAATCGGCCAGCATCATGTCGGGCCATCCCTTGAAGGCACCACGCCCGCGATAGGCCGCCATGGCCGCCTCGCGGCTGTCGAACCGAGCCCTGCGCTTCAGGGCGTTGCGGTACAGGGGGATGCGCCGGGGCAACTGATCGAAGAACGGCAGGTGAAAGGCCAGATGGGCTGCCCGATTCCAGATCACTGGATCCATCAGCACCAGACGAGACACCCGATCCGGTCGCTCCGCAGCCGCCAGCAGGCTGCTGGTGCCGCCCATCGAATGACCGGCCAGGACCACGGGCGGCCCTTGCAGCACCTCCAGAAGTGCCGCCAGGTCGTCTCGATGATCCGCCCATCCGATCCGCCGCCCGCGATCGGTCGGCAGGCGCGTCAGCCCGTGCCCGCGCAGGTCCGGCGCCCATATCCGCAGGGTGCCCGATAGCGGGGCCAGCAGACTGCGGTAGGTCATGGCGTTGAAGCCATTGGCATGGACGAAGATCAGGTCGACCGGACGCTTGGGATCGCCGAAATCCAGGACCGCCATGTCTCCCGCGCCAAAGCGGCCAGACACCGGCACGGTCAGTCTGCGAGGGGGCGTGATGCGAGCGGCGTCCATGACCGCAATCTAGGCGCTGGCCGCCTCGGGCACCACTGCCGCGACGCCGCGGCAGTTGCGGCACCGGCCATGCGCTTCCAGCGTGACGCGCTCGATATCGTATCCCGCCTGAGCGGCGGCCTGCGTCAATGCCAGTGCAGCCTCGCCCGCCACCTCCTGCGTCGCGCCGCAGCAGTCGCAGATCAGGAAGGCCGCTGCATGGCCGACCCCCTGTCCGGTACAGGCGACATAGGCGGTGATGGAGGCGATGCGATGCGCCAGGCCTCGCTTCTCCAGAAAGTCCAGCGCCCGGTAAACGGTTGGCGGCTTGGCCGTCTGGCCTTCTGTACCGAAGCGGGCAATCAGGTCATAGGCCTTTACAGGCTCGGCCGCCTCCAGGAGCAGTTGCAGCACCCGCCGTCGCGGGGCGGTCAGCCGTTCGCCATCGGCAGCGCAGCGGGTTTCGGCCTCGGACAGGGCCCTGGCCACGGCCCCCGCACTGGGGCGAGCGTCGTGATGTTCGTGATCGCAGGCGGTGCCCATATCCGACAGCTAATCGTTGCGCGCGACGGCCGCAACCGGCGCGGGCGCGGGCTCCGGCTCGATAAGGCCCAAGATTGCCGCCCGGACGGCCATGGGCTAGAAGGCCCGCCTTCCTTCATTTCAAGAGCCTTTGGCCTTCATGACCGATACCCAGACTGAACAGACGAATGGCCCGCTGGCCGGCACCGTTCTCTTCTATGGCAAGCCCGAGCCGCTTTCGATGGAGGCGCACGGCAAGCTGGGCGTCAATCCGGTCGACAAGCCCTACGCTTTTGTGGCGTCCACTCATCTGGTGCCGCTGACCGTCACCGAGTTCTCTCCCGCCGCCCTGTCCTATCCGGTGATCTTCGCCGGCGAGAACCGCCAGCCGGTGGCCGTCATGGGTCTGCGCCCGGCCGAGAACCTGTTTGTTCAAGCCAACGGCGACTTCAACGCCGAAGCCTATATCCCGGCCTATGTGCGCCGTTATCCCTTCGTCTTCGCCAATGACGATGTGCAGAAGCGGATGATCCTGTGCATCGACCGCGACGCGCCCTTCCTGGTCGAAGGCGGTCAGGCTCCGCTGTTCAACGGCAACGAGCCCAGCGACTACACCAAGCAGGCGATGGAGTTCTGCAATAACTTCGAACAGGAGCGTGCCCGCACGGACGCCTTCGTTCAGCTGCTCAAGGACCTGGACCTGCTGACGGTGCGCGAGGCGATCTTCACCCCGCGCAACGCCGATGGCCAGCCGGGCCAGCCGCAGAAGATCGCTGAATACTTCGCCGTGTCCGAGGACAAGCTGCGCGAACTGCCGGCCGAAAAGCTGGCGGAACTGCGCGACAACGGTGCCCTGGGCCAGATCTACGCCCATCTGGTTTCGCTGCTGGGCTGGGACCGCCTGATTGCGATGGCCTTCGCGCGCGCCGCCCAGCCGCCGGTCGCCGCCAACGCCTGATACAGTACGGCATGCTTGCCCTCCCCTCCGGGGGAGGGCGGTCGCGTGCCGGTCGGATGGGGTGGCCACGCAAACCGCCTCGGTGCCCGTGTCACCGAGCCGCCCCGCCCGTCGTCGCTGCGCGCCGACGACCCTCCCCCGGTGGGGGAGGGATGTTTCCGTGACCCGTCTTTACCGTCGCGCGAACACGGCGCGGGTCAGGCATGAGAAAATCAGTCGCCCGCCTTCGTCCAGCAGGTCGTGCTGGGCGATCATGATGCCCTTTTCGTCTCCCACCGGATCCTTGCCCATCACCGTCAGGCGACCGCGCACCAGCTCGCCCGCCGGCGGGTTGCGCATGAACCGCAGGCCATCGACGGCCAGTACCTTGGTCTGAGCCCAACCGGCGGCCTTCTCGGCGGCCAGACGGCTCCACAAGGCGTAGACCATGGCATCGGGCGCGCCATAGGCGGCGTCCCAGCCCGGCGCGAACCGCTCAATGAACAGGTCCATGGCCGCCTGATCGACGGCCACTGCGCCCAGAGAAATCACCTGGCCCACGTCCAGATCCTCATAGTGGACGAGCAGAGGATCACTCATGGGCCAGGCCTTGGGTCAGGGTTCTTCGGAAACGCGAACCAGCAGCTTGCCGTCATGGTCGCCGGTGAACAAGCGATTCAGGGAATCAACCGCGCCTTCCAGGCCCTGGTCGACGTGAACCTTCCAGTGAACCTTTCCGTCCAGCACCCACGGACCGAGTTCGGCCACCATCTCTCGCGCGCGAGGGGCGTAGTCCAGCACCAGGAAGCCCTGGACGTTCAGCCGGTGCGTGATGATCCGCGCAAAGTTCGGCGAGGGCGGCATCTTGGTCGCGTTATAGGCCGAGATCAGGCCGCAGACCGCCATGCGGCCATGGGCCTTCAGCCGGTTATAGACAGCGATCATGATATCGCCGCCGACGTTCTCGAAATTCATTTCGACGCCGTCGGGGGCCAGACGGTCCAAGGCCGCGCCTACGTCCTCGTTCTTATAGTCAATGGCAGCATCGAACCCCAGTTCATCGGTCAGCCAGGCGCATTTGGCCGCGCCGCCTGCGATGCCGATGACGCGGGCACCGCGCTGCTTGGCGACCTGACCGGCGATCGAACCGACCGCTCCAGCGGCGGCCGAGATCACCAGGGTTTCCCCCGGCTGAGGTTTCAGCACGTCGGTGACGCCGAAATAGGCCGTCATTCCGGTCATGCCCAGGACGCTGAGATTGGCGGTCAGCGGCAGGCCGGACGCCCTGTGGACCGGGCGCAGGCCCGTCTCGTGCACGGCGGCATAGTCGGCCCAGCCCCCAGACATGGGGGTGACAATGTCGCCGACCTTGAACCGATCCGAGCGCGACTGTTCGACGACGCCCAGCGTCAGCCCGCGCATCACCTCGCCCAGACCCACGGGCGGCAGATAGCCCTCGGCATCGTTCATCCAGGTGCGGTTGGTCGGGTCCAGAGAGAGATAGACGGTTCGGACCAGAACCTCCGATTCATTCAGCGACGGGATCGGGCTTTCAATCAATTCCAGATCACCAGGCTGGATCAGGCCCTTCGGCCGCTGGCGCAGTACCCACTGACGATTGACGGTGGCCATGAGACGTCTCCGGTCGTTGACCCGTTGCCGGGCGTTTTCTTTGAAGACGCGCATCATGGCGATGTCGGGCCCCGTGTCGAGGCCGAAAAGAAAAAGGCGGACCGGTGAAGGTCCGCCGAAGTGGCATCATCGAGAATGAGGCGCGGAAGCGACAGACCGGCTTGCGCCAGTCCTGAGTCGGGGGGCGTCGTCGCCTCCGCACGGTGATAATCCGCTCAGGTCCGACCCGTTCCCGTCATCGAAACTTTTTTGCCGCAGGCGCTCACCGGAACGGCAAGGCTGGCCACGGCGTTCACCCCGCCTGAGATTTCTTGCACTACGGAGCCAACCGATGAGCCACCAAGACCCCCATTCCAAAGTGGCCGATGCCGTCCATGAAGGTCGGCCTGCGGAGGCTCAATATGTGCGTCAGGGCCGATCGGGCCGCCGCATCCTGCTGTTGCTGGTCGTGTCGGCGGGCGCTGCGGCTGTCCTGCTGCTGGGGATTTGGCTGATTTCGAACGGCGGCTTCCAGGCCCAGAACACCGAAGACGGCGGCGTAGCGGCCGACGCACGTCCGTTCGATGATACGGACGGGGTGACACCGGCCCCCCGCGCCGATGCCCCGACCACCGCGACCGGTGAACCCACTTCGCCGCCGACCGGGGATGCGCCGAACGTCAATGCCCCGACCGTGACGGCCGATCCTGCACCTTAAAGCAGGTCGGTGATGGCCTGGCGCGCGGCCTTGCCCAGCTTGGCGTGCGTCAGGGCATAGGCGACATTAGCCCGCAGAAGACCGACAGGATCGCCGCAGTCGTAGGTCGCGCCCTCGTATTCAAGGGCGTGGAAGTCCTGCACCTTCATCAGGCGGGCCATGGCGTCCGTCAGCTGGATTTCGCCGCCAGCCCCCGTCTGCTGGTCAGCCAGCAGCGGGAAGATGTCAGGCGTCAGCACATAGCGGCCTGAAATGAACAGGTTGGACGGCTCGGTGCCCAGCGGCGGCTTTTCGACCATGCCGGTCATTCGGTTCAGCCGGCCGTCCTGACCTTCCAGCGCCACGATGCCGTATTTGTGTGTTTCGCCTTCCGGAGCCGGCTCGACGACGATGATGTTGCCGCCGGTCTGTTCATGGGCGGCGATCGCCTGACCCAGGGCCGGCGTGTCGGCCATCATCAGCATGTCCGGCAGCATGACGGCAAAAGGCTCGTCGCCGATCAGGTCGCGCGCGCAGAAGACGGCGTGGCCCAGGCCCAACGGAGCCATCTGGCGCACAAAGCTCATTTCGCCCGGGCGGGGCAGGTCGGCAACGACCGAGGCCAGGATGTCATCCTTGCCCTTGGCCTTGAGGATCGCCTCCAGTTCGTAACCGTGGTCGAAATAGTCCTCGATCGAGGTCTGGCCCCGGCCCACCACGAAGATGATGTGCTCGATGCCGGCGTCGCGCGCCTCGGCCACGATGTGTGACAGGATGGGCCGGTCGAACACGTTCAGCATGTTCTTGGGCGTCACCTTGGCTGCAGGCAGCACGCGGGTGCCCAGTCCGGCGACGGGCAGGACGGCCTTGCGAACGCGGGCGGAGGGTCGGGTCATGGATCGGTCCTGATGCAATTCGGCGACCGTGATAGACCGATCTCGACCGGTCGCGAAACCACCGCGATGTGAAATCAGCGTTCGTCAGACCGGACCGGCCTGTCGGACCTCATTCAACCGTGACGGACTTGGCCAGGTTCCGCGGCTGATCGACGTCCGCCCCCTTCACCACGGCCACGTGATAGGCCAGCAGTTGGATCGGCGCCGACATGACCAGGGCCGAGATCAGGGGATCGCACCCCGGGGCCGTCACCACCACCTTGGCCCCGGCGGGCGCGTGGCGTGCGCCTTCCGGATCGGTGATGAAGACCACCTGCCCGCCGCGCGCCATGACCTCGCTCATGTTCGAGGCCGACTTCTCGAACCAGGAATCATAGGGGGCCAAGATGATGATCGGCGTCGCTTCGTCCACCAGGGCGATCGGGCCGTGCTTCAGCTCGCCGGCGGCATAGCCCTCGGCGTGGATATAGCTGATCTCCTTCAGCTTCAGCGCGCCTTCCAGCGCCAGCGCCGACATGGGGCCGCGCCCCAGGTAGAGGACGTCGCGCGCCTTGGCGATCTCGGCGGCGATGTCCTTGATCGCGCCTTCCAGACCAATGGCCTCGGCAATCAGGCGCGGCGCGCCCAGCAGCACGCGAACCAGCCGCTGCTCCTCCGCACCATCGATGCGGCCCCGCGCCTTGGCGGCGGCGATGGCGATGGCGATCATCACACTGACCTGGGCGGTAAAGGCCTTGGTCGAGGCGACGCCGATCTCGGGTCCGCAATGGATGGGCCACACCACATCAGCCTCGCGGGCGATGGTGCTCTCGGTGGCATTGACGATGGCGGCGGTCTTCATCCCGGCCTGGGCACAGTGGCGGAAGGCGGCCAGGGTGTCGGCGGTCTCGCCCGACTGGGACATGGCGATGGCCAGGGCATTGGCCCGCAGGGACGGATTGCGATAGCGGAACTCGGACGCGATCTCGACGTCCACCGGCAGGTCGGCCAGCGATTCGATCAGATACCGACCGATCATTCCGGCGATGTAGGAGGTGCCGCAGGCGACGATCTGGATCCGCTCCAGGCCCGCGAAATCGATGCCCTCGACGCGCGTGCGATCGGTCAGGGTGTCGACATAGGCGGCGATGGTGTGCTGGCAGCCCTCGGGCTGATCATGGATCTCCTTCTCCATGAAGTGGCGATAGTTGCCCTTTTCCATCAGCACGGCAGAGGCGGGCACCGTCTTGACTGCCCGCGCCACCTCGCTGCCGCTGGCATCGAAGATGCGCGCCCCGGCATGGGTGGCCAGGACATAGTCGCCGTCTTCCAGATAGGTGATCTTGTTCGTGAAGGGGCCCAGCGCCAGGCCGTCCGATCCGATGAACATTTCACCGTCGCCATGCCCGACCGCCAGGGGCGGGCCGTTGCGCGCCGCCAGGATGACCTCGTCCTCGCCCGAAATCAGCACGCACAGGGCAAAGGCCCCGGTCAGCCGGTCCAGCGTGGCCTTGAACGCTTCCAGCGGGGACAGCCCTGTGGCCAGTTCGCTGTCCAGCAGATGGGCGACCACCTCGGTGTCGGTATCGGATGAGAAGGTCCGGCCCGCCGCGATCAGCTCGGCCTTCAGTTCCGCGAAATTCTCGATGATGCCGTTGTGGACCACCGCCACCCGCCCCGCGATATGGGGATGGGCATTGCGCTCGGTCGGCGCGCCATGGGTGGCCCAGCGGGTATGACCGATGCCGGTCGTGGCAACCAGGGGCTGGGCGGCGAGGACCTTTTCCAACTCCTTCAGCTTGCCGGGGGCGCGGCGGCGCTCCAGCACGCCATCGACTTGGGCCGCGATACCGGCCGAGTCATAGCCCCGGTACTCCAGCCGCTTCAGACTTTCGATCAGCCGATCCGCCACGGGCTGGTTTCCGACAATGCCGATGATGCCGCACATGGTTTCAGATCTCCGCCTCGACGCCGTGGCCGCAATGATGACGGCTCCGGTGCCGTGGTCTAGGAGGTGGATAGCGTTCCGGCACCTAATAAGCGGTTTCGGAAGGTTTCGGGCCTTAGAGAGACGCCAACGGGCGCGAGCGAGGAGACATCATGGGCGACAGGAAATATTTCGGCACTGACGGCATTCGCGGTCGGGCCAACACCCTGCCCATGACGGCAGAGGTGGCGCTGCGGGTTGGATTGGCTGCCGGGCGGCTGTTCATGTCCAAGGACGATCGTCGCCACCTGGTGGTGATCGGCAAGGACACCCGGCTGTCGGGATACATGATCGAACCGGCCCTGGTCGCCGGTTTTGCCTCGGTCGGCATGGATGTTCGCACCTTCGGCCCCATTCCCACGCCGGGGGTGGCCATGATGACCCGGTCGATGCGCGCCGACCTGGGGGTGATGATCTCGGCCTCGCACAACGACTATGCCGACAACGGCATCAAGCTGTTCGGGCCGGACGGCTACAAGCTGTCGGACGAGACCGAGCTGACCATCGAGGCCATGATGGATCAGCCGCTGGACCAGGGCCTGGCCCCCTCGGCGCGTCTGGGACGGGTCAAGCGGATCGACGAAGCTCCCGCCCGCTATATCGAGATCGCCAAGGCCGCCTTCCCCAAGAGCCTCAGCCTGCAGGGCCTTCGCATCGCGGTCGATTGTGCGAACGGAGCGGCCTATCGCGTGGCCCCGACCACCCTGTTCGAACTGGGGGCAGAGGTCTGCGCCGTCGGCGTCTCGCCGAACGGCACCAACATCAATGCCGACTGTGGCTCCACCCATCCCCACACCCTGGCGGCGGCGGTCAAGGAATACCGCGCCGACATCGGCATCGCCCTGGACGGTGATGCCGATCGGCTGATCGTCTGCGACGAGAAGGGCCAGATCGTGGACGGGGATCAGATCATGGCCATGATCGGTCTGGACTGGGCCCGGCGCGGTCGGCTGAGCGGCGGTGGCGTCGTTGCCACCGTCATGTCCAACCTTGGGCTGGAGCGGCTGTTGAAGGCCGAGGGCCTGACGCTGGAGCGGACCTCGGTCGGCGATCGCTATGTCATGGAGCGGATGCGCGGCGGCGGCTTCAACCTGGGCGGCGAACAGTCGGGCCACCTGATCCTGCACGACTATGCCACGACCGGCGACGGCCTGATGGCGGCGCTTCAGGTCCTGGCCGTTATGGTCGAGAGTGGACGGCCCATGAGTGAGCTGGCCCGTCAGTTCGAGCCGGTGCCGCAACTGCTGAAGAACGTCCGCTACACGGCCGGAAAGCCGCTGGAAGCCGCCACCGTCCAGGCGGCGATCGCTGATGGAGAGGCCCGCCTGAACGGCACCGGCCGCCTGCTGGTCCGCCCCTCCGGCACCGAAAAGCTGATCCGCGTCATGGCCGAGGGCGACGACGAGAGCCTGGTCAAGGCCGTGGTCGCCGACGTTGCCGCCGCGGTCCAGGCGGCGGGCTGATGTTCGGCCTGGGCGGACCGCCAAAGGTCGCCTTGAAGCTGGAGCGGGACGAGGCGCTGGTCCTGTTCGAACTCCTGGCGCGCTGGATCGACGACGCCCCGCGAGCCACGCCCTCGGCCGAGTGTTTCGAAAGCCCGTCGGAAATCCATGTGCTGCGGGAGGTCATGGAGCGACTGAAGGCGGACCTGTCCGAGCCGTTCCGCGCCGACTACCTCGACATCCTGGCCGCCGCCCGCGATCGCCTGTCCCGGGACGTGATCGGCGAGACCCTGCAGGACTGAGCTCAGTCCTGCCCGGCGAGGTCCACCCGCGCCTTGAGGTCCGCCAGCATCGCCACCGCACCTCGGGTATAGGGGGCCAGCCAGCGGTCATGGACGGCCTTGATTGGCTCGGCGTTCAGGTGATTCCAGCGCTCCCGGCCATCCCGCCGGACGATGATCAGGTCGGCCGTTTCCAGCGTTTTCAGATGCAGCATCACCGTGCAGCGATCCAGCGACGGTTCCGCCTCGCAAAGCTGGCCGGTCGTTCGCGGGCCATCCTTCATCGCATCCAGCAGACGTCGCCGCGCCGGGTTGGCCAAGGCCTTGAAAACCGCATCGAGATCGTCGCCGTTTGACATGTTATATATATATAACATATACCGTCGATCAGCAACCACGGAGCAAGACCATGGCGTTGAAATTCGAGGTATCGATGCGGGTGGCCAAACCCGTTCATCAGGTGTTCGAGATGGTGGCCGATCCCACCCATCTGTCGCGGTATTTCACCACCGGCGGCGCGGTCGGGCGTCTGGCGACCGGGACCACGGTCCAGTGGGATTTCGCCGACTTTCCCGGTGCCTTTCCCGTCGAGGTCGTCGAGGTGATCCAGGATGAAAGGATCGTCCTGCGCTGGGAGGCTAACGAAGGCGTGCCGGACGAGAACCACCCTGTCGTGGGGGCCAGCTACATGACGACGGTGACGATGAGCTTCTCGTCCCTGGACGACGACACCCGAACCCTGGTCCGCATCGCAGAGGAAGGCTGGCATGAGACACCGACGGGTCTGAAGGCGTCCTATGGCAACTGCATGGGCTGGACCCAGATGCTGGCCGCGCTGAAGGCCTATGGCGAGCATGGCATCAACCTGCGCGACGGGGCCTTTCGCTAGGCTAGAACCTCGACGATCGTCTCGATCCGCTGGCGAATGTCCGGCACGGCGATGGATTCCCAGAAGGCGGCCCGCGACGGTGGCCCCAGGACGAACAGCGCGGGATCGGCACGGCCCTGTGCGTTCAGTGCCCGTCCCTGATCGTCCAGGTCCAGTCCCAGCCCCAGCGCATCCAGCCGCGCCCGCCCCGTGGCGATCAGGGGGCCGGTCAGGGCATCGCCCGCCGCATCATGGCCGGGCCCGGTGCAGTCGATGGCCCAGGACGCGACCTTTGGCGGCTGAGGCGGACCGTGCCGCGGCGTCCAGTGCAGGACCACGCCCCCATCAATGCTCTCGATCTCCCCGATCCGGCCCGCCGCCAGGGTCAGGCGCTGATCGGACAGCAGCCGGTACATGACGGCCGCGACTTCGGGTGCGATGCGGTGGCGGTGGACATCCCACCAGGGGCGCAGGTGACGCACGATCCGGCCACGGGTCGCCACGTCCGCTTCGCGCCACAGGGCCGAGGTCACCGGCCGCAGCCCCTCCATCATCGTCCGCCAGCCGACGGCGCTCGCTCGCCTGCGGGCAGCGGCCACGCGGCGCGACAGCGGCCCGGACGTCATGGTCGCGTCGGGCGGTGCGACCGCATCGGCGGTCAGGTGATGAGCGCGCGGCATCAGGCCTCGCCGCGAGACCGCCGTCGCCCGTCCCCGCCATCCGCGCCCCTCCAGCACCAGCACCATGTCGACCATGGTCAGGCCGGTGCCCAGGATCAGGATGTCGTCGTCCCGGCCGATGCTCTCCAACGCGCCCGGAGCCCAGGGATCGGGCACGATCCGTGACAGACCGCCTGCCGCGTTCCTGCGGGTGGTTTTCGGAGCGGGATTGCCGGTGGCCAGAACGATCGCCCGCGCCGCCAGCCGCCTTCCGTCGCCAAGGGTGACGCCGTCAGCCTCTATGGAAACGACATCGGCCACGCGCCGCTCGATGCAGCCGGGAAAGATCGTCTCCACCCGCTTCAGCCGGTCCTGGACGTACAGGCCGAACAGACGACGCGGCGCAAACCCGTCCGGTTCGGCCCATTCGGGATGATACGCCTCCAGCCAGCGCACGAAGTCGCCGGGCTCGTCGGCAACGGCGCTCATCCGGGCCGAGCGCACATTCAGCCGATGCCCATCGAAGGGTGTCGAATAGGCTACGCCCAGGCCGAAATGCGGCGTCCGGTTGATCAGGATCGACGCCTGTCCCCGCTCGGCCAGCCGCGCCGCCAGCATGGTTCCGGAATAGCCGCCGCCGACGATGGCGACGGGCCGGTCGTCCACGCTGTGCGGGCCGAGCGTCAGGCGCGCAGGTCCGGAGGCGTTGCCTCTTCGGTCAGGATGCGGATTGCCTCTTCGATCGAGACGACCGTCTGGGCCTGGCTGCCCAGTCGCCGGATCGCGACCTGACCCTCGGCCGCCTCGTTGCGACCGACCACGGCGATGACCGGCACCTTGCCGACCGAATGTTCGCGCACCTTGTAGCCGACCTTTTCGTTTCTCAGGTCGGTCTCGACCCGCAGGCCCGCCGCCTTGAACCGGGCGGTGACCTCTCGAGCATAGTCGTCGGCGTCAGAGGTAATGGTCGCCACCACCGCCTGGACCGGTGCCAGCCACAGCGGGAAAGCCCCGGCATAGTTCTCGATCAGAATGCCGATAAATCGTTCGAACGATCCCAAGATCGCCCGGTGCAGCATGACCGGCCGGTGCTTTTGGCCGTCCTCGCCGACGTATTCGGCATCCAGCCGCTCGGGCAGCACATAGTCCAGTTGGATGGTGCCGCAGGTCCATTCGCGACCGATGGCGTCCTTGACGATGAAATCCAGCTTGGGCGCATAGAAGGCGCCGTCGCCCTCGGTCACGACCGGCTCGGTCCCGGCGGCGCGGGCGGCCTCGGCCATCAGGTTCTCTGCCTTGTCCCAGAACTCGTCCGTGCCCGCGCGGACCTCTGGACGCGTGCCAAGGCTGATATAGGCGGTCTCCATGCCCAGGTCGGCGTGGACGCTGCGGGCCAGTTCGATGAAGGCGGCGGTCTCCTCGACGATCTGGTCCTCGCGGCAGAAGATGTGGGCGTCGTCCTGGGTGAAGCCGCGCACCCGCATCAGGCCGTGAAGGGCCCCTGACGGCTCATATCGGTGACAGGCTCCGAACTCGGCCATCCGCAGCGGCAGTTCGCGATAGGACCGCTGGCCGATGCCGAAGATCTGGACGTGGCCGGGGCAGTTCATCGGCTTCAGGCTGAGGGTCTCGCCCTCGACCGTCTCGCAGACGAACATATTAGGGCGATACTTGTCCCAGTGGCCCGAGGCCTCCCAGAATTTGCGATCCAGCACCTGGGGCGTCTTGACCTCGACATAGCCAGCCTTGTCCAGGCGGCGGCGCATATAGGCCTCGATCACCTGCCACAGCACCCAGCCCTTGGGGTGCCAGAAGACCATGCCGCGGCCCTCTTCCTGCATGTGGAACAGTTCCATGGCCCGACCAATACGTCGGTGGTCGCGCTTTTCGGCTTCCTCGACGCGCAGCAGATAGGCGTCCAGGTCAGCCTGATTGGCCCAGGCCGTCGCATAGATGCGCTGCAACTGCGGATTCCGGTGATCCCCGCGCCAATAGGCCCCGGCCAGCTTGGTCAGCTTGAAGGCCTTGCCGACAAATTTCGTGGAGGGGAAATGTGGCCCCCGGCACAGGTCCAGCCAGCCGCCCGAGCGATAGACGGTGATCTCTTCGGTGTCCGGCAGGTCGCGGATCAGTTCGGCCTTGAAGGTCTCGCCGATGGACTCGAAATGGGCGATGGCGGCGTCGCGCTCCCACACTTCGCGGACCAGCTTCTCGTCGCGATCGACGATCTCGGCCATTCGCTTTTCGATGGCGGCAAAGTCGTCGGTCGAGAACGGCTCATCCCGGTGGAAGTCGTAATAGAAGCCGTCCTCGACGGCCGGACCGATTGTCACCTGGGTGCCGGGAAACAGCTCCTGCACCGCCTGGGCCAGGACGTGAGCCGCGTCGTGGCGGATGGTCTCCAGCGCATCGGCGTCGTCGCGCATGATCAGCCTGAAATCGCCGCCGGTCTCCAGCGGACGGTCCAGGTCGCGCAGAACACCGTTGATCGACACCAGGGCCGCGCGCTTGGCCAGCGACGGCGAAATGGAGGCCGCCACGTCGCGGCCGGTCGCGGTGGGCTCCACCTGTCGAACAGCACCGTCGGGAAATTTCAGATCGATCATGGCGTCAGTCTTTAGAAACGGGAGGCACCGGATCATAGCCCGAACTGCCGAATGGGTGGCATTTACAGAGACGACGCAGTGTCAGCCATCCCCCCCGCACAGGCCCATGCTGGATCAGGGCATCGCGGCCATAGTCGGAACAGGTCGGCAGGAACCGGCAGGACTGCCCGATCAACGGGCTGAGCGTCAGCTTGTACCCGCGATGGGCGATGCGGACCCCGCGTTCATAAAGGCTCTGGGGCGAACTCTCGCTCATCGCGTGCCAGCGCTCTGCGCCGCCTCCACCGCCTCCAGCAGGGCATCCAGCGCCACCAAGGTGGAGGCGTGACGGGCCGGATAGTCGGCCACCTGCCGCAGGGCCCGCAGGCCTTCGAATCGTCCGACGGGCCCCTCCCCTCCGGATTTCAACATGGCGACAGTGGCCGCCTGCGCCTCCGTGATCTCGGCCAGGCTGGCACCGATCGCCACCTGCCCCACCACTCCGGCGGCGGCCTGGCCCAGGGCGCAGGCCTTCACGTCCTGGGCAAAGTCCCGGACCCGCCCGACCTCGTCCAGGGTGACATCGACCGTGGCGCGCGACCCGCACAGCCGGGCCACGCGCTCGCCCGTCCCCTCCGGCGCGGCCAGCCGCCCGGCATGCGGCAGTTCCGCCGCCAGTCGCAGGATCCTGGCGCTGTAGAGATCGTCGATCATGCCGGACAGATAGGCCTTCGATCCGCCCCCGTGAAGCGCAGCGAAGCGGGAGAGGACGGCGCTATTGCAGCGAATCCCAGGTCCGGCCGCCGACCGAGGCCCGGTCGCCGCCGTTCTGTTCGCGAATCCAGTCCAGGTTCTTGCGGGCGACCTCGGGCGGCAGGTCGCGGCGCAGGATCTGTTCCGCCTCCGCCGTCTTGCCTTGCAGGCCCAGCACCATCGCCAGGTTCTGGCGCACCTGCAGCGTGGCCCCCGGCTGGGCAGCCGCGCGGCGCAGCAGCACCTCGGCCGAAGCGGTATCCCCTGCGGTCAGATAGGTCATGGCCACATTGGCCAGCACCGCCGGATTGTCGGGCGACAGGATCAGGGCCGCGTTCCAGGCCGCGCGGGCGTCGTCCTTGCGGTCGACCTGCTGATAGGCCACGCCCAGCAAGGACAGTGGCCGCCAATCCTGGGGGGCAAGGTCACGGGCTCGTTCCAGCGCGGCGATGCCGTAGAAGGCCTGTCCCCGCGCAATATGGGCACGGCCCACCTCCAGCATGGCCTCGACATTGTCCGGCTGGCTCAGAAGTACTTCCTGGGCGGCGGCGGCGGCCTGCTCATAGCGACCCATCTCGCGCAGAGCCTGGGCTAGGTTCACGCCCGCCACCGGATCGGCCGGGTTGGCCTGGGCTTCGCCGGCCCAGAAGACCGAGCGAGACAGGGGATCCGTGCGGGCGATGGCGGCCCGCGCCTCGGCGTTGGTGGGAGCCTGCGGCGTCTGGGCCAGCACCTGGCCGGCTCCGGTCAGCAGCATTGCGGCGGCCAGACCGGTTGCGAAGCGAAGGGGGGTGCGCGACATGAGAGGCGTCCAGACGGTTATGTTGCGATCGCCAAGAGTCGCCCCAGGCCGTCAACCTTTGGTTAACAGGCTGCCCATGTCCGCCCTTTACCCCGATATCCTGACCACCCAGGCCACCGGTGCCCGCCCGCTGCGGATCGTGACGGCTGGGCAGACCCTGGCTGGCGGCGAGGCGACCTGGGCTGCCGCCAACGATTTCACGGGCAAGGCCGGTCAACTGCTGATGCTGCCCGGCACCGACGGGACGGTGGAGGGGGCCCTGTTCGGGGTGGGCGAGCGCCTGGACCCTATGGCCCTGCGTGGCCTTTCTCCCCGCCTGCCCGGCGGCTTGTGGCGGCTGGAAGGCGTGGCGGACGATCAGGCGGCCACCGCCGCCCTGGCCTTTGCCCTGGGGACCTATGTCTTCGACCGTTACAAGTCGCGACCGGCACGCGAACAGGCCCGGCTCGCGGTGCCGGACGGCCTGGATCTGACCGAGATCCTGCGGATCGTGGCGGCCTGCGCCCTGGCGCGCGAAATGGTCGACACCCCCGCCGCCGACATGGGCCCGCTGCAGATCGAGACCATCGCCCGCGAAATCGCTGAGGCGTCCGGGGCCACACTGTCGGTGACCACGGGCGAGGCCCTGCTGGAGGCAAACTATCCCGCCGTCCATGCCGTGGGCCGGGCCGCGACGATCGAGCGGGCACCCCGCGTCATCGAGATCGGCTGGAACCTGGACCGCGCCGACCTGCCGCTGGTCGCCCTGGTCGGCAAGGGCGTGGTGTTCGACACCGGGGGCCTGGACATCAAGGGCGCCGCCGGCATGCGGAACATGAAAAAGGACATGGGCGGGGCGGCCCATGCCCTGGCCCTCGGCCGACTGGTCATGCAGGCCCAACTGCCCGTACGCCTGGTCGTCCTGGTCGCGGCGGTCGAGAATGCTATCTCAGCCGACGCCTTCCGACCGGGTGACATCCTGAACAGCCGCCGGGGCCTGACGATCGAAATCGGCAATACCGATGCGGAGGGACGGCTGATCCTGGCCGACGTCCTGACCCGTGCGGGCGAGCATGAGCCGGATGTGACCTTGGACTTCGCCACCCTGACCGGGGCCGCCCGCATCGCCCTGGGGCCCGAACTGCCGCCCCTCTATACGGACGACGAGGCTCTGGCCGCGGGGCTTCTGGCCGCGGCGGCGGCGGTGCGCGATCCTTTGTGGCGGATGCCGCTGTGGCCGGGCTATCGCGCCGCCCTGGACAGCGAGATCGCCGATGTGCGCAACGATTCCGCTGCCTGGGCCCAGGGAGGATCGATCACCGCCGCCCTGTTCCTGCAACGCTTTGCGCCCACGACGGGGGCCTGGGCCCACATGGACATCTTCGCCTGGAACAGCCGGGGCCGCCCCGGCTGGCCGGAGGGCGGCGAGGCCCAGAGCCTTCGGGCCTGCTATCGCTACCTCAGCGATCGTTTCCCGCCGGCCCGTTAACGCGGCCTTCGCCTTCGTGTGACACAACCGCCGCTCAATCGTTCGAGCCCTGGTTTGACCGTCAACGCCGCCCTGTCCGACGCCTTCGATGCGCGCACCACCCTGGCCCGGCCCGACCTGGCCGAGCGGGCGCTGGAAGGGCTGGTGCGTGCCTCTGCTTATGGCGACGTCACGCCGATGCAGTGCACCGCCGCCGTCGCACCCCTGCGCCCCCACCCCGGCGGCCGTCAGGAAGACCAGCTGATCTTCGGCGAAGTCTTCGACGTGCTGGAAGAGGCCGATGGCTTGGCCTGGGGCCGGTCGCGCCGAGACGGCTATGTCGGCCATGTCGATATCGAGGCCCTGTCCGCCCCGGTCGTGATGCCGACCCACCGCGTTGGGGCCATCCGCACCTATGCCTATTCCGAGCCCGACTTCCGGAGCGGGCCGGTCATGCTGCTCAGCCTCAATGCTCTGGTGACGGCCGGCGAGCGGCAGGGTCGTTTCGTGCGCGTGGATCGCGCGGGCTGGATCACCCTGGACCACCTTGCCGCCTTCGACACCTTTGACGACGACCCTGCTGCGGTCGCCGAACGGTTCGTCGGTGCCCCCTATCAATGGGGCGGTCGCGAAAGCCTGGGGCTGGACTGCTCGGGCCTGGTGCAACAGGCCCTCTATGCCTGTGGACGCGGCTGCCCGCGCGATGCCGACCAGCAGGCGGACCTGGGCCGGGAGGTCGAGGCGACCGATCTCAAACGCGGCGACCTGGCCTTCTGGACGGGTCATGTTGGGGTCATGGTCGATGCGGCGCACCTGCTGCACGCCAATGCCCATCACATGGCCGTAGCGATCGAGCCCCTGGCCGACGCTGACGCCCGCCAGCGCGCCGCCGGCGCCCCACCCCCGACCTTCCGCCGCCTCTAGGGTTCGCGCCGGGACTGCGCGCAGGCCTCAGGTCGTCAGCAACCCTTTGGCGGCCAAGGCGTCGGCCAGATCACCGGGCGTGGTCCACAGCCGCGTATAACCCGCCTCACCCAGACGGTTCAGCTCGGTGACCAGATCGGCGCGGGCCGAGGCGGCGAACCGGGCGTCATATCCGACCCCGTCCTCGCTGATACGGACCATGGGCCGTCCGGTTTCCAGCCGGTGCAGATAGCCTTCATACAGGACTGAGGCATCGGCACTGAGGACGCCGGTCCGTACCTCCAGCCCCGCCTGGCGCAACCGTTCCACGCCCCGGCCCGAGGCGAAGGGCGAAGGATCGACGGCGGCCACAACCACACGCGACACACCCGCCTCGACCAGATACTGCGAGCAGGAAACCCGGCCAGACGACCGGGCCCCGCACGGCTCCATGGTCACATAGGCAGTGGCCCCGCGCGCAGCCTCGCCGGCGGCCGGGGCCGCCTGTTCCTCGGCATGAGGACGGCCGCCGGGCGCGGTCGCCGCCTGAGAAACCACGACCCCGTCCTTGACGATGACACAGCCCACCGCCGGGTTGGGCCAGGTCTGACCCATCTGCGCCAGCGCCAGGTCGATAGCCTGGCGCATGAAGCCTTCGTCGGTATCGCTCATCCTGCCACCTGCGGCAGGGGCGTCGCGCGATCCTGATCCAGATAACGGGCGGTCACCGGCGTCAGCGCATCATCCAGATCGATCTCCAGCGGATTGCCGGTCGGAATCTCGACGCCGACGATCTGATCGTCCGGCACTGCGAACAGGTGTTTGACGATGGCCCTCAGCGAGTTGCCATGCGCGGCGATCAGCACGTCTTCGCCCGCCGTCAGGCGGGGGGCGATGGCCTCGTTCCAGTAAGGCAGGACGCGGTCCAGGGTGGTCTTCAGGCTCTCGGTGTCGGGAATGGCCTGGCCCGCATAGCGGGGGTCGGCGGTGAAATCCCATTCGCTGCCCGCCTCCAGCGGCGGCGGCGGAATGTCATAGCTGCGGCGCCAGACCTTGACCTGATCCTCGCCGTGCTTCTTGGCCGTCTCCGCCTTGTCGAGCCCGGTCAGGCCGCCATAGTGGCGCTCGTTCAGCCGCCAGTCCTCGATGACCGGCACGTCCGTCAGACCCGCGCTTTGCAGGGCCAGCGCCCCGGTGCGCTTCGCCCGCGTCAGGACAGAGGTAAACATCACGGCCGGACGAAAACCTGCCTGCGCGATCAGTTCGCCGCCACGCCGGGCCTGGGCCTCGCCCTCGGCCGTCAGATCGACATCGACCCAGCCGGTGAAGCGGTTTTCCAGGTTCCACTGGCTCTGGCCGTGGCGCAGCAAGATCAGACGAGGCATGGGAGACTCCGAAAATCGACGCTCCGGCCTATGCCGCACCCGCGAAGGGGTCAAGCACAGTATCACCCCGGCACCGGACGGAGCGGAGGGTAAAACCGTCCCGAAAATGGAACTTTCCGCACGCGGCGCTCTTGTTGTCGGCCCTTGGACCGTTCGCTATACCAACGCTTGTTGCATGGCGGGGGTCGGGGGCGGCGGGCCACGAGGCTCCGTCTCGCGACGACCGCACACTCTTCCGTCCAAGGACAATTCCATGATCAAGCCGCGCCAGGACCTCCGGCCCAACACGGCCGACTACGAGACCACACCCCTGGTCAAGCCGACCGGCTTTCGCGAGTACGACGCCCGTTGGGTTCTGGAAAAGGAAATCAACCTCCTGGGCATTCAGGCCCTGGGCCTGGGTCTTGCGACCTATGTGCACGAAATCGGGGTTCAGCCCCGTATAGTGGTCGGCCACGACTTCCGGTCCTATTCGCTCAGCGTGAAGCAGGCCCTGACGCTGGGCCTGCTGGAAGGCGGTATGGAGGTGCTGGATATCGGACTGGCTCTGTCGCCGACGGCCTATTTTGCCCAGTTCGCGCTTGGAGCCCCTTGCGTGGCCATGGTGACCGCCAGCCACAACGAGAACGGCTGGACCGGCGTCAAGATGGGCGCGAAGGCTCCGCTCACCTTCGGCCCCGACGAGATCGGTCGCCTGAAGGACATCGTCCTGAACGGCGAGGGCGTCGCCCGCGCGGGCGGCCGTCTGGAGCGGGTCGAGGGCTTCCGTGAAAAATATCTGGAAGAGGTCACCGCCAAGGTGAAGGTCAGCCGCCCGATCAAGGTCGTGGCCGCCTGCGGCAACGGTACGGCCGGAGCCTTTGCACCGGAGGCCCTGCGCCGAATGGGTGTCGAGGTGATCGAAATGGACACTGACCTCGACTACACCTTCCCGAAATATAATCCGAACCCGGAAGACCACCATATGCTGATGCAGATGGCGGCCCGCGTCCGCGAGACCGGAGCCGACCTGGCGCTGGGCTTCGACGGGGACGGCGATCGCTGCGGCGTGGTCGACGACACGGGCGAGGAGATCTTTGCCGACAAGATCGGGCTGATGCTGGCCCGCGACCTCTCCGCCCTGCATCCCGACGCCACCTTCGTCGTCGATGTGAAGTCGACCGGCCTGTACAAGACCGACGAAGTCCTGAAGGCCAATGGCGCGGACACCGTCTATTGGAAGACCGGTCACAGCTACATCAAGCGCAAGACCGCCGAACTGGGGGCCCTGGCCGGGTTCGAGAAATCGGGCCACTTCTTCTTCAACGACCCGATCGGTCACGGCTACGACGACGGGATCGTCGCGGCAGGGGCCGTCCTGGCCATGCTGGATCGCAATCCCGGCAAGAAGCTCAGCGAGTTGAAGGCCGCCCTGCCGGACGCCTGGACCTCGATGACCATGTCGCCGCATTGCGACGACGAGCTGAAGTACGAAGTCCTGTCGCGTATCGTGGCCGAGTATGAGGCGCTCGCCGCCTCGGGCGGATCGATCCTGGGCCGCAAGATCGTGGAGACCATCACCGTCAACGGGGTGCGCGTCCACCTGGACGACGGCTCATGGGTGCTGGTCCGGGCCTCTTCGAACAAGCCCGAACTGGTCGTTGTGGTCGAGAGCATGCGCTCCGAAGACGATATGCGCGATCTGTTCCACCAAGAGGTCAAGCCGCGCCTGACCGCCTATCCGGAAATCGGCGACTACAACCAGACGGTCTGAAGCCGCAGACCTCCCCCTCGACATCCAAGGGGGAGGTCTGGCCCGATCGTCAGGCGGCCTTGGCCACCGGCATGCCGATGCCAAACAGCTCTTCGAATGCGCCCAGGGTGACGCGACGGCGGACATCCGGCGACACATGGTCGAACAGGCCGTGCAGCACCTCCTGGGTGTGCGGATAAGTGCCCTCCAGATGCGGATAGTCTGAACCCCAAAGGGCGTTCTGATAGTTGTGGGCGATCACCGCCGGCAGGGCCGTCTCGTCATGCTGGAAGCTGGAATAGACCTGATCCTTGATGATCTGGGTCGGCAGGCGGTTCAGCTTGGGATGGGCATAGCGGTTGTGCTGACGATAGGCCTCGTCCAGCCGGTCGCCCAAGGCGGGCACCCAGGCCACACCGGCTTCGGCCGTCATGATCTTCAATTTGGGGAACCGGTCCAGGGCACCGCCCGAGATCATGTGGGTGACACAGCGCTGAACCGGGATGGTCGTCTCCCAGTAGTTGATCAGCGCACCGCCCGGTCCGCGCGTCACGATCAGCTTGGATGATCCCGTGCCGACGTGGAAGCAGACCACCATCCCGGCCTCTTCACAGATGGCCCAGATCCGGTCGAACTCCGGCATATTGTACTCAAGGTGGTCAGGCAGGGTGGCCGGCAGGCAGATCGACTTGAAGCCGAGTTCGGCGACACGCTTCGTCTCCTCTGCGGCATCGTCGAAATCCAGCACCGAGATCAGGGCCGTGGCCAGAAGCCGCTCCGATCGGTCGATCATGTCGGCCTTTGCCCAGTCGTTATAGACCTTGACTGACTGATGCATCAGTTCGCGGTCCTTCATGACCGACAGCCAGATGCCGACGGACGGAAACACGACTTCGGCCCAGATGCCCTGCTCGTCCAGATCGGCCAGACGAAGGTTGAGGTCCGCCGAGCCCGGCGGCGTGATGGCGTCGATCATCGAAGCCGCTGCGAAGAACACCTTCTCATCGTCGACGACATAAATGTCGTGCTTGCCGTCGCGCACCATGTGCGGGCCCCGGTGCTTCAGCGAGGCGGGCAGATTGGCGGTCCACAGGTCCTTCGGCTCCCAGACGTGGCTGTCGCCCGAGTTCACCCAGATCTTTTCGGCTGTCGTCATTGGCTTGGTCTCCTACCTGTTATGACAATCACCCCGCGAGCCGCATTGTGTCAATGATATATATTATTGACGTTTCGGTCATCGCCGCTCACCTTGGCACTATGCAAGGACGTAGTTTGTGAGCCGTATCGAAACCAAAGGCCCCGGCCGGTGGTCCCCCGACGCCCGCGTCGACGGGTCAGCGCTTCATGTGCCCAAGACGTCAGAGATCATCGCCCGCTGGCTCCGGCGGGAGCTGCTGCGATCCCGGCCAAGGCCGGGGGATGCCCTGCCGTCAGAAATCGAGCTGCGGGAAAGGTTCGGCGTATCGCGCCCGACGATCCGAGAAGCCGTTCGCATCCTGGAGACCCAGCACCTTGTGCGTGTCGCGCGAGGGGCGTCCGGCGGGGCACGGTTCACCCTGCCCGAGGCGCGCATGGTGTCGGAATCGACCGGCATCTATCTGCAGGCCCATGGCACGACCCAGGCGGAGCTGAACGAGGCGCGCATCGCCATCGAGCCGCGCCTGATTGGCTTTCTGGCGGGACGCCTTTCCGCCGAGGCGATCGCTCGCCTGCGGGCCGAGGTGGAGCGGCAGGCGGACGCCCTGGATGACGTCGCTGCCTATAGCCGCAGTCACGAAGACTTCTATGCACTGCTGTCGGCCCTGTGCCCCAACCGGCTTATCGCCCTGGAATTGCTGACGCTGCGCGACCTGATCCAGGCCCAGACTGAACTGGTAGGCGAGGCCTGGGTGCAGGCCCTGCCGCAATCCCGTGACGGCATGGTGCGCCATGTGGAGGTGAAGCGGCGGGTGGTCGATCATCTGGCCAAGGGAGAAGCTGCGGAGGCCGAAGCGCTGTGGACCCGCATGCTGGAGGCCCAGCAGAGGCTGACGACAGAGTTGGGTGTCGGCGACGATCCGATCGAGGCCCTGTGATGAGCCAGGCGACCGGCACGATTACGCCTGACAGTGTGGGCCACAGACTTTGTGCCGCCTGCCAGTCGGTAGGAGCCTGCAAGCTGGGCCTCAAATGTCTGGGTCTGGACGACCAGGGCGCGGTGGACTTCGACATCCTCTGCGGCCCTCAATTCGAGGGCGGTCGCGGGGTCGCCCATGGAGGCTGGACGGCGGCGACTCTGGACGAGATGCTCGGCACCGTCGCGATGCTGCATCAGACCCTGACGGTGACAAAATCCCTGACCGTCGAATTCCTGAAGCCCGTGCCGATCGGCCAGACGCTGAAGGGGCGCGCCTGGAATGACCACAAACAGGGGCACCGCTGGCACAATGTCGGCGAGATCGTCCTGGCAGCTACGGGGGTGGTGCTGGGCCGGGCGACCGGGGTCTTCTCACAGCGCAATCCGGATCATTTCGATCGCCACGAAGCCTGGCTGAAGGCCGAGCTGGAACGCGTTTCTGATCAACCGTCCTGAGGCGGCAACAGCACCTCGGCGCGGCGCATATGGCTGAGGTGGCCTGCCTCCAGCACCTCCATGACCGCCAGGGCCTGCCGGGCGGTCACCGGCGGTTCCCCGCCGTGCAGCAGGGCCTGGGCCACCCCCTCATAGAACTGACGGTAGTCGCCCGCCGGGCCAGTCACTGCCGTGCGGACGCCGGTCTGGCCATCGGTCAGGGTGCCGGGCTCGGCAGCCAGGCCCCAACCGGCCGATCCGGGCGTCTGTCCGGCTTTCAGCTGATCCTCCTGCACGTCCAGACCCCAGGAGACGAAGCCTGCCAGCTGACCCTGAGCCACAAATCGGGGCGCGGGAGCTGCGCTCATCATGTCGGCATGCAGCACGACCCGCAGCCGGTCATAGCGGAGAACCGCATGGGCATAGTCCGGGGCCAGCCCCCCCGATCTCTGAATGGCGATGTCAGCGGTAATGCCTAAGGGTCGGCCGAACAGCATCAGCGCCTGATCGATCAGATGGGGCCCCAGGTCGAACCATATCCCCGCCCCCGGCTCGTCCCGCTCTCGCCAGCGGTCCCGGACCTGGGGCCGATAGCGATTGAAGCTGGACTCCAGCCTCGTGACCGCGCCCAGACTGCCGGAATGGATCAGGTGGGTCAGGGCCAGAAAGTCGGAATCCCAGCGCCGATTGTGAAAGACCGACACCATCCGGCCGCGCTCTGCCGCGCAATCGACGACGGCCTGCGCCTCGCTCAGCGACAGGGCAAACGGCTTGTCCACGACGACATGGCGCCCTGCCTCCAGCGCTTTCAGCGCCTGGGGTGCGTGAGCAGCATTGGGCGTGGCCAGCACGACCAACTGTATTGAGGGATCCGACAAAGCTTCGTCCAGCCCGCGGACGATCTTCACCTCGGGGCCCAGATTCAGCCCCTCCTGGGCGGACACCACGGTCCTGAGATGCAGGCCAGACGAGGCCTGGATCAGCGGGGCGTGAAAGGTCTGCCCCGCATAGCCGTAGCCGACCAGAGCGACCCCGATCGCAGTCCCATCAGATCGCACAGGCTCGTCTCACGGCTGAAGGCGCGAAAGGGCTCGTTCCTGCAGGACGGCCCACTCTGCAGCGGTATCGGGCCCCCGGCGCAGCAGATTCGGATAAGCCTCCGCCGTCGCGTCGCACCGGGCCTCGATCATTACCGCCCAGGTCCGGAAGGCGGCCTGGTCGGTGACCGTCTCGAACTCGGCCGTGAACTCCGCCTCTACTGCCCGTGCGGCAGCGCGCGCTTCGGCCACGGGGTCACCGGCGGACTGGTCGTCCATAGCGGCCAAGGCCGACGCCTCACCCATCCGTGCGCTTTCAGCCGGGTCCACGATCCAACCCAGACTGCCGCAGACCCCGGCGGTGAAGGTGGCGCGGCCCACGTCCGCAGGCGCATCCTGGGGCGGAGCGATCAGCAGGGTCAGAATCAGACTTATCATCGGCTCCATCCGTCGAACGGTGGACGCAGCCTAGCCCTGGGGTGGAGGCACGCCAAGCGTGGCGGGACGGGCCGCAGGATCAGGCGGCGATCATCCGCTCGACCTCGCCGACCAGGTCCCGCAGATGGACCGGCTTGGACAGCACCTTGGCCTGGGGGCTGGCCTGGGCCGCCGTCAGGGCGACGGCGGCAAATCCGGTGATGAACATGATCCGCAGGCCAGGCTGGCGGGCGGCGGCGACCCGCGCCACCTCGATCCCGTCGGCCCCCGGCATGACGATGTCCGTCAGCAGCAGATCATAGGGGCCGTCTTCCAGCGCATCGATCGCATCGTCGCCGTTCTCGCAATCCACGACCTGGTGTCCGGCACGTTCGAGCGCGCGGGTCAGGAAGCCGCGCAGCGACCCATCGTCTTCCGCCAGAAGGATACGCGCCATGCCTTGAAAACCCCGTCGTCGATGCCGGACGCTAGACGCCGAACGGTAAACCGCGCGTGAAAAGCCGGACTGACGCGGACCATTCATCCCCCGTTACGCAGACGCAACCCCCCTCGCGCGGACCGCGAAACGCGCTATGGCGGCAGGATGAACGAAGACGCGACAACCGATCTCGAATGTGGGGGACAGGCCGCCTTCGAGATCATCACGGCGGCTCGGGAGACACCGCTGGTGTTCGCCTCGCCGCATTCCGGTTCGGTCTATCCGCCGGACCTGCGCCCTGCGGCCTTGCCGGTCACCGCGCTGCGAAGTGCGGAGGACGCGCTGGTCGATCGGCTGGTGGCGTCGGGACCTCAGCACGGAGCAACCCTCCTGGCTGGCCGGATCGCGCGCACCTATCTCGATCTGAACCGACGAGCGGACGAATGGGATCCTCTGCTGATCGAGGACTGCCCGCCGGGTCCCGTCTCGACGCGGGCCCAGGCCGGCTATGGCGTGGTGCCCCGCCTGACCGGAGACGGGCATAGGCTTTACGATCGGCGATTGCCTCAGGCTGAAGCCCTTGATCGCGTGGCGCGCGTGCACAGGCCCTATCATCGCGCCCTGGCCGAGCTGATGCAGGGAGCACAGGCGCGGCATGGTGTGGCGGTACTGATCGATTGGCATTCCATGCCCTCACGCGCGACCGGCGGGGACGGCGGTGCGGACATTGTACTGGGCGATCGTCACGGAACCTCGTGTCCGGCGCGTCTGACCCGACGGCTGCGCGCCCTGTTCGAAGGCCTCGGCTGGCGCGTAGCCCTGAACCGGCCCTATGCCGGAGGCTATGCCACGCAGACCTGGGGCCGGCCGCCAGAAGGCTTCTGGGCGATTCAGGTCGAACTGAACCGCGCCCTCTATCTGGACGAGGCGACCCTGGAGCCCGGCCTGGGCTGGTCGCGCTGTAGCAAGGGCCTGGAGAGGGTCATCACCGCCCTGACGACCGACATCGACGGCCTGGTGCGCTGAAGACAAAAAAAACCGCGGCCGAAACCGCGGTTTGAAGTCTATAGGGAGGAAACGCCCAGGAAGGGCAAGACGCCAAAGCGTCGAAGGTCAAGTTAGGTTGCAGCGCACAATCCGTCAAGCGGCAAATTCGGTCTGACGATCACGCAGAGTTACGACTTTCGTCGCAGATTGCGGGCGCGTAACCGGTTTCACTGCCCAGATCGTGCTCTTATCGCGTCTGCGAAATGTTGCAGTGCAAAATCACTCGGGACCGAGCAGCCGCCGGGCCTGACGAATGGCGCGCGCGGCTGGCGAGGCAGCCTGGCGATAGACCAGCAGGGAAAAGGCCGAAAGCACCCCGACCGCCAGCCATAGTGGCCCGAAGAGCCAGGCCGCTGCAGCCAGGGCGAAATAATAGGCCCGCACGCCCTGGCTGAAGGCCGCGAGCGCCGGGTTCAGCAGATCCGACGCCGCTTGCCCAAAGGCGATGCGATCCGTCTCGGACTCGATCTCTGGCGCGGCTCCGATCAGCGCCAGGGTGTAGTTCATCTGACGAAGCGCCCAGATGAAGTCGAGCAGGCCGCGGATCAGGCAGAGCATCACCAGGGCCAGCTTGATCTCCAACAGCTTCAGCGGCGTGTTCTCGGCCCCGACCGCTGCAAAGCCCATCAAAACCCCCTCGCCCCCGAACAGCACGCTGGCCACCGCCGCCACCAGCAGCAGATTGGTCGAGGCGAAGAAGGAGGCGGAGTTGATGCTGTGACCCATCAGCTGGCTGTCGACCAGCTTGATCTCGCGATGGGTCATGGCCGTCATCCACACCCGGCGCACCACGGTCATGTCGTCGTTCAATGACCCGCTCTTGCGCGCCAGCAGCCGCATGAGGGGGTCGTAACCCAGCCAGCAGACAAAGAAGAGGACCAGGGCGGTCCAGTCGAAAGCGGTCATAGGCAGGAAATGCCGTGACGGGACCTGCAAAGGCAAGAGGCTGTCGGCCTGCGTAGGTCTTGCTCCCGGCGAGCGCTGCGCCTATCACGCCCGTCACCTGATCTCGCAGTGCACAAGAGCCCGCCATGAACCTCGACGCCATTCCCGTCGGCCCGAACCCGCCCTGGGACCTGAACGTCGTGATCGAGATCCCGCAGGGCGGCCTGCCGGTGAAGTACGAGATGGACAAGGACTCCGGTGCCCTGTTCGTCGACCGCTTCCTGCACACCGCGATGTACTATCCGGGCAACTATGGCTTTGTGCCCCACACCCTGGCCGATGACGGCGACCCCTGCGACGTGATCGTGCTGAACCCGTCGCCGGTCGTTCCGGGCTGCGTCATCCGCTCGCGCCCAATCGGTGTGCTGATGATGGAAGACGAGGCCGGCGGCGACGACAAGATCCTGGCCGTGCCGGTCGACAAGCTGAACCCCTATTACACCGACATCGCCAGCTATCGTCAGCTGCCGGCGATCCTGGTCGAGCAGATCGAGCACTTCTTCACCCGGTACAAGGACCTGGAGAAGAACAAGTCGGTCAGGGTGAAGCGCTGGGGCGATGCGGGCGAAGCCGCCGAGCTGATCGCCGAGGGCATGCGCGCGCACCAGGCACAGCTGGCGGCCAAGGTGAAGGCCGAAGCCTGAGCGAACCGCTCCGCTTGCTGATGGGCCCCGCCGGGACCATTCTGAACAGATGCGAGCGCTGGTTCTTCTTACCGCTCTGATCGTATCGGCCGCTGCTGGGGCGGCCGCGGCGCAGTCGCGTCCCTATGGTCACCCGTGGCCGGACGCGACCGTCGGCGACAGCCATCGCTATGAAATGGATCGCCAGCGGGCCCTGTCCGACCAGCGTGCGGCGGAGGCGCGGGCGCATCAGTCGGAGGCCCGGCTGACGGTTCTGGAAATCCAGGCGTCCCGGCAACCGCCTCTGTCGCCCGGCTATGACGAGGCTCCCCTGGCGTCACCCGAACAGGAGCGGCGCGAACGCGAGGCCGCGACCCAGCGACGCCGCACCGTCGCCCGCGAGACCACCCAGATCGACGACTGGCTGGACCGTCGCCGCTGATCCTGTTCAGGGTCCTGCATCCCTTCCCCAACCGCTGCGTTTCGGCCTAGCCTGAAGTCAGGGACGGGGAGACAACGAGATGAAGTGGCAGGGTGGGCGTCGCGGTGGCGGCGGAATCTCCGATCGGCGCGGTATGGGCGGGGGTGCACTGGCAGGCGGCGGCCTCGGCGTCGGTGTGCTGGCGATCCTCGGCTATCTGTTTTTCGGCATCGATCCGTCGACCACGACACAGCTGGCCAGCCAGTTCGGCGGCGTCGGCAGCAGCGAGGCGGGGGTCGAGGGCACCCCCCAAGATCAGGCCGGTCAGTTCGTCGATGTGATCGGCGGCAACATCAACGACGTCTGGACGGCGCAGCTGATGGGCTATGAGCCGCCTACGGTCGTGCTTTACGAAAGCGGCACCAACACCGGCTGCGGCTATGGTCAGGCGGCCATGGGGCCCTTCTATTGCCCGTCCGACAGGACCGTCTATCTGGACCTGGGCTTCTGGCAGCAGATGCAGACCCAGCTGGGGGCCTCAGGGGCCGACTTCGCCAAGGCCTATGTGATCGCCCATGAGTTCGGCCATCACGTCCAGACCCTCACAGGCACGTCCGCCCAGGTCCGCTCGGCTCAGCAGCGGGCGTCCAGCCAGGCGGAGGGCAACCGCTATTCGGTGGCGCTGGAGCTTCAGGCCGACTGCTACGCGGGAGTGTGGGCCCGCAACGCTGCCGGCGTCTCGAACGGTCAGGTGGCATTGGAACCGGGTGATCTGGAGGAAGGCCTGCGGACCGCTTCGGCCATCGGCGACGACGCGATCCAGAGCCGCGGCGGCGGCCGGGTCTCGCCCGACAGCTTCACCCACGGGTCCTCCGAACAGCGGGTGGAATGGCTGAGACGCGGGTTTCAGTCCGGCGACCCGGCGACCTGCGACACCTTTGCCGGCCTTTAGAGGGCAGCGCTGGGCCCGGGCCTGAGCGCCCGGGTTTCCCCTGCGGCGTGACTTCAAGACCTCAAACCCTTCCTTAAGCGGCCCATGTCAGAGTGCGGCCATGTCGGGAATGGCAGAACCCGTCGTCAGAAGACGACTTAATCAGCAGGAGCTGGACGCGATCTGCGCCCGCCACGACCGCCTGTGGTCTGCACGGCCCGGCGGTGCCAGAGCGGTCTTTGCCTGGATGGATCTGTCCGGCCTGGACCTTCGCGGTCGCAATCTGGCCGATGCCGATTTCGCCGCTGCCTGCATGATCGGAACCGATCTGACGGGCGCGCGCCTGGACAACGCCACCTTTTTCGGAGCCGACATGCAGGACGCCGTCCTGGTGGATGCCCAGTTGCGCCGGGCCGATCTGAGAGGAGCCTGTCTGCGCGGCGCGGACCTGTCCGGGGCCGACCTTTTCGAGGCCGATCTGCGCGAAGGCACCATTGCCGCCGCCGATCCCCGTCTGGGCTTTCGCGTGGTCGAGGCACGGGCCCGCAACGCGACCCAGGCCCAGGGGGCCTGTCTGGCCGGAGCCAATCTCCAGAGATCCAAGATGACGGGCGTCGTCGCGGTCGCCGCCGATTTCACCGATGCGGTGATGAAGGATTGCAAGCTCGTCCGGGCCAATCTGAAGCAGGCGACATTCAAGGGGGCCGACCTTGCTGGCGCCGATCTGTCTGGAGCCGATCTGTCCGGAGCCGACATGCGCGATGCCGTGCTGGTCGGTGCCAACTGCACCCTGTGGCGGGCCGATGGGGCCAATATGGATGGGGCCCTGACGGACGATCGCTCGGGAGGATCCCCCTTGGGTCGCCTGCCGGCGGCCGACATGCTGAGGGACCATGCCACCTGGTGCGAAACGGGTGGGGCGGAAGGGCAGCCCTCCGTGTTCGATGGGGTGGACCTGAGGGCACTGAAATCCATCCGAGGGTTCAATCTGACGGCGCTTTCAGCACGTGGCGGCGTCTTCTACGGCCTGGATATGGAGGGGGTGCAGCTTCAGGGCGCGCATCTGGAAGGAGCGGACCTGCGGGCCTGCAACCTGCGCCGAGCCGATCTGCGCGGGGCGCGCCTGGCCGGGGCGCGACTGAACGGCGCCGACCTACGTCAGGCGCAGCTCGGTCCTCTGATGCTGTCGGCCGAGCGGCTGCTGCCCGCCGACATGAGCGGAGCCTGCCTGCGCGGTGCCGATCTGTCGGGGGCGGATCTGCGACAGGCCAACCTGAGCCGCGCGGAACTCAGCAAGGCCATTTTGCACGGCGCATCCCTGCGACACACCGACCTGACCGGCGCGATCGTGACCGGCGCACAGGGTCTGAACTCCTCAGAGGCAAGCCGATGAGTTTCCAGCGCCGCCCCCTCAGCCAGGGTGACCTCAATCTGTTTATTACCGCGCATGAGCGGTTCGCCGAGGGGCGGCCGGGCGGGCGGCGGCTGTCGTTGAAATTTGTGGACCTGCGCGGTCTGGACCTGTCCGGGCGCAATCTGGAAGAGGCCGATTTCAGCGGCTGCTCGCTGGAAGGCGCCCGTCTTTCCAGAGCCAGGCTGGCGCGAGCCGTGCTGTTCTGCTGCGACCTGAAGGCGGCCGATTTCACCGGGGCCGACCTGCGGCGCGCCGACCTTCGCGGGGCCTGCCTGCGCGGGGCCGACCTGCAGGACGCGGACCTGACCGGCGCCGACTTCCGCGAGGGCGTCATCGCCATCCCCCATGCCCAAAAGGGTCTGCAATCGGTCAAGCACGAAACTCGCCAGGGCGTCGCCGACGGGGCCCGCTTTGCCGGGGCGCGGCTGGATGAGGTGTCGTTCGACGGCTTCAGCGCGCAGAAGGCGGACTTCACCGACTGTTCAATGCGCGGCGCGCGCCTGACCGGAGCCAATCTGAAGGATGCCGACCTGTCGGGGGCCATGATGCAGGGCGCGGCCGTGGACGGGGCCAATCTGTCTGGCGCGAAGATGGTCGGAGCCGTTCTGACCGACGTCGCCCTGGAGACCGCCCGGGTCGAGCGCACCGATATGACCGGCAGCCTGCGCAACCCCGCCCCGGACGCGATCCAGAAGGCCAAGGCCCTGTTCGAACTGGCGCTGGACGCCAATGCCTGGGCCGAGAGCGGCGGGGTCCTCGGCCAGCCTGCCGTGTTCGACGGCGAGGACCTGCGCCCCCTGGCCGGAAAGCTGACGGGCCTCAAACTCTCGGCCATGAGCGCCAAGGGGGCCTGTCTTGTGGGGTTGGACCTTCGGGGTCTGGCCTTGCAGGGTGCCAATTTCGAGGGGGCGGACCTTCGCGGGGCCGACCTGCGCGGCGCGGATTTGCGCGGCGCGCGGATGGGCGGGGCCTTGCTGAACATGGCCGATCTGCGCGGGGCGATGATGAGTCCGCTGCCGCTGAGCGCAGGACGATCCATGGCGGTCGTCCTGACCGGCGCGATCCTGCGCTATGCCCGGCTGGACGACGCCGACTTGAGCGAAGCGCGGCTGGATCAGGCCGACCTGACCGGCGCCTCGATCAACCTGGCCCGCCTGGACGATGGGCAGAGAGCGGCAGTGGGGCTGGCCCCGATGGCGGCGAAAGCCGCCTAAACCCATCGCCGGTAGCGTTAACGTCATGTGATCCCGGCGGGAGGCTTCTGCCCTTGCCCGAGACGTACGGGCACACCTAAGTGCGACACAATGTCCGAACAGCGGACACCTCCGGGTGGAAACCAGCCATGACGCCGGCCGAACTGAGCATCGCCTTCTTTCTGCAGATGGCGGTGATCATCGCCACCTGCCGCCTGGTCGGCTGGGCGGCACACCGCTGGCTGGGTCAGCCCCAGGTTGTCGGCGAGATGATCGCGGGCGTCATCCTGGGCCCGTCGCTGTTCGGCCTGCTGGCCCCGCAGATCCAGGGCTTCATCTTTCCGCCGGAATCCAAGGCCGTGCTGTTCGTCGGGGCCCAGCTGGGTGTCGGCCTCTATATGTTCCTGGTCGGCCTGGGTTTCCGCAGCGACCACTTCAAGCAGAACGCCAAGAGCGCCTTTGCCGTGTCTCTGGCCGGCATGGCGGCCCCCTTCCTGGTGGCGGTGGCGCTGGGTCCGTGGCTGCTGAGCCAGGGCCTGTTCGGACAGGGGATCAACTCCACCCAGGCCATCCTGTTCACCGGGGCCTGTATCGCCATCACCGCCTTTCCCATGCTGGCGCGGATCATCCATGAGCGGGGCCTGAGCGCCTCGCCGCTGGGAGCCCTGTCGCTGTCGGCGGGGGCGATCGACGATGCCGCCGCCTGGTGCGTGCTGGCGGTCGTGCTGGCCACTTTCGGCGACGGTGCGCCCGTGGCGATCAAGGCGATCCTGGGCGGCATCGCCTTTGTCGTCTTCATGTTGACCGTTGCGCCGCGGCTGCTGGCCCCGCTAGGCCGCCGGGTCGAGCGCGAAGGCAAGGTGTCGATGGGGACCTTGGGGATCGTGCTGATCCTGTTCATGCTCAGCGCCTTTGCCATGGACTGGCTCGGCATCCACGCGGTGTTCGGCGGCTTCATCCTGGGCTGCGTCATGCCGCGCGGCGTGCTGAGCACCGAGGTTAAGAAACAGCTGGAGCCCTTCGCCGTGGTCGTTCTGCTGCCGATGTTCTTCACCTTTTCGGGGCTGAATACCCAGCTGACCCTGGTCAACAGTTTCGGTCTGCTGGGGGTGACGGCGATGGTGTTGATCGCCTCGATCGCGGCCAAGGGCCTGGCCTGCTATGGCGCGGCAAGGCTGACGGGTCAGGACAATGCTACGGCCATGGGCATCGGCGCCCTGATGAATGCGCGCGGCCTGATGGAGCTGATCATCATCAACATCGGCCTGCAACGCGGCATCATCGGACCGGCCCTATTCTCGATGCTGGTGCTGATGGCCATCGTCACCACCCTGATGGCCTCGCCCCTGTTCGAACTGGTCTACGGCCGGAAGGCCAGGGAGCGGGGCGATCTGGGCGCACTGCATGACGATCCGGACGATAGGGCCGCCTCGTCCAGGGCCGCAATCTGAAGGCAAGAAAAAGGGGCGACGCCTGGGCGCCGCCCCTCCTTCGTCAGTCAATCGCGCGATCGATCAGGCGGCCTTGTCGGCCTTGCCTTCGATCAGCGGGGTGGCTGTGGTCCCGATCTCGATCCGGCGCGGCTTCAGCGCCTCGGGCAGTTCGCGCTTCAGCGAGATCGACAGCAGGCCGTTGACCAGATTGGCCTCGGTCACGACCACATAGTCCGCCAGCTGGAACCGGCGTTCAAAGTCGCGCTCGGCCAGTCCGCGATGCAGATAGGTCCGCTCGGCACCATCGTCGTTGGCGGTTTTCCGCCCGGTGACGGTCAGCAGGTTTTCCTTGACCTCGAGGTTCAGTTCCTCGGGCTTGAACCCGGCGACCGCAATCTCGATCCGATAGGCGTTCTCGCCCGTCGTCTCGATGTTGTAGGGCGGCCAGCCATTCTCCTGGCTGGTGCGCGCGGCGCTTTCCAGCAATCCGGCCAGACGGTCGAAGCCGACGGCGGAACGGTACAGCGGGGTGAAATCATAAGTACGCATGGTCATCCTCCTGAGGGATCAGCAAGGTTGAGCCGCCCGGCGTTTTTCGCCCCGGACGGCGGTGGGAGGTCAGCCCGGCGGCCCGTCATGCGGCCCCGTCGGTCTGCAAGGGCCCGACATCGGCGCCCTCGAGCGCTGATTTGGGAAGCCATCCCGGGACGTCAAGGGGGCGCGTCGGTAACGTCACTTGCCCTCGGCGCGAACCCCATTAGGGTCTCGGCCTCAATCGGATCGACCTTCGGAGACACCCATGCGCCGGATCGCCCTCGCCACTGCCCTCGCCCTCTGCGGCGCCGTTGCCGCCCCGGCCGCCCTGGCCCAGGACCCGCACGCCGGTCACGGGGCCCGCGAAGGCCTGGCCATGCAGCCGCCCAGCCCCTCCGAGGACGCCGCCCTCACCGCCGCCATCGCCTCGACCACCCGCTCCGAGGCCGACCGCGCGCGCGACGTCTATCGTCACCCCTATGAGAGCCTGACGTTCTGGGGTCTGCGGCCCGGTCTGACCGTGGTGGAGATCGAGCCTGGCCGCGGGGGCTGGTGGACCGGTATCCTTCAACCCTATGCCGCCGCGACGGGCGGCACCTATGTCGCGGTCAATCGCCCGCTGGAGAGCATGGGCGTCGAGCCGGGTACGGCGGACATGGTCCTGACGGCCCGGGGCTTTCACAACTGGGCACGCGGCGGACGGACCGAGGCCTATCTGGCGGCCTTCTTTGCGGCCCTGAAGCCCGGCGGCATCCTGGCCGTCGAGCAGCATCGCTCCGTCGACGGACTGAATGTCGCGGACACGGCGCCGACCGGCTATGTGCCCGAGAGCTATGTCATCAAGGCGGCCCAGGCCGCAGGCTTCGTCCTGGACGGCCGCAGCGAGCTGAACGCCAACCCCGCTGACGACCGCGACCACCCGTTCGGCGTATGGACCCTGCCGCCGGTTCGGCGCGACAGCCAGGATGGCCGCACCCTCACGCCCGAGGAACGCGCCACCTATGACGCCATCGGCGAGAGCGACCGGATGACCCTGCGGTTCCGCAAGCCGGAATAAGGCGGTGGTTGGGCCTGGGGTTTTGACGACGCCCGTGAACGTGGTTAAGCCAGCCTCGGCCGGTTCGATCCGGTCGGGTCGGGGTCACGGTATGAGGAATGGGCATGGGTGATCCATCGGCGACCAAACCTCGCATCGGCACCGCCTTCCGCCCGGATCGGCGATCGGTGCTGCTGGGCGTGTCGGCGGCGGCGCTGGCCACCTTGTCCGGCTGCAATCGCAATGCTGCCGAGCCGGCGGACCCCGATGCCCCGGTCGGCCCGCCGAAGGGTTCGCTGGAGTGGGCTGTCCAGGGCCCTTGGCGCGCCCAGGATCGGATCCGCGACGAGGCCCGCCATCCGATGGAAACCCTGCGGTTCTTCGGCCTGCAGCCTCGGATGACGGTCGTCGACTTCTGGCCGGGCAGCGGCTGGTACACCGAGATCCTGGCCCCCTACCTGCACGAGGGCGAGGGCAAGTATTATGCGGCCGGCTTCGAGACGGGCCCCGGGTCCGATCCGGCCCAGACCGCGCTGATGAATGCGTTTCAGCAGCGCTTCGATGCGGACCGGCGCCTGTATGGCGAGATCGAGTTCACCGCCTTTGGCCCGACCAGCGGCCCTGTGGCCCCTGCCGGAACGGCCGATCTGGTGCTGTTCATGCGCAACATCCACGCCTGGATGGCGGCCGGGATCGCCGAAAAGGCCTTTGCCGACGCCTATGCGGCCCTGCGGCCCGGCGGCATTCTGGGAATCGAGCAGCACCGCCTGTCGCCCGAGGCCGATCAGGATCCGGCCGCGGCCAACGGCTATGTGCAGGAGGCGTTCGTCAAGCAGCTGGGGGCCGAGGCCGGCTTCATCTTCGTCGCGGCATCGGAAATCAACGCGAATGAAACGGATACCCGCGATCATCCGTTCGGCGTGGACTCCCTGCCGCCTACCCGTCGGTCGCAGGGGCCGGACCGCGTTCTGACGCCCGAGGAACGGGCAGCTCTGGATGCGATCGGCGAAAGTGACCGTATGACGTTGAAGTTCAGGAAGCCCGAGTGACACGAGCCGCCGCCTATGCCGCCAATGCGCCCTTGATGGGCGTTCCGGGCGCCGCTGCGCCTCCCGGAGGTCAGGGGGAATGGTTCCGTGGCGCCGGGGGCCTGCGCCTGCGCGCCGCCTTCTGGACGCCCTCGGCCCTGGTTGCCGCCAAGCCCCGCGGCACCGTGATCGTCAGCCCGGGACGGACCGAGCCGATCGAGAAATATTTCGAGGTGATCGGCAATTTCCTGGCGCGCGGCTTCTGCGTCCTGGCCCACGACTGGCGCGGCCAGGGCCTGTCGGCCCGGCTGCTGCCCGACCGCCTGAAAGGCCATGCCCGGGCGGTGGAAGAGTTTCTCGACGACCACGCCCGCCTGCTCGACGCCTTCGAGTCCCGCGCCCCCAAGCCGTGGATTTCGGTCGGCCATTCCATGGGCGGGGTGCTGAATCTGCTGTCGCTGGAAGCCGGAGAAAGCCGGATCGCCGGAGCCCTGCTCTCCAGCCCGATGCTGCGGGTCAAGACCGGCAAGCGGTCGATGTGGTCGGTCAAGCTGGCCGTGCGCTGGAACCTGCGTCACGGCAAGGGCGGCGACTATGTGCTGGACGATCCAGACGATCCCTTCGACCACACCTTCGAGAAGGACGCCCTGACGTCGGACGAAACTCGCTATGAGCTGTGGCGGCAGCAGCTCTATGCCTGTCCGCACCTTGCGGTCGGTGGGCCGACCTGGGGCTGGCTGGCCTTTGCCATCGACGCTGGCGAACGGGCGCTGAAGCCCAAGGCCCTGAAATCCGTGCGGATTCCGGTCTCGATCGTGCAGTCGGCAGAGGACGACCGGGTCTGGAAGCAGTCGGCCAAATGGGCGGCCCGCCGCCTGGGACGCGGCCGCTATGTCGAGGTGGCCGGTGCCCGCCACGAAGTCATCATGGAGGCCGACGACATGCGCGCCGTCTTCCTGGAAGAGTTCGACGCCATGGCCGACTACATCTCGCCGCAACAGGACCTGTCGCCGGTGGCCACTTCCGTTTCCGAAGTCGCCTGACGACACCGCAGACGGTTGCACCTGCGAAGAGGGCGCGCCTATAAGCCACCCACGATTTTTCACTCGTAGCGGCGGGCCCTTCCCATGAACATCCACGAATACCAGGCCAAGCAGGTTCTGAAGAGCTTCGGCGCGCCGGTTGCCGAAGGGGTCGCCATCACCTCGGTCGATCAGGCCGAGGCTGCGGCCCGCCAGCTGCCGGGACCGCTCTATGTCGTGAAATCCCAGATCCACGCGGGCGGCCGCGGCAAGGGCTTCTTCAAGGAGCTGACGCCCGAGGCCAAGGGCGGCGTGCGCCTGGCCTTCTCGATCGAGGACGTGGTCAAGCATGCCAAGGAAATGCTGGGCAACACCCTGGTGACCGCCCAGACGGGCGAACAGGGCAAGCAGGTCAACCGGCTCTACATCGAGGACGGGGCCGATATTGACCGCGAACTTTACTGCTCGCTGCTGGTCGACCGCGCCCACGGCCGCATCGCCTATGTGATTTCGACCGAAGGCGGCATGGATATCGAGGCCGTCGCCCACGACACGCCCGAGAAGATCCAGACCATCGTCATCGACCCGGAAACGGGCGTGACCGACGCCGATGTCGCCGCCATCAACGCCGCCTACGGCCTGACCGGCGCGGCGGCCGAGGACGGCAAGTCGCTGTTCCCCATCCTGTACAAAGCCTTTGTCGAGAAGGACATGGCGATGCTGGAGGTGAACCCTCTGATCGTCATGAAGAACGGCCACCTGCGCGTCCTGGACGCCAAGGTCAGCTTCGACGGCAACGCCCTGTTCCGCCACGAGGACATCAAGGCGCTGCGCGACGAAACCGAGGAAGACGCCAAGGAGATCGAAGCGTCTGAGTGGGACCTGGCCTATGTCGCCCTGGACGGCAACATCGGCTGCATGGTCAACGGCGCGGGCCTGGCCATGGCGACGATGGACATCATCAAGCTGTACGGCAAGGAACCCGCCAACTTCTGTGACGTCGGCGGCGGTGCCGGCAAGGAGAAGGTCGCGGCGGCCTTCAAGATCATTACGGCCGACCCGAACGTCCGGGGCATCCTGGTCAACATCTTCGGCGGCATCATGAAGTGCGACGTGATCGCCGAAGGCGTCGTCGCCGCCGTGAAGGAAGTGGGCCTGAAGGTGCCGCTGGTCGTCCGCCTGGAAGGCACCAATGTCGAGCTGGGCAAGAAGATTTTGAACGAAAGCGGCCTGGCCATCACCTCCGCCGACGACCTGGACGACGCCGCGCAGAAGATCGTGAAGGCGGTGGGCTAATCACGCTCCGGCCAAGGTAGCGAGCTCCGGGAACGCCTGATAGAACAGTTGCATGGTCGGCATGTCCGCCGACGATGGGGTGTAGCATGTTCAAGTTTCTGGCGATCCCGGCGGTCGCGGTCTCCCTGCTGGCGGTTCCGGCCCAGGCGCAGGAGACCTCGGTTCTGTTCGGCCATTTCAAGACGCTGTGCGGCGACGGTGCAGGCGACAGCCAGCGCGCCCTGGTTCAGGCCGAGGCCGCAGGCTGGGCCAAGATTCCGTCCGAGCTGTTCACCAGCGACCCCCAGAATCCCTTTGAAAACGTCACGGCTATGATGAATGCCGAGGACAACGGCGACCTCAGCATCCTGATGGTCGGCTCCATGTCCGAAAGCGTCGGCCCCGGTGCCAGCGAGATGGACATGACCGTCTGTGCCGTCATGGGCGGGAACTTCGAGACCAATACGGCGGTGAAGCCCGACCCGCGCCCGTTCGTTCAACGCTGGCTGAACATGGACACCCATCCCTCGCTGAACGACCAAGGCATGATGGGCTATGCCTTCAATCGCGACGGCACCCGCCTGACCGCCATCCGGCCGACCGAGGCGGCCATGACCCAGGCGGCGCTGAACGGCGACCTGCACATCGTCATGATGAACGATGAGCAGCTGCTCGAAGGGGCCACCATGATCATGTACATGCGCCCCGCCTTCTAAACCGCGCATTGCCGCGGCGGGTCACACGGGTTATGTGCTCCACGTAACCCGTGGACTCCGGCCATGACCCGCAACCTGACCCTGGCGATCGACGACGACCTGCTCGACAAGGTGCGCGTCCTGGCGGCCATGAAGCGCACCAGCGTTAATGAGATGGTGCGAGGCTTCCTGACGCGACTGGTTGAGCAGGAAGTTGAACACGATGAAGCAACCCAGGAACTGCTCAAACTGATCGACGACTCCGACGGCGACATGGGCGACTGGACGTTCGATCGCGAAGAGACCTACAGCGGGGCCTCGGTTTGATCGCAGGGGCTGAAGTTTTCCTCGACACCCACATCCTGATCTATGCCGCTCAGGGTCGCCGCGTCGCACCAGAAAAGCGGGAGATTGCCCGCAACATCATCCTTCAAGGACGCTACGGCACGTCCGGCCAGGTGCTGGCTGAGTTCTTCAGCCTCGCGACGCAAAAGGGCGTCCGTCCCCTGTCGATGGAAACCGCGGCCCGCTGGGTCAGGACACTGGCCAAGAAGCCCTGCCAGTCAATCGATCCGCCCCTTGTGCTCGCCGCCGTCGCGCTGTCGGAACGCTACCGGATCTCCTATTGGGATGCGGCCATCATCGCGGCCGCTGAACGCCTGGGCGCCAAGGTCGTCTATTCCGAAAACCTCAACCACGGGCAGACCTATGGGTCGGTCCGCGTCGAAAACCCCTTCCTTCCCGCGTAGCAAAAGAAGCGAACCGTTATGTCCATTCTCGTCGACCGCAACACCAAGATCATCGTCCAGGGCCTGACCGGCAAGACCGGCGGCTTCCACACCGAACAGGCCCTGGCCTATCACGGCACCCAGATGGTCGGCGGCGTCCACCCGGCCAAGGGCGGCCAGACCTGGACCGGCTCGCACGGCGAAACCCTGCCCATCTATGCTTCGGTCGCCGAGGCCAAGGACGCCACCGGTGCTGACGCCTCGGTCATCTATGTGCCGCCGGCGGGCGCGGCCGATGCCATCATTGAGGCGATCGAAGCGGAAATCCCCTTCATCACCTGCATCACCGAGGGCATTCCGGTGCTGGACATGGTGCGCGTCAAGCGTCGGCTGGAGGGCTCCAAGTCCCGCCTGCTGGGCCCCAACTGCCCGGGCATCATGACGCCGGACGAGTGCAAGATCGGCATCATGCCCGGCTCCATCTTCAAGAAGGGCAACGTCGGCATCGTCTCGCGCTCGGGCACCCTGACCTATGAAGCGGTGTTCCAGACCACGAACGAGGGTCTGGGCCAGACCACGGCGGTTGGCATCGGGGGCGACCCGGTCAAGGGCACCGAGTTCATCGACGTGCTGGAACTGTTCCTGGCCGATCCGGAAACCCACTCCATCATCATGATCGGCGAAATCGGCGGCGGGGCCGAAGAAGACGCCGCCCAGTTCCTGATCGACGAAGCCAAGAAGGGCCGCAAGAAGCCGATGGCGGGCTTTATCGCCGGCCGCACCGCCCCCAAGGGTCGCACCATGGGCCACGCCGGTGCTGTGGTCAGCGGCGGCAAGGGCGATGCGGAATCCAAGATCGCAGCCATGGAGGCGGCCGGCATTGCGGTCTCCCCCTCGCCCGCCCGCCTGGGCAAGACCCTGGTCGAAGTGCTGAAGGGCTAACTGCCGCCGAGGCCTCCGTCGGATATTGTCAGTCCGGCGGAGGCTAAGGTCGCGATAGCGTCTGATCTTTCGAGATCAGGAGACCCCGCGATGATGGAGATGATTGCGGCCCTGGCGCTGGCCTCCGCCCATCAGGACGGGGCAGACCCCCGGCTGGACCTGTTTCGCCAGGCCTGTCTGCCGCATCGTCAGGACATGGCCGCTGCCGCCCAGGCCCTGGCCCGTGACGGGTGGGATGCCGTCGCCGAAGACGACCATGCCGAGTTGAGCGGCACCCTGGCCCGCGCGCGCGCCGTGGCCGTCGACCCCGACCTTCAGATGGAGAACGTCTTCAGCGTCTGGGGCCGAACCGTGGACGGGCGGCGGTATTACGTCGTGCTCAACCGCCTGACTGCCGTCCTTGCCGAGGCCGAGGACACGGACGGCGACGGTATTCTGCAGGAATGGGAAGAGCGCGACGTCCTCTCCCTGATGGGCTGCGGCCTTTGGGACTTCGAGGCGGATGCAGCTGTGAACGCCGAGGCGGTCACGGCCTGGGTCGGTGCCGAGCCTGTGCAGACGGTCGACCTTCCGGGTCAGATTCAGGCGGGCACCTGGAACGTGCACGCCCTCTATCCCGGCACTGGCGAAATCCACGTCGGCTTCATTCCCGACGGCAGCCCCTATGTCGCCGAGACGCGGTTCTCTGGCGTTTCCATCACCATGAGCACATGGCTTCCCGAACCGACGGATGCGGTCGAATGACGCATTTTCGTCAGGTCGATCAGCGCAGCTGCATTTTTGGGTCGGACTCGACCAATTTCTCGCCTCTCTGCCCCCATTCGGTCATGACCGATAAGGAAACACCGCCTATATGAAGCCCGCAGGCTTCACGCGGTTGTGACCGTGGGGCCCATAAGGACGAAACGATGGCGGACGATGCCGGTCGGCTGAATCAGGTCTTTGCCGAGACCAGTTTTCTGTACGGGGCGAATGCCGCCTATATCGAGGGGCTGCACGAAGCCTGGGCTGCCGATCCTGGCTCGGTCCCCGGCGAATGGCGCGCCTTTTTCGACCAGCTGCGCGACAATGCCGCGACGGTGAAGGCATCGGCCGGTGCCGGCGGATGGGGCCGGTCGCGCGTGACCGAGCCCACCGAGGAAACCGGTGTCTTCGATGGCCGCTGGCCCGAGCCCAAGCCCAAGCCGGGCAGCAAGCCTGCGGCGGCTGCGCCGGTTGCGGCCCCCGAAGCCGTTCCGGTCAGCGCGGAAGCCATCCGTGCGGCGGCCCATGATTCCATCCGCGCCCTGATGCTGATTCGCACCTACCGGGTGCGTGGCCATCTGCACGCCAAGCTGGACCCGCTGGGCATCGAGAAGCCGGTCGAAAATGCAGAGCTGACACCCGAATTCTATGGCTTCGGCCCGCAGGACCTGGACCGTCCGATCTTCCTGGATGGAGTTCTAGGCCTGGAGTACGGCACGATCCGCGAGGTTCTGGCCCTTCTGGAGCGTACCTACTGCGGCAACATCGGCGTGCAGTACATGCATATCGCCGAGCCGGAGGAGAAGGCCTGGCTTCAGGCCCGGATCGAGGGCCCGGACAAGTTCGAACAGAATGCCTTCACCAAGGAAGGCAAGATCGCCATCCTGAACAAGCTGATCGAAGCCGAGGGCTTCGAGCGGTTCCTGCACAAGCGGTTCCCCGGCACCAAGCGTTTCGGCCTGGACGGGGGCGAGGCCATGGTTCCGGCCATGGAGCAGGTCATCAAGCGCGGCGGCAACCTGGGCGTCGACGAAATGGTGTTCGGCATGGCCCACCGTGGTCGTCTGAACATGCTGGCCGCGGTGATGGGCAAGCCCTATCGCGCCATCTTCCACGAGTTCCAGGGCGGCTCGACCGTACCCAGCGACATCGAGGGTTCGGGCGACGTCAAATACCACATGGGGGCCAGTTCGGACCGGCAGTTCGACGGCAATACCGTCCATCTGTCGCTGACCGCCAATCCGTCGCACCTGGAAATCGTCAATCCGGTCGTGCTGGGCAAGGCGCGCGCCAAACAGGCCTTTGACATCCGTGAGGCCAATGCGGGCAAGCCCGAGGCCGAATGGGTGCTGGACCGCTCCAAGGTCATGCCCGTGCTGATCCACGGCGACGCGGCCTTTGCCGGTCAGGGCGTTGTGGCCGAATGCTTCGCCCTGATGGGGCTGAAGGGTTACCGCACCGGCGGCACGATGCATTTCGTGATCAACAACCAGATCGGTTTCACGACCAGCCCGCGGAACAGCCGGTCCAGCCCCTATCCGTCGGACGTGGCCCTGATGGTTCAGGCCCCGATCTTCCACGTCAACGGCGACGATCCCGAGGCTGTCGTCTTTGCCGCCAAGGTGGCCACCGAATACCGCCAGAAGTTCAACAAGGACGTGGTGGTGGACATGTTCTGCTACCGCCGCTTCGGCCACAACGAGGGCGACGACCCGACCTTCACCCAGCCGCTGATGTACGCCAAGATCAAGGCGCAGCCGTCCACGCGCGAAATCTATTCGCGGCGTCTGATCGAAGAGGGCGTGATCGACCAGGCCACGGTCGATGCCGAGATCGCGCGGTTCGAACAGTTTCTGGATGAACAGTTCGAGGCCGGCAAAACCTTCGTGGCCGACAAGGCCGACTGGCTGGACGGTCAATGGCAGGGCATCGGCCTGCCCGAGGGCGACGAGCGACGCGGCTCGACCGCCGTCGCGCGCGAAAAGCTGCACGACCTGGGCCGCCGCCTGACGACGATTCCGAACCAGGTGGACATCCACAAGACGCTGAAGCGCGTCATGGAGGCCCGCCGCGAAACCATCGACAGCGGTGCCAACATCGATTGGGCGACGGCCGAGAGCCTGGCCTTCGCCAGCCTGTTGGACGAAGGCTTCCCGGTGCGCCTGTCCGGTCAGGATTCGGTGCGCGGTACCTTCAGCCAGCGCCACTCCGGCATCGTCGACCAGACCACCGAAGACCGCTACGTCCCGCTAAACAACCTGGGCGAAAGGCAGTCGCAGTTCGAAGTGATCGATTCGGCCCTGTCCGAAGAAGCGGTTCTGGGCTTTGAGTACGGCTATGCCCTGGCCGATCCGAACAGCCTCGTGCTGTGGGAGGCGCAGTTCGGCGACTTCGTGAACGGGGCCCAGGTCGTCATCGACCAGTTCATCACCTCGGGCGAGCGCAAATGGCTGCGGATGTGCGGCCTGACGATGCTGTTGCCGCACGGCTATGAAGGACAGGGCCCGGAACATTCTTCGGCCCGGCTGGAGCGGTTCCTGCAACAGTGCGCCGAGGACAATATCCAGGTGGCCAACTGCACCACCCCGGCCAACTATTTCCACATCCTGCGCCGCCAGATGCACCGGCCGTTCCGCAAGCCGCTGATCATCATGACGCCCAAGTCGCTGCTGCGGCACAAGAAGGCGGTGTCCACCCTGGCCGACATGGCCGAGGGCAGTTCCTTCCACCGCGTGCTGCACGACGATGCCCAGACGCGGCCCGAGGTGTCGGGCATCACCATCGCCGCCGACAACGCGATCCGCCGCGTGATCCTTTGCTCGGGCAAGGTCTATTACGACCTGCTCGACGCGCGCGAGAAGGCCGGGGTGACGGACATCTATCTGCTGCGGCTGGAACAGTTCTATCCGTGGCCGATCAAGTCGCTGTCCACTGAGCTGGCCCGATTCCCGAACGCGGAACTGGTCTGGTGTCAGGAAGAGCCCAAGAACATGGGCGGCTGGACCTTCGTCGAGCCGTGGCTGGAGCTGACCCTGGACAAGCTGAACGTCAAGGCGAAACGGCCCCGCTATGTCGGACGGCCGGCCTCCGCCTCGACCGCCGCCGGCCAGATGAGCCGCCACCTCAAAGAACTCGAAGCCTTCACCGCCGAAGCCCTCGCCTAACCGCCACAGATCAAAGACCGGAACCGACCCATGGCCGACATCCTTACCCCCACCCTGGGTGAATCCGTCACCGAGGCGACCATTGCCAAATGGAGCAAGAAGGTCGGCGACGCCGTGCGGAAGGACGAAATCCTGGTCGAGCTGGAAACGGACAAGGTTTCGCTCGAAGTCGTCGCCCCGGCCGACGGTGTGCTGAGCGACATCAAGGCCGCTGACGGCGAGACCGTCACCCCCGGCACTGTTCTGGGCGTCGTCACCGAAGGGGCCAGTGACGCTGCCCCGACCGCCAAGGCCGCTGCCCCCGCTGCGGCTCCGGCGGCTGCTGAAACCCCGAAGGCGGCTGCCCCCGCCGCGTCCGCCCCGGCGGCCGGTGCCATCGACATCGCGGTGCCGACCATGGGTGAGAGCGTGGCCGAGGGCACCATCGGCACCTGGCTGAAGAAGGCCGGTGATGCGGTGAAGAAGGACGAACTGCTGGTCGAGATCGAGACCGACAAGGTGGCCGTCGAGGTGTCCTCGCCCGCCGACGGCGTGCTGAGCGAGATCGTGGCTGCAGACGGCGCAACCGTGACGCCCGGCCAGGTGATCGGCCGGGTCTCGGCCTCCGGCACCGCTGCCGCCCCCTCCGCCAACAGCGGCTCGGCCAATTCGGGCTCGGCCCAGTATTCGGCCCCGGCTTCGGACACCCCGCTGTCGCCGTCGGTGAAGCGGATCGTGACCGAGAACAACCTGGACCCGAAGGCCATCCAGGGCTCGGGCAAGGATGGACGCATCCTGAAGGGTGATGCCCTGTCGGCCATCGGCACGGCGGCAGCGGCCCCGGCCGCAGCGCCGGCCCCCGCTGCCGCCGCTGCCGCTCCGGTGGCGCAGCCCCGCGCCGATCAGCCGCGTGAGGAGCGGGTCAAGATGACCCGTCTGCGCCAGACGATCGCGCGCCGCCTGAAGGAATCCCAGAACACCGCCGCCCAGCTGACCACCTTCAACGAGGTGGACATGACCAACGTCATGGCCCTGCGCGCTCAATACAAAGAGGTGTTCGAAAAGCGCCATGGCGTGAAGCTGGGCTTCATGTCCTTCTTCACCAAGGCGGTCGTCGCCGCCCTGAAGGAAATCCCGGCGGTTAATGCCGAGATCGACGGCACCGACATCATCTACAAGAACCACTATGACATCGGCGTCGCCGTCGGCACCGACAAAGGCCTGGTCGTGCCGGTCCTGCGCGATGCCGACACCCTGTCCCTGGCCGGGATCGAAAAGGGCATCGGCGAACTGGGCAAGGCGGCCCGCGACGGCAACCTGACCCTGGACCAGTTGCAGGGCGGCACCTTCACCATCACCAACGGCGGCACCTATGGGTCGCTGATGTCGACGCCGATCCTGAATGCGCCGCAGTCGGGCATCCTGGGCATGCACAACATCGTCCAGCGCCCGATGGCCATCAACGGCGAGGTCAAGATCCGCCCGATGATGTACATCGCCCTCAGCTATGACCACCGCCTGGTCGACGGCAAGGAAGCCGTCACCTTCCTCGTGCGGGTCAAGGAACTGCTGGAAGACCCGGCGCGGGCGCTGCTGGACCTGTAAGAGAGGCGGCGCGCGGTGGCCATTTTTGAAGTCGCGCGCTTTTCCACCCTGCCCGAAGGCGAACTGGCCGTGGCCCTGCTAAAGCGCCACGGCATCGACGCCCGGCTGCCCGATCGCGACATGGCGACCGTGAACCCCGACCTGCTGATCGCGATCGGTGGGGTTCGCGTCGTTGCGCCCGATCATCAGATCGTCGAGGCCCGCCAGATCATCGCCCAGGCCCGCAGCGGCGCCTTCGAGGATGCTGACGATGAGACCGGTGACTGGCAGATCGACGCTGTGGCCGGGAAGGTCGGTGAACTGGACGAACAGGATATTCGCGGCGTTCTGGGCACGTCAAAAAAGGCTGGGGTGTTCGTGATCTTGGCCTTCCTCTTGCTGTCGATGGCCAGTTGCCTGCTCATCCCCATGGGCGGTTACTGACGACAGGTTTCGTCAGACGCACGGATCGTCGGCGAACGCTAAGCCGACCGCATGGACTGGGCGGCGCGGCTCCTGGGGGCCTTCTACATCTTTGCGGGGCTGATGGCCCTGAAGCAGGCCGTCTTCAACTGGCGGTTCGAGCGGACCTTTGGTGCGCTGTTTCCGGCTCCGCCCGCCGAACGCGCTGCCGACGCCATCCTGGCGATCGGGGCCGTGACGGTGCTGGTGTCGGGGGTGGCGCTGGCAGGGCTCAGCCACTGGTCGGTGCCGGCCTTCCTGACCGCCTGGGCGGTCCAGGCCGGATACCTGACCTGGGCCCAGCGCTGGTATCGGCCGCTGACCGAGGACGCCGCCCAGGGTCGTCGCCAGACCCTGCATGCGTTCGGCCTCTACACCCTTGCGGTCGCAGCGGTGATGGCCTGGCAGCACACCGGAGTGCTGGACTAGATCAATCGACATCTACCCCTGATCCGTCATTCCGGGGCTTGGCGTAGCCAAGAACCCGGAACCCAGGGGTCTGCCACTCACTCCGGATGCACTTGCCGTCGGAGATGTCCTCCTGGGTTCCGGGTTCGCTCTGCGAGCGCCCCGGAATGACGGCGAATTTCGATTGACGCTGGGTCAGTCCTGACGCCTCAGCCCCGCCAACACCGCCTCAGTATCCGCCCCCAGCGCCGGTGGCGGGCGGTCATAGGTCACGGGCGTCTTCGACATGCGGATCGGGCTGGCCACCGTGCGGACGGGGGCCGACAGATCGGGGCGGCGCTGGGTCACCTCCAGCCCGCGATGCAGGGCCTGGGGCTCGGCAAAGACCTGATCGACCGTATTGACCGGGCCGCAAGGCACGCCCGCTGTTTCCAAAACGGCCATCAGGCCCGTCATAGAGTGTCCGGCCGTCAAGGCTGACAGCGTGGCCGTCAGTTCGCTGCGATAGCTGATCCGCAGGGCATTGGTCGCGAAGCGGGCGTCCGTACCCAGCTCTTCGGCCCCCAAGGCGCGGGCCAGGGCTCGGAACTGTCCGTCATTGCCGACCGCGATCACCACCATACCGTCCGCGCACGGAAAGGGCTGATAGGGGGCCAGGTTAGGGTGCGCATTGCCCATGCGGGTCGGAGCCGTGCCCGAAACGAAATAGTTGGTCGCCTGATTGGCCAGCATCGCCGCCTGAACGTCGAACAGGGCGATGTCGATATGCTGACCCTGCCCTGTCGCTCGGGCATGCAACAGCCCGGCCATGATGGCGTTGGACGCATAGAGGCCGGTGAACAGATCGACCACCGCGACCCCGACCTTCATCGGCTCGGCCCCGGGGGTGCCGTCCGGTTGGCCGGTGATGGACATCAGGCCGCCCATAGCCTGGATCATGTAATCGTATCCGGCCCGGTGCGCGTCCGGCCCGTCCTGACCGAAGCCGGTGATGGAGCAATAAACCAGGCGCGGGTTGATCACCGACAGGGTCGCAAAGTCCAGACCGTACTTCGCCAGCCCCCCTGTCTTGAAGTTTTCGACCAGAACATCGCAGTCGACGATCAGTTTACGGACGATCTCAGCGCCTTCGGCCGTCGCAATGTCCAGTTCGACCGACTTCTTACCCCGGTTGGCGCACAGAAAGTAGGCGGCATCGCCGGGCGAGCCGTCGGCAAGCGTCGTGAAGGGCGGGCCCCAGGCGCGGGTGTCGTCACCGGTTCCGGGCCGTTCGATCTTGATGACCTCGGCCCCCAGGTCGGCCAGGGTCTGGGTCGCCCATGGTCCGGCCAGCACTCGCGACAGGTCGAGAACACGCACACCGGTCAAAGGGCCCTGGGTCATGGCCCTGCCTAACCCGTCGCGGTCCAGGGGAAAAGCCATGGCGGGACAGACGGGGTAAACAGGGTCTTAACCCTCATCCGGCCACAACGGGCGGTCCCCTCGTTCGCAGGGCCGCAAAGGACGACAAGCGTCCGGCAGGGGCGGTCCCGCAAGGAATGCGCCCATGTCCGCCGCCCTCGCCATCGGTCACCGCGTCTGGTCCAGCGCCCGCATCGTCTGGTCCGCCCCGATCGTCGTCCGCTTTCGCGGCATGTTTCAGGCCCTGCTGGCCGCCCTGCTGGTCGTGGCCCTGCTCTCCTGGAACCCGGCGGATCCCAGCCTGAACGCCGTGTCGGGCGCGGCCCCGACCAATTGGCTGGGCCTGAACGGAGCCCTGTTCGCCGATATCTTCATGCAGTCGCTGGGGCTGGCGGCCTGGCCTGCGGCCCTGCTGATCCTGGCGTTCGGACTGGCCACGGCGATCGGCGATTCCTTGCAACACCGGCTGAAGCCCACCCCGCTGAAGTCTCTGGCCGCGACCGGGGGCGTGCTGGCGCTGTCGGCGGCGCTGTCGGCCGCGCCCCAGCCGGCCGAATGGCCCCTGGCCTCGGGTCTGGGGGGCCTCTGGGGCACCGGCCTGACCGGCCTGATTGTTCTGGGCTGCAAGAGCCTGGGCATTCCGGGTGGTGCCCTACTGTCGGCCTTGATCTTTCTGCCGCTGGGCCTGTGGGGCATCGGCTATGCCATTGGCCTGAGGGTGTCGGACATTCAGGAGGGACTGGCCTGGGGCCGGTCTCTGCGTGTCCCGCCCGCGCCGACCCCTGCGCCCCGCGCACCGCGCCCTCGTCCCCGCCCGGCCCCTGAGCCGGAGCCGATGCCCGAGGCCTTGGCCGAGGACGATCAGACCCCGCCCTGGAGCGCGCCCACTGCCCCGGTCGCCCCGCCGCCGCCCGCAACGCGACCTTCCGCCCAGGCTGCGCCGGAGCCCCGCGTCGCGGCCGCTAAGGCCCCGCGCCCCTCAAAACGTGACGTGGACGTCAGCCAGCAGGCCTTCGACTTCGGGGGTGACCGCAGCGGCTTTTCCCTGCCGCCCCTGGGCATGTTGTCCAAGCCCGGCCAGCGCGTGGCCTCGGTGGATGAAGAAGCGCTGAAACAGAACGCCAAGTTGCTGGAGGGCGTGCTTCAGGAATTCGGCGTGCGCGGCGTGATCGACCAGATCCGCCCCGGCCCGGTGGTCACCCTCTACGAACTGGCCCCGGCCCCTGGCGTGAAGCACGGGCGCGTCGTGGCCCTGTCCGACGACATCGCGCGCTCCATGAGCGCCCGCGCCTGTCGCATCAGCGTGGTCCAGGGCCGCAACGCCATCGGCATCGAACTGCCCAATCTGAAGCGCGAGACCGTCTATCTGCGCGATCTCCTGGCCTCGAGCGAATATGACAAGCCCGCCCATCTGCTGCCCCTGGCGCTGGGCGAGACCATCGGCGGCGAGCCCTATGTCGCCGACCTGGCGCGCATGCCGCACCTGCTGATCGCGGGCACCACCGGCTCGGGCAAGTCGGTCGGGGTCAATGCCATGATCCTGTCGATCCTGTACCGGCTGAGCCCGGCCGAGTGCCGGTTCATCATGATCGACCCCAAGATGCTGGAACTGTCGGTCTATGACGGCATCCCGCACCTGCTGAGCCCCGTCGTCACCGATCCCAAGAAGGCGGTCGTCGCCCTGAAATGGACCGTGCGCGAGATGGAGGACCGCTATCGGCGGATGTCCAAACTGGGGGTCCGCAACATCGCCAGCTATAACGAGCGCGCCCGCGCCGCCCAGGAAAAGGGCGAGCATTTCGAACGCACGGTCCAGACCGGCTTCGACGATCAGGGCCGCCCCGTCTATGAGAGCGAGAAGATCCGCCCCGAGGCCATGCCCTATCTGGTCGTGGTGATGGACGAGATGGCGGACCTGATGCTGGTCGCCGGCAAGGACGTCGAGGGCGCGGTCCAGCGCCTGGCCCAGATGGCACGCGCCGCCGGCATCCACCTGATCATGGCGACCCAGCGTCCGTCGGTCGACGTCATCACCGGCACCATCAAGGCCAACTTCCCGACCCGGATCAGCTTCCAGGTTACGTCCAAGATCGACAGCCGCACCATCCTGGGCGAGCAGGGCGGCGAGCAGCTGCTGGGTCAGGGCGACATGCTCTATATGGCCGGTGGCGGGCGGATCACGCGCCTGCACGGACCGTTCGTGACGGATCAGGAAGTCGAGACCGTCTGTGCCCATCTGCGCAGCCAGGCCGAGCCGGACTACATCGACCTGATCACCGACGACCCGGATGGTGACGGGGACGCAGCCTTCGGCGACGAGGGCGGCAGCTCGGGCGATGACCTGTATGACCGGGCCGTGGCCGTGGTCACTCGCGATCGCAAGGCGTCAACCAGCTATATCCAGCGCCGTCTGCAAATCGGCTACAACCGCGCCGCCTCGCTGATCGAGCGGATGGAACAGGAAGGCGTGGTCAGCCCCGCCAACCACGCCGGCAAGCGCGACATCCTGGCCGGACCGCCGCCTATGTGATCAACGGGCGCTATGCTCGCGACGCGGTCTCTCGCCGCTTGAGCGCCACTGTCTCTCCCTCCCCTTCATGGGGAGGGACGGCGAGCCTCTGGCGAGCCAGGGTGGGGCAGTTCGGACATCTCCACCCCGATGCCGCGCGATCATCCCTCCCTATGAAGGGGAGGGAGAAGCCTTTGGGAACCCTCTGGCTGAACAAGCCTTCATTCCACCGCCGGAATATGGTCAGGCTTGCGTCATGCCCTTGCCGCGCCGGGCCGTCACAACGGCATTCTCGATAATCGTCCCGCATGGGAGAAGACTGACATGACCGTTTCACGCCGCGCCTTTGGTTTCGGAGCCGCCGCCCTGGCCAGCCTGGCCGCCCTGCCCGTTTCGGCCCAGGCCAATCTGTCAGCTGAGGATCGCGCCGTCCTGGCCCGCGCCCAGACCTATCTGCAGGGCCTGACGTCGGCCCAGGGCAATTTCGTCGAGACCGGACCCGGCGGCCAGCGGCGGGAAGGCCGCTTCTATCTGCAGCGCCCCGGGCGGATGCGGTTCGAATACACCAATCCCGCCGGTCTGCTGGTCGTATCGGACGGTTCGAACGTCAAACGCTATGATCCGCGCCTGAACGTCTTCCGACAGGTTCCGCTGTCGGCCACGCCGCTGTCGACGTTCCTGGCGCGCAACGTCAGGCTGGACCAGGGTGTGCGTATCGATCGTGTCACGCGGATGCAGTCGGGGGCCTTTGCCATCACCGCCCGTGACAACCGCCGGCCCAATGACGGCTCGGTCATCCTGGCCTTTGCCGGCAGCCCGATGCGGTTGCAGGAATGGACGATCACGGACGCCCAGGGAACCCGCACCCGGACCCAGCTGACCAGTCTGACGCCCGCCTCGAATCTGTCGGCCAGCCTGTTCCGCCTGTCAGATCCAACCCGTCGTCCGGGCCGGAACTGATCGATTCTTTTCATCGGCCCGTGTTCGCTGAGGCACAGGCAATGGCTGAATGTGACGATTTGACCTTTTTGGCGGATCGTGACACTTTGAGCACAGGACAGCCAAGGGCTGGACCGACCGCGACGGACTTTATCCCCCTCCCCGCGGCGAGACAGACGACCTTCAAACGCCCGGCACATCCCCGCCGGGCGTTTTTTTGTGCCCTGTCGATCGATCAGAGCGCGGCGCGACGCAGGGTGATCAGCGCCTGCTCGCGAATGCGGACGTCGCCGACGGCCAGGATCTGGCCATTGCCGTTCGGGGCTCCACCGCGCCAGTCGGTCACCTCGCCGCCCGCTGCCTCGATCACCGGCACCAGCGCGGACCAGTCCCAAAGTTTCAGCCCGCTTTCGGCGACCAGATCGATCCGGCCCGCCGCCAGCATGGCATAGGCATAGGCGTCGCAGCCCAGCCGGGCCAGTTTCGCCGCCGCCCGAACCTGGGTCCAGGCCCCCAACTCCGCGCCGGTAAAGATGTCCGGATCGGTCGTGGCGATGACGGCCTGATTCAGGCTTTCGATCGCGCGCGTTTTCAGCGGGGTCTCGCCTGCGCTGCGGATCAGACGCGCCCCGGACGGCCCACCCAGAAAGATCTCATCCAGATAGGGCTGGGCAATCACACCGACCGACGGGCGCTGGGCCACGCGAAGGCCGATCAGACTGGTCCAGAGCGGCAGCCCGGCGATGAAGGCCCGCGTGCCGTCGATCGGGTCGAGGACCCAGACATGCTCCGCCTCCGGACGATCCTCGCCATATTCCTCGCCGATGACGCCATGGTCCGGATAGCGTTCGCTGATCCGGCGACGGATGGCCACCTCGGCGGCGCGATCCGCTTCGGTGACAGGGTCGAAGCCTGCGGCACCGCCCTTGTCGTCCTGCTCATACTCACCGCGAAAGAAGGGCAGGGTCACCTGCGCGGCCTCGCGGGCCAGTTCGACGGCAAAGGCTTCGTACTCGGTCATGGGACTGGCGAGTGGCGAGTGACGCGGAAGGAGTCAAGGCGCGTTCAGCGGTCACTCACACCGCGGGACAGACCCTTGCGGGGTCACGCCTCTCGCCCCTCCACCTCAGGCGACCGGATCACCTTCGGCGTGCAGAGACTTGGCCAGGTCCAGAAGGCGGCGGCGCGGACGCTCGCCCAGCTGATAATAGGCCTGGATCAGATCGAGAGTTTCCTTTCTGGAAAACATCTCACCGCCGTGTCCGCCGCCGGCCTCCTTGCGCTCCAGGGCCTCGGTCAGGCCGTCGTAGAAATAGCTGACGGGCGACTCCAGCGCTTCGGACAACTGCCACAGGCGGGCAGCCGAGATGCGGTTGGCACCGCACTCATATTTCTGGATCTGTTGAAAGCGAATGCCGACCTGTTGCGCCAGCTGTTGTTGCGTCAGGCCCAGCAGACGCCGGCGACGCCGCAGGCGGCGGCCCAGGTGAAGATCGATGTCGGTGGCCATGGCCCCATTCCCCTTGATGGTCGACCGTCCCGAAACGAAACGGCTCGCCCTGCAAGCGGCAAGCACCGTGCCGGTCTCGCGTCACAAGGGAATGACAGCGTTCCACGACCCTTGGCCGTCGACCGGCGTGCCGTAGTGGTCCGTGTCAGCGGCGGCGGGGCCCTGCCGGCAGGGCGGCGTCGCACAGGGCCGTGGTCTGGGTGCCAAAGACACTGTCGGCCTGGACCCAGCCTTTGATCTTGCCGGCGCGAACCCGGCACCAGCCCTCTTTGCAGTCTTCCAGCGAAACGAGGCTGCGGGGCGACAGGCGAGCGCGCAGTGGGGCGTCGGCATCCCGCCCGGTGCGAATCGGAACCTCGTTCGAGGACCCGTTGAAGACGCTGCGGCTGCCCTTGGCCACCGAGCGGTGGATCCAGACGATGGAGCCCTCGGGATCGCAGACCTTCCGCCACTCACGCGTTTCGGCGATCACCTGTATCGGCAGGTTGGCCACCTGATAGCGCCACAGGATGCGATAATCCCTGCCAGGGCCAGCGCGCGCGCTGACTTCGTCCGATTTCAGGCTGATCCAGCGCGGCACATCGAGCTCGGTCGGCGTAGGACGGCCATCCGGCATGGTCCCGACCGCGCCGGCCATGAGACCAGCCACGATGACCATGGCGGCCACGCCGGCGCGCCTGAATCTTTGGCGAGATGGATCAGCCTTGCTAGACACGGACTTCGTCGTTCAACCCCGGTTGATCGTCCCGCCGCGGCGGGGCGCTCACTGACAACCCAAGGCATCGAATGTCGGCCCGCAGACTTAAGGTCGTCTTAACCCGCCGCCTTCCCGATGCGGTCGAGACCCGCATGCGCGAGCTGTTCGATGCGGAACTGAACCTGACCGACCGCCCGATGGATCGGGCGGCACTGGAGGCGGCGGTGGCCAGGGCAGAGGTCCTGGTGCCGACCATCACCGACACCATCGACGCCGCCCTGATTGCAAAGGCAGGGGACCAGCTGAAACTGATCGCCAATTTCGGGGCGGGCGTCGACCATATCGACATCGATGCGGCTGTGGCGCGCGGCATTCTGGTCACCAATACGCCCGGCGTTCTGACGGAGGACACAGCGGACCTGGCCATGAGCCTGATCCTGGCGGTGTCGCGCCGCATCGTCGAAGGGGCCCAGGTCATCGCCGAGGGCCGGTTCGAAGGTTGGACGCCCACCTGGATGTGCGGACGCAAACTGTGGGGCAAACGGCTTGGCATCGTCGGCATGGGCCGGATCGGCCAGGCCCTCGCGCGCCGGGCCCGCGCCTTTGGCATGCAGGTCCACTATCACAACCGCAAACCCGTGCCCGATCTGGTGGCCGAGGAACTGGGGGCCACCTGGTGGGAAGATCTGGACCAGATGCTGGCCCGGATGGATGTGATTTCGCTGAACTGCCCGGCGACCAAGGACACCCACCACCTGCTGTCGGCCGAACGGCTGGCCCGGCTGCAGCCGCATGCCATCCTGATCAATACCGCACGCGGCGAACTGATCGACGAAGCGGCGCTGGCTTTGGCGGTGCAGCGGCGCGCCATCGCGGGCGTCGGCCTGGATGTCTATGAGAACGAGCCGGTTATCCATCCCGGACTGCTGGGCCAGGCCAATGTCGTGCTGTTGCCGCATCTGGGCTCGGCCACCCTTGAGGCCCGTCAGGACATGGGCGACCGCGTCATCGCCAACATCATGACGGTCCAGAACGGCCACCGCCCGCCGGACCGTGTCATTCCGGCCATGCTCTAGTCGAACAACTGGGACAGTGGGGGTCTGGAGGGACGGCCACGACCCGGCTGGTTCCCGCCAGTCCGTCATACAGCATCAGCCGGCCCACCAGGGGCTGCCCTGCCCCGGTGACCAATTTGACCGCCTCCAAGGCCGACAGGGTGCCGACAACGCCCGCCAAGGCGCCGACGACACCGACGCGAGCGCAGGTCTCGGCCTGTGGCGGGGCTTCGGGAACCAGGCACCGATAACAGGGGCGGCCCCGGAACACCGCGACCTGTCCGCTCCATCGCCCCAGGGCCCCAGAGACGAGGGGGAGACCGGCGTCCAGGCAGGCCTCATTGACTGTAAACCGCGTCTCGAAATCGTCGGTGCCGTCGATGACGACGTCGCAGCCCGCCAGGATCTCGCCCGCGTTCTCACGCGACAATCGAACAGGCACCGACCGGATATCGACATGCGGATTGAGAGCAGCCAGATGATCTGCCCCGGCCGCAACCTTGCCCTGACCAATATCCGGGGTCTGAAAAAGAACCTGCCGTTGAAGGTTCGAGGCCGCGACCGTGTCATCGTCGATCAGAACCAGTGTGCCGACGCCGGCCGCAGCCAAGTACAACGCGGCCGGGCCGCCGACGCCGCCTAGCCCGATGATGGCGATGCGGGCGCGCTTCAGCGCTTGCTGCCCCGGCCCGCCGACCTCAGCCAGCACCAGGTGTCGCGCGTAACGGTCGATCTCGTCGTCGGAAAAGGTCACGAAGCGGGTTTATCCGCTGCGTGGCCCGGCGTCACCCGATCCTCAGTGCGCAGCGTGCGCAAGCGCGGCTGATCGCATCAACTGCTCTACCTCGTCGGCGTCCTTCGGCGTCAGGGTCGCGGACAATTTGCCGACGATGGGTGGATCGGCCTGGACCTGTGCCATGAACCAGTCTGGAAAAGTGCGCTCGGTGATCGGCAGGTCTGAAAGCACGACAAGATTCTTGTGCCGGGGATCCCGACTGATCCGCGCCATCAGCCGGTCAAGATCCAACCGTGCGCCTTCGACCCACTGAAGAAACTTGCCGCTGTGCAGGATCAGGACGCCGGTAATGTGGTCGCGGCGATTGTTGCGCTCAGACGCCCCGAGAATATCGACCAGCGTCAGGAGGGATGTCGCCGCTATCTCGGCCGCGTCGCTGACGTAGATCACGCGGTGCAGAGACATTGAGAACTCTGAAAAACGCCAGAAATGGCGGTTACTGACAACAATGTCAGCCGTACAGTGGCGGGGTTAACGAAATGCGACCAACCCCTAGGCCACCGCGCTCAGCACCTCGCTCTCCTCGCCCAGCAACTGCTCCGCCTCTGAAGGCGTGAGAGCCCAGAGCGGCCGGCCAGCCAGAACCTCCTGAGCGAAATCCTGCGGAAGACGCCGCAGGCCCATGGTTTCCGTGAAGGATCGGGCGCTGATCGGTCGCTCGGAGATCGTCCTAAGTTCGCCGAGGCGCGGGTCGGCCGTCAGGCGCTTTTTCAGCCGATCGAGGTCCGCGCGTCGCCCTTCCGCCGCCTGCAGAACCTGACCGTCGTGGATCAGCATCCGGCTGGTGATCTCGTCGCGAGCGTTGTTCCGCTCTGAGACGCCCAGGATCTGGGCCAGCGACAAAAGGGACGTGCCGGTCGCGCCAAGCGTTTCGGCGGCATAGATGACGCGATACAGCAACGACCGCCTCCAGAATCACCATAAATGAGGAATTGAATTTTAATGTAAACCGTTACATGGGCTATAATATGTCTTAGCCTGAGGGTTGAATTCATTCAGCTACCGCTTGCGTCGCCCCATTTCGGTCGCCATTTCCGATGGCTCATAAGGCACAGCGACGGGCCCGAAATTTCGATGCAGACCACGACCTCCACCTTTCCCGACTGGCACGGCACGACCATCCTGGCCGTGCGAAAGAACGGCCGGACGGTCATTGCCGGAGACGGCCAGGTTTCGATGGGGCCGACCATCGTGAAGGGCGCGGCGCGCAAGGTCCGCGTCCTGGCGGGCGGGCGCGTGCTGGCAGGCTTTGCCGGCGCTACGGCCGACGCCTTCACCCTGATCGAACGGCTGGAGGCCAAGCTGGAACAGTATCCGGACCAACTGGCCCGGGCCTGCGTCGATCTGGCCAAGGACTGGCGGACGGATCGCTACCTCCGTCGGCTTGAGGCCATGCTGCTGGTCGCGGACGAGGCTTCCATCTTTACCGTGACCGGTGTCGGCGACGTGCTGGAGCCGGAACACGGCGTGGCCGCCGTGGGCTCGGGGGGAAATTTCGCCCTGTCTGCTGCACGCGCCCTGATCGACCACACCGAGCTGGACGCCGAACAGGTGGCCCGCAAGGCCATGGCGATCGCGGCCGACATCTGCGTTTACACCAACGGGAATCTGACCGTGGAGACCCTGGGATAGTCCCGCAGCCTCCGTTGTACCCAGCCCGACGCGTCCTATTTGCCAGTCATGACCGACCTATCTCCTCGCGAAATCGTCTCCGAACTCGACCGCTTCATCGTCGGCCAGCATGACGCCAAGCGCGCGGTGGCCGTGGCACTGCGCAATCGCTGGCGCCGCCGCCGCGTGCCGGAGGGACTGCGCGACGAGGTCACGCCCAAGAATATCCTGATGATCGGCCCCACCGGCGTCGGCAAGACCGAGATCGCCCGGCGCCTGGCCAAGCTGTCCGGCTCGCCCTTCCTGAAGGTCGAGGCGACCAAGTTCACCGAGGTCGGCTATGTCGGCCGGGACGTGGATCAGATCCTGCGCGACCTCGTCGAGGCGGCCCTGATCATGGTGCGCGACAAGCGCCGCAGCGGGGTGAAGGCCAAGGCCGAGGCCGCCGCCGAAGAACGCATTCTGGACGCTCTGGTCGGGCCGGGGTCACAGCCCGCCACGCGCGACAGCTTCCGCAAGAAGCTGCGTGCCGGAGAGATGGACGACAAGGAGATCGAGATCGCCCTGGCCGATACCACCTCGCCGTTGCAGGGCCTGGATATGCCCGGCGGCGGCAATGTCGGCCTGCTGAACCTGTCGGAGATGTTCGGAAAGATGGCCGGCGGGCGCACCAAGACGGTTCGCATGACCGTGCGCGATGCCGTTGCCCCCCTGGTCACCGAGGAAAGCGACAAGCTGCTGGATCAGGACAGCCTGACCCAGGAGGCTGTGCGCCTGGCCGAGAACGAAGGCATCGTCTTTCTCGATGAGATCGACAAGGTCGCCGGCCGCCAGGACCGCAGCGGGGCCGATGTCAGCCGAGAGGGCGTCCAGCGCGACCTGCTGCCCCTGATAGAAGGCACCACGGTTTCGACCAAGTACGGGCCTGTCAAGTCGGACCATGTCCTGTTCATCGCCTCGGGGGCCTTCCACGTGGCCAAGCCCAGCGACCTGCTGCCCGAGCTTCAGGGGCGTCTGCCGATCCGGGTCGAGCTGAAGGCCCTGACCCGTGACGACTTCCGCCGGATCCTGACAGAGCCCGAGGCCAATCTGATCCGCCAGAACCAGGCCCTGATGGCGACCGAAGATGTGACCCTGGTCTTCACAGACGATGCGATCGAGGCCCTGGCCGATGCCGCCGTGGCCGCCAATGGTGCAGTCGAGAACATCGGGGCCCGGCGCCTCGTCACCGTGATCGAGCGGGTTCTGGAAGACACCAGCTACCGGGCGTCTGACCTGTCGGGCCAGACCATCACCTTCGACGGCGACGCCGTTCGTGAAAAGATCGGCGACCTGGCCCGCAACGCCGACCTCAGCCGGTTCATTCTCTAGGCGGCGGTCGGTCCATCCAGTTGCATCGCCGCTGCCAGAAGCCTCGCCTCCCCGGCGCGGCTGGAGCCGGTGCGCCAGGCGACCACGATTTCCCGGCGCGGCGCGACCGCCGAGAGGGGACGGATGACGACTCCGGGGTCGTCCGCCAGCCCTGCGCGCACCGCCATCTGCGGCAGGAAGCTGATGCCCAGGCCGGAGGACACCATCTGCACCAGGGTGTGCAGGCTGGTGGCGGCGAAGACATCGTCTCCCTTTGGTGCCTCGATATCGAAAGCGGCCAGGGCCTGATCGCGCAGGCAGTGGCCGTCTTCCAGCAGAATCAGGTCCTCGGACTTCAGGCTGCCGGGCTGGATTGCCCCGGGCACCGCCAGTCGGTGGCCGATGGGTGCGGCGGCCAGAATTTCGTCGTCCCCGATCCGGGCATGGTCGATGCCCGAGGCGGCATAGGGAAGAGCGATAACGGCGGCATCCAGCTGTCCCGCCTTCAGGGCGGCGATCAGGCGAGGCGTCAGATCCTCGCGGATGAACAGTTTCAGCGCCGGGTAGGCGGCCTTCACCCCCGGTAGTTTTGCGGGCAGCAGGAAGGGGGCAATGGTCGGGATGACGCCGATGCGAAAGCGGCCCGACAGCGGTTTGCCCGCATTGCGCGCGGCCTCCACCAGATCCTCGGTGCGCGCCAGGATGTCCTCGGCCCGCTTGACCGCCTCCGCTCCGACGGCCGTAAGCTGGACATTGCCGCGCGTGCGTTCGACGACTGGCGCGCCGAGCACCCTCTCCAGTTCCTGCACGCCGGACGAGAGGGCGGGCTGGCTGACATGGGCCGCCTCGGCCGCGCGGCTGAAGGAGCCATGCTCGGCGAGCAGTTTCAGGTATTGGAGCTGGCGAAGGGATGGGAGCATGGCCGCTTAAATAGGTGATCCCTATCGTCGAAGCAAAAACAATCGATTGGATTTATTGCATCTGCCGGGGCGGCGACTCCGCTTGCCTAATCGGAGCCTTTCCCGTAGAAGCCGCGCCTTCGCGTGAGAACCGTCGGGCGACAGGCATTGCCTTGGCGGTTTGTTTTCAAGGGTCGATCGGGGGCGGAAACGCTCGCGAAACGACCCGCAAGGGCGACCATTCAAACGGGCTCAAACAGCCCCAAGAGCGGTAGCCCCCAAATTTATGGGACCCAAAAAATGCCGAAACTAAAGACGAAATCGGGCGCCAAGAAGCGCTTCAAGTTCACGGCCACTGGCAAGGTCAAGGCCGGCGTGGCGGGCAAGCGGCACCGCTTGATCAGCCACAACAGCAAGTACATCCGCCAGAACCGCGGCACCTCGGTCATGGCCGACGCCGACGCCAAGAAGATCAAGTCCTACATGCCCTACGCCTAAAAGGCGCTGAGCAGACCGACATCTTCACCGCATTGAATTTGAACAAAAAGGTTCCTCAAGCAGCGCGCCCGGCGCGCGGACGATAGGAATCCTCCCGAAGGGAAATAATCATGGCTCGCGTCACTCGGGGCGTTACGTCCCACGCCAAGCACAAGAAGGTCCTTAAGCAGGCCAAGGGCTTCTACGGCCGCCGCAAGAACACCATCCGCGCGGCCAAGGCCGCCGTGGACCGCGCCGGGCAGTATGCCTATCGCGACCGCCGCACCAAGAAGCGCAACTTCCGCGCCCTGTGGATCCAGCGCATCAACGCCGCCGCCCGCATCGAAGGCATGACCTATTCGCAGTTCATGGGCGGCCTGGCCAAGGCCGGCATCGAACTGGACCGCAAGGTTCTGGCCGCCATGGCTGCCGATGAGGGCGCCTTCAAAGCCGTCGCCGACAAGGTCCGTGACGCCCTGAAAGCGGCCTAAGCCTTTTTCGGATTTCTCGACAGAATACGCCCGTTCCGGTCCGCCGGGGCGGGCGTTTTCGTTTGCGCCAGAGGTCGGATAGACAGGATGCATGATCCGTCGCGCCCTCCTGATCGCCCTCACAGCCTGCCTGATCGGCGGACCCGTCCTGGCCCAGACGCGCAGCGTCGCCGTCACCTTCGACGACCTGCCCTATCAGGCGACGGGGCCGGAACTCTGCGATCCAGAGGCGGCCCTGCTGCTGACGCGCGATTTCGTCGACATGCTGGGGCCACTCGACACGCACGCCACCGGCTTCGTCAACGAGGGCCAGGTCTGCGATGCGAACCGCGCCGACCTCCTGCCCACCCTGCTGACGGTCTGGCTGGACGCCGGCCTGGACCTGGGCAATCACAGCTTCAGCCATCCCAGCCTGCACGGGACAACGGCCGAGGCGTGGCTGGCCGATGTCGATCGCGGCGCGGAAATCACACGGCCTCTGCTGGAAGCGCGCGGCATGAGCCTGCGCTGGTTTCGTCATCCGTTCTTGAACGCAGGCGAAACGCCGGAGAAGAAGGCCACCGCGGACGCGGGCCTGGCGCAGCGGGGCTATGTGATCGCCCCGGTCACCTTAAACAACGACGACTGGATGTTCGCGGCCCTCTACCGCCGGGCCGAGCGTGACGGTGACACGGTAGCGATGCAGCGGGTGGGCGAAGCCTACGTCGCCTATATGGCTACGGCCCTGGATCACTGGGAGCCCTATAGCGCTGGCCTGGCCGGGGGGCGTGAGCCGGCCCAGGTTCTGTTGCTGCATGCCAGTACCCTGAACCGGGACTGGTATCCTGCGATCCATGCCCTGTTCCTGGCGCGAGGCTATCGTTTCGTGTCGCTGGAGACGGCCCTGGCCGATCCGATCTATGCCCTGCCCGACACCTATTCGCGGCCGAACGGGGTGTCCTGGCTGCATCGCTGGACGGCCAGTTCGGGTGGTCGGATCCAGTGGGAACCCGAGCCGCCGCAGTGGATTCGCGACGCCTATGCCGGTCTGAACTGATCCTGGCGCAAGGCCGGGCGTGACGAACCGCGCGCGGCCCGCTAGACGACGGCTCACCATGACCGATCTCGCCCAACTCGAACTCGACCTGATCAACGCCATCGGCTCCGCCGAGACCGCCGCGGCGGTAGAGGAGCTGCGCGTCGCTGCCCTTGGCAAGACCGGCACGATCTCGGGCCTGCTGAAGGGCATGGGGGCGCTGACGCCCGATCAGCGGCGTGAACAGGGGCCCATCGTCAACGGCCTGCGCGACCGCGTGCAGTCGGCCCTGGCCGCCCGCAAGGCCGAGTTGGAGGCCGCCGAACTGGACGCCCGCCTGCTGGCCGAGCGGATCGACCTGAGTCTGCCGCCGCGTCCGCGTCGCCGCGGCGGGGTGCATCCGACCATGCAGGTGATGGACGAGATGGTCGCCCTGTTCGCCGAGATGGGCTTTGCTGTTGCCGAAGGCCCGGACATCGAAGACGACTTCCACAACTTCACGGCCCTGAATTTCCCGCCCAAACATCCGGCGCGGGAAATGCACGACACCTTCTTCCTGACGCCTGATCCCGAGACGGGCGAGCGCAAGGTGCTGCGGACCCACACCAGCCCGGTGCAGGTCCGCACGATGATGAGCCAGACGCCGCCGATCCGGATCATCGCGCCGGGCCGGACCTTCCGTAAGGATTCGGACGCCACCCACACGCCGATGTTCCATCAGGTCGAGGGCCTGGTGATCGACCGGAACATCCACATGGGCCATCTGAAGTGGACGCTGGAGACCTTCATCGCCCGGTTCTTCGAGCTGGACGGGATCGATGCCCGTTTCCGCCCGCACCATTTTCCCTTCACCGAGCCGTCGGCGGAAATGGACATCCGCTGTGACCGCTCCGGTGGCGAACTGAAGCTGAACCAGGGCGACAGCTGGATGGAAATTCTGGGCTGCGGAATGGTCCACCCCAATGTGCTGAGAAGCTGCGGCATCGACCCGGACGAGTTTCAGGGCTTTGCCTTCGGCATGGGTGTCGATCGCCTGGCCATGCTGAAGTACGGCATTTCCGATCTTCGTCCGATGTTCGAGGCCGACAGCCGCTGGCTGGCCCACTACGGATTTTCCCCCTTTGCCGCGCCCAATCCGGCGTCCGGCCTGAGCTGAGTCCCTACCCATGACCAATGCCCTGCCCGCCATACCGGCCGACAGCCCGACCTATTTCGAACAGGTCATCTCAATCCACGACCTGTTCATGGTGCTGGCGGCCAAGGGCACGACGATCATTGAGGGCCGCACCTTCAACCGCTGCGTGCTGCAAGGCCCCGCCGTGCTTCTGGCTGCCGGCGGCGTGCTGTTTGACGACTGCGACATGGGCCCGTCGGGGGGCGACGTCCGCAACCTGCTGCTCAAGCCTGTCGGACCGCAAAAGGTCGTCGGAGCCATCCCGCTGAAGGACTGCCGATTCATCGGCTGCCGGTTCTATGCGATCGGATTCACCGGCAACGACGAATTCCTGACCAGTTTCCAGCGCGACGTCCGCTCGCGGGGAGGCGCCGCGTGAAGTTCACGCTTTCCTGGCTGAAGAACCACCTCGACACGACGGCCGATGCGGCTGCCGTGGCCGATGCCATGACGATGGCCGGGCTGGAGGTCGAGCACGTCACCGACCCCACCGTGGCCCTGGCCCCGTTTTCGGTCGCCCGTATCGTGGAGGCCGTCCAGCATCCGAACGCAGACCGCCTGCGCGTCTGTCAGGTCGAGACCGTCGACGGGATGAAGGAGATCGTCTGCGGCGCACCCAATGCCCGCGCCGGTCTGGTCACCATCTATGCCCCCATCGGAGCCTATGTGCCGGGCCTGGGCGTGACGCTGGTCGAGAAGCCCGTCCGCGGGATCGTGTCCAACGGCATGCTCTGCTCGGCCTCCGAACTGGAGCTGCCTGGCGAGAGCGATGGCATCCTGGACCTGCCGGACGCCATTCCGGTCGGCACCCCGGCCGCGCAGGTCTTTGGGGCCGATCCGGTGATCGATTTCGAGGTCACACCGAACCGGCCCGATTGGCTGGGCGTCACCGGGATTGCTCGCGATCTGGCTGCCACCGGTCTCGGCACCTTCAAGGATTATGAGATCGCGAAGGTGCACGGGGCGTTCGACTGCCCGATCCAGGTGCGGATCGAGGCGCCGGACCTGTGCCCGATCTTTGCCGGTCGCCTGATCCGCGGGGTCAGCAACGGCCCGTCGCCGGCCTGGCTGCAGACCCGCCTGGCCTCCATCGGCCTGCGCTCGATCAACCGGCTGGTCGATGTGACCAATCTGATCGCCTATGACCGCGCTCGTCCCCTGCACGTCTATGACGCCAACACCCTGGTGGGGACAGAGATCGTGGTGCGCGGCGGTCAGGCCTCGGCAGAGACCGGAGAGCCGGAACACCTGATCGCCCTGGACGGCAAGACCTATGCGGTCGGTCCCGAGATGGCGGTCATCGCCGATGCGGGCGGTGAGCGGCCGATTGGCCTGGGCGGCGTCATGGGAGGCGAGAGCACCGGCTGTTCCGACGCCACCACCGATGTCTTTCTTGAAAGCGCCTGGTTCGACCCGATCGCCACAGCTCAGACGGGCCGGGCGCTGACGATCAACTCGGACGCCCAGTATCGTTTTGCGCGCGGCGTGGACACAGCCTCGGTCGTGCCCGGCCTGGAATTGGCCACGCGGCTGATCCTTGACCTGTGCGGCGGCCAACCTTCCGAGATCGTCCTGGCCGGGCAGGCCCCGGCCCTGCCCGCCTCCGTGGCCTTCGACCCCACGCAAGTGGCGCGCCTGACGGGCCTGAACCTGAGCGAGGACAGGATCGCCGATATCCTGACGGCCCTGGGTTTCGCGATCGAGCTCGGCAGCCCCTGGACCGTCACCCCGCCGTCGTGGCGACGCGATGTCGAGGGGGCCGCCGACCTGGTTGAGGAAGTGGCCCGGATCGAAGGGTTCGACGCCCTGCCGACCACGCCCCTGCCCGATCTGGGGGCCCCGTCGCGCGGCGTGCTGAACCCGCGTCAAAGCCGTGTTCGGACGGCCCGGCGGGCCTTGGCGGCCCTGGGCTATGCCGAAGCCGTCACCTGGTCCTTCACCCGCCAAGCGATCGCTGCCCTTTTCGGCGGCGGGGACCAGCGGCTGGTGCTTCAGAACCCGATCGCTTCGGACCTGGACTGCATGCGGCCTTCGGTCCTGCCCAACCTGATCCAGGCGGCGGGCCGCAATGCGGCACGGGGCCACCCGGACGTGGCCCTGTTCGAGATCGGTCCGATCTATCTGGGAGACGGACCGGGCGACCAGCGCACCGTCATCGCGGGCTTGATCGCCCCCCATGCTGCGCGTCACTGGAGCGGCAAGGCTGAGGACACCCTTTCGGGTCTGAAGTCGGACCTGATGGCCCTGCTGACCGAAATCGGTGCACCGGTCGCCTCGCTGCAACTGGTCCAGGGGTCCAATCGCGATTGGTGGCACCCGGGTCGCTCCGCCCGGCTGCAACTGGGGCCCAAGACCGTGGTGGCCGAGTTCGGCTCCCTGCATCCTCGTGTGCTGAAGGCACTCGACGTCGACGGACCGATGCTCGCCTTCGAGATCGTGCTGGACGCCGTGCCCGAGCCGCGCGGCCAGAAGACCAAGACCCGCGGCCCCGCCACCCTGCCCAATCTGATGCCCCTGACCCGGGACTTCGCCTTTGTGGTCGAGGATGGCCGGGCGGCGGGCGATCTGGTCAAGGCTGTGGCCGGTGCGGACAAGGCCCTGATCGCCGATGTCCGCGTCTTCGACGTCTATCGCGGCACGGGCATAGCCGACGGGTTCAAGTCGATCGCGCTGGAAGTCGTCATCCAGCCGCGAGAGGCCACCCTGACCGAGGCCGAAATCGAGGCCCTGTCGGCCCGTATCGTTGCGGCGGCCGCCAAGGCCGGTGGCCAGCTGCGAACCTGACCGGACCTGATACCACCGGTCCCTGGATTGACGGTCACGCTTGGCTCAGATCAACTTCGTCAAAAGGCGAAGGGGAGAAGGCCGTGCGACTGAAGACGATGGGGGCCTTGGCAGTCGCGACCTTGCTGTGCGGCTGTGTAGAACTGACGTCCGGCCTCGTCATGCTGTCCGACAGCATGGAGCTGGAAAACGGCAGCTGGTGGGACGACGAGCATCACCAGGAGTCGATCGGCACCGACTATTGCCCTGGCCTGATGGAGTTCGGCCGCGTCAACAATCAGACCTATGCCCGCCTGCGCAACTACGCCGACACCGCGATGAGCGCGACACTGACCTGGAGCACGGGTCTTGAATCCAGCTTCTACCTTCAGCCGGGCGAGACAAGCAGCTTCGTCTATATGTCGCCGTCGATCGTGCCCTCAAATCTGAACACGGTCTGCGACTGAATTGGCGGACGGTAAGGGGTCGTTAACTTCGTCGCCCCAAGTCTGACGCAAAGCCCGGCGACGCTGAACCATCCGCCCGCGCTTGCCGGGTCCCGTCGAATCGTTCCGTCCGGAGCCCACACATGCATCGCCGCCAACTCATTCTGTCCGGCATTGCCGCCACGACGGCAGGCTCGGCCCTGACGGCCTGCGCCAGCGGGCCGCGCGCCCCTGCCGACCCCAACTATCCGATATCGTCCGACAACACGGCCCCGGCCTATACGGCCGACGAGCTGATCGCGGCCGGTTCGCGCGAACTGGGCATCGCCGCAGAGGCCATCGGCGGCGCGATCGAGCGAATCTTTGCCGACAACGGCGACCGACCGACCGCCTATATTGCGGGTGAAGAGGCATCCGGCGCGGTCGGCGTCGGCCTGCGTTACGGCGTGGGTGCCCTGCACATGAAGGACTTCTCCGCCTCCAAGGAAGTCTTCTGGCAGGGGATCTCGATCGGCTGGGACGTGGGCGGCAACGGCAGCCGGGTCTTCACCCTGGTCTATGGGCTGAACCACCCCGACATGATCTATCGCCGCTTCCCGGGCGTCGAGGGCACGGCCTATTTCGTCGGCGGCGTGGGCGTGAACTACCAGCAGGCGGACGGCATCATCCTGGCTCCGATCCGCACTGGCGTCGGTCTGCGGCTGGGGGCCAATGTCGGCACCATGAGCTATAGCCGCCAGCGGAACTATCTGCCGCTCTGATCGCCGCTTCTCGCGAGCACCAAGACCGGATATCGAGGGGCCATGTCCGCCCCTGAAACTCCCGCAGACGTCTTAAAGCGCGCGCTGTCGCACGCCGCACGGGCATTGGCCGAACAGGCCGAGCTGGAAGTGGTGTTTGCCGCCGACGGGCCCAAGCTGTCCAACGGCGTGCTGACCCTGCCGCATCCGCTTCGCAATGCGACGGGGTCCGACCATGCGATCCTGCGCGGTCAGGCCGACCGGCTGGCCTTGCGCCTGGCCAACCACGACACAGCGGTTCATGCCCGGCTGAAGCCCGCTGATACCCGCGCTGCCGAGGTGTTCGAGGCTGTCGAACAGGCCCGGATCGAGGCTGTCGGCTCGGCGTCCCTGGCGGGCGTGCGCGCCAATATGAACGCGGCCCTCGTCACCCGGCTGGAGCGCTCGGGAGCCCTGCGCAATCTGGAGCCCGACCGCGTCCCTGTGGCCGAGGCCGTGGCCCTGCTGCTGGCCGAGCGTGTCACGGGCGAACCGGTGCCCGAGGCCGCGCGGCCCATGGTCGATCTGGTCCGGGCCGGGATCGAGGGCAAGGCCGGTGCCCGCCTGGACGCCCTGGCGCAGGTGGCGGGCGATCAAGCCCTGTTTGCCGAACGGCTGCGCGAGGTGTTGCGCGCGCTGGACCTGGACCCCGGCGACGGGCGGGGCGACGATACCTCCGAGGACGAGGGACAGGACGAGCCCGACCCTCAGGAACCCGACCCCAGCGAAGACCAGGACGAGCAGGAGGACGACGCCGGCGGCGAAGGCGGCCAGTCCATGGAAGGCTCGTCAGAGGATTCCGCGGCCGAGCAGGAACGTGAAAGCCGCCCCGACGGCCAGCCTGCCGAGCGCGACGGCGAAGCGGCGGACGACGGTCCCGACCTGAACGAAGGGGCTCTGCCAAACCGCCAGGCGACCCAGGACGACGGCCGGGCGGTGGATGCCTACCGCGTCTTCACCACCGCCTTCGACGAGGTCGTGGACGCAGCGGATCTGTGCGATCCGATGGAGCTGGATCGCCTGCGCGCCCTGCTGGACCAGCAGCTCAGCCTGCTATCCTCCGTCGTCGCGCGCCTGGCCAACAAGCTGCAACGCCGCCTGATGGCCCAGCAGAACCGTTCCTGGCATTTCGACCTGGAAGAAGGGGTTCTGGACACGGCGCGCCTGACCCGGATCATCACCGATCCGACCAGCCCCCTGTCGTTCAAGGCCGAAAGCGAAAGCCCTTTCCGCGACACGGTGGTGACCCTGTTGCTGGACAATTCCGGCTCCATGCGCGGGCGGCCGATCATGGTGGCCGCCGTCTGTGCGGACATCCTGGCGCGCACCCTGGAACGGTGCGGCGTCAAGGTCGAGATCCTGGGCTTCACCACCCGCGCCTGGAAGGGCGGCCAGTCGCGCGAGGCCTGGATCACCGCCGGCAAGCCCGCCATGCCCGGCCGCCTGAACGACCTGCGGCACATCATCTACAAGTCTGCCGACGCCCCATGGCGCCGGGCCAAGAAGAATCTGGGCCTGATGATGCGCGAAGGCCTGTTGAAGGAAAACATCGACGGCGAAGCCCTGACCTGGGCGCACGAGCGGCTGCGGGCCCGGCCCGAGGCGCGCCAGATCCTGATGGTCATCTCGGACGGCTCACCGGTTGATGATTCAACCCAGTCTGCCAATGCGGCCCTCTATCTGGACAAACACCTGCGCCAGGTCATCGCTGAGATCGAGGAACGGTCGCCGGTCGAGTTGATCGCCATCGGCATCGGCCACGACGTGACGCGCTGGTACCGCCGTGCCGTCACCCTGGTCGATGTCGAGCAGCTGGCCGGAGCGATGATCGAAAACCTCGCCGACCTGTTCGACGCCGCCCCCAAGAAGGTCGAAGGCCGTCGTCGCCGGGCAGCTTGATACCGTCTCCTCCCTGTCGGCAACGCCGATGAGCGGGAGAAGACTTAAACTCGCTCGCTGACCTTGATGGCCGCCTTGCAGCCCGCCTTGATGACGGCGCTCAGCAGGCGGTAACCGGGGGCCTCACGGCTGCCGTGGTCGATGGCGTGGTCGTGATGGGCCAGTTCCTCGTCGCGGAACTGTTTCAGCTCGGCGGCCAGTTCCGGGTCGCGCTCGGCCAGTTCGGCGATCTGATCGGCATAGTGTTTCTCGATCACGCTCTCGACCGCCTCGGTGCAGGCGTGGGCGGCCTTCTCGCCCATCAGAGCCGTGCCGGCACCCAGGGCCTGGGCCGCCAGTCGCCAGGCAGGCAGCAACAGCGTCGGCCGCACGCGATGGCGGTTCAGCAAGGCTTCGAACCGCGCCAGGTGAGCCGCCTCCTGCCCCTGCATTTCCGTCAGGTCGGCAGTGATCGTTTCGCGCCCCTTGCGGGCGTTGAAGACAGCAGCCTGGGCGCGATAGATCTGAACCGCGCCATACTCGCCCGCGTGATCGACGCGCAGAATCTCGGCCAGCCGTGCCCGTCCCGAACCGCGTCCCGGACGCGGCAGGGGAATGTCGCGGTCGTTATGGTCTTGGGCAGTCTCAGCTTCGGGGGGCACGGGCATCCTTGGGGCGTTTGGCGGCGAGCAGGCTGAAAACGGCCAGTCCAGCCGAGATCAGCGCATTCCATCCTGCCATGGACAGCCCCAGAAATTGCCATGTCACCGCGTCGCACATGACCGGCTTGGCTGCCGGGGCCGTGCCGAAAGCCAGGGCGGTCAGGCTCTCCAGGCTGACGTCGCCCCCACCCATGCAGGTCGCGGGCAGTTCCCACCACTTCAGCTCCCCGCCCATATGGAAGACAGCGGTGATCGTGCCGGTGGTGAAGACGGCGGCCAGCAGGAAGGCGGCGATGCGGGGCGTGCCCCGGCTGGCCCGGCTCAGCAGGGCCCAGAGCGTGGCGGCCAGGGCGATGACAACCGCCCCCCAGTAAACCTCGCGCTGCTTGAGGCACAGATTGCAGGGAGCCAGATCGCCAAAACGCTCGAAGGCATGCGCCGCGCCCAGCATGGCCAGCGATATCGCCAGCGCAAAGGCGGTCCACCAGCGGGTCAGGAGGCGATAGGTCTGTTTCATCGGACGACTTTCATAGCCGCCGCGGCGACCGGCGTCGATGCGTCTCAACCGGTGAAGTGCGTCAGCAGTCCCGCAGCCCATCCTGCGCCCAGGAAGACCCCGATCGCTACGGTGGCCAAGGCCGCAGCCCAACCGACGGCGACAGCGGCGCCGCCTGCCACGAACAGGCCGTCGCGCTGGATCAGCCCGACCGAAAGCAGAGTCAGAGCCACCGACGGCACCGTATTGGTCATGGGCAGGACGATGGTCAGGGTGGCCAGGATCATGAAGGCCGCCGCCGCCCGCTCGGCCCACCCCTGGGCAAAGAAGGCCAGCCGGGGACGCGACAGCCGCTCGAACCAGCCCATGCGCTTGACGGCGAATTCGGCCATCCGGTCCAGCCACGCCTTGGAGACGGAGCGCTTCAGCACCGCCTCGGGCAGCCAGGGCTCCTCGCGGCCCACCAGCATCTGACCCGCCAGCAACAGGATAGGAATGCCGACGATTTGAGGCACGCCATAAAGCGCCGGCACCAGGCAGGGGATGGCCAGGATCAGGATCATCAGACCAAAGGCCCGCTCGTCCAACCGGTCGCGGATTTCGCGCAGCGTCATGCCGTCCGGGCCCGCCGCCTCGGCCAGGCTGACCACCAGGGCGATGAACCCCTGGCGATGGTCGTCAGTGTGCAGGTCGGTGGTCATGGATCATCTCGTCGGGAGGGCCCCCCGCCGTTAGCCAAATCCAGCCGTCTTGGCGAGGCCTTCCATCGTCGGCCCATGCACGTTCCCGTGCCACGACTTGGCGAAAGCGGGCCGTCCGACTAGGTAAAGGGCCACAGCGCGGCGTCAGGCCGCCACCCACGTTCCAGGAGACGCGACCATGGATGACGCGACCCACCCCACCGCCGCCCAACAGCTGGACCGAGACAATCCCCTCGGCGTCGACGGCTTCGAGTTCGTCGAATTCACCGGCCCGGATCCCGTCGCCATGGTGAGCCGACTGGAGCTGATGGGCTTCACCCAGACCCATGTGCATCCGACGACCGGCGCCGTGCGCCTGAAGCAGGGAGACATCACCCTGCTGGTCAACCGCACACCGCAGGGACAGGCCGCCGATTTCGCACGCGACCACGGTCCGTCGGCCAATGGCATGGCCTTCCGCGTCTCTGATGCCAAGGCGGCCTACGAGGGGGCGGTGGCGCGCGGTGCCCGTCCCGCAAGCGATGCCAATGGCGGGGCCCTGGGCGACCATCCCTATATCCTGCAAGGGATCGGCGGCTCACTGCTGTATCTGGTCGATCGCTATGGCGAGGCCGGGTCGCTGTACGAGGCCTGGGACGAGATCGAGGGCTGGGAAGAAGCCGAGCGCACCAATGCCGTCGGCCTGTATTGCCTGGATCACCTGACCCACAACGTCCGCCGGGGCCAGATGCGGACCTGGTCCGGCTTCTATGGCGACGTCTTCGCCTTTGAGGAACAGAAGTATTTCGACATCAAGGGCAAGGCGACCGGCCTGTTCAGCCAGGCGATGATCGCCCCCGACCGCGCCATCCGCATCCCGCTGAACGAAAGCCAGGACGAGAATTCCCAGATCGAAGAGTTCCTCAAGCGGTACAACGGCGAAGGCATCCAGCACATCGCCCTGGCTACCGACGACATCTTCGAGACCGTGGAAGAGCTGCGTCGTCGCGGCATTCCGTTCCAGGACACGATCGAGACCTATTTCGAACTGATCGACAAGCGCCTGCCTGGCCATGGTCACGACGTGGAGCGGATGCGCAAGAACCGCATCCTGATCGACGGCTCCGACACCGACGGCCTGCTGCTGCAGATCTTCACCCAGGACACCTTCGGTCCGATCTTCTTCGAGATCATTCAGCGCAAGGGCAACCAGGCGTTCGGCGAAGGAAACTTCCAGGCCCTGTTCGATTCCATCGAACTGGACCAGATCCGTCGCGGCGTGATCACGGTCGATGCCTGAGGCACCGGAGGGACAGTCCCGGCGGCCTCCCCCCGCCTGGCTGCCTTGGCTGGGCCCGCCACTGGCGGGCGTGGCCGCCGGTCTGGCCGGGCGGTATCTGCTCGGCGGCGGCTTCTGGCCGTCGCTGATCGCCGCCCTGTTCATCGGCTTCACCCCGATCATCGTCTATCGCCTGTGGAAGCGGGCGCATCATCGGTGATGTTGCGCCCGCCGCAGGACCGGACCACACGTCTTTTTTCGCGATCGGCCTCATGACCCAGACCAAGGACGTCCCCGGCGTCATCGCCCCGCCTCCCCTGATCTATCTCGGCTTCCTGCTGCTCGGCTGGGGCCTGGGACAGGTGCTGCCTGATCCTGGCCTGGGGCTTGAGACGCTGTGGCGGCGAGGGGTGGCGGTGGTGCTGATCGTGGCCGGATTGGTCATCGACGGTGCGGCGGCCGGTCATTTCCGGCGTCTGGGCACGCGGGTCGAGCCGTGGCATCCGTCGACCGTGCTGGCGACCGACGGCCTTTACCGGTTCAGCCGCAATCCGATCTATCTCGGCTTCGCCCTGGCCTATGTCGGCTTTGCCGTCGCCATGGACAGCCTGTTCGCCCTGGCCCTGCTGATCCCCTGCATCCTTGTGGTCGACCGGCTGGTGATCGCGCGCGAGGAACGCTATCTGGCCGCCCGTTTCGGAGCGGCCTATGCCGACTATCGCCAGCGGGTGCGGCGTTGGCTGTGACCCCCGACCCCAAGCCCGAATCCGTGCGCGATGAGCTGTCGGCCCTCGCGATCGAAGAGTTGGACGCCGCCTGCGCCCTGACCTGGGTCGAGATGAAGCGGATCACGCCCTGGGGCGACACCTTCGAGGGGTTCGCCCCGTCCGGTCGCCAGGTCGAGATCGAGCGCCGCTATCTGTGGGCACATGAGCCAGCGGGCGGAATTCTGGTCGAGATCGAGGTTCGCGACCCGGCAGCGCGCGAGGGGGCGGAGGCCCGCGCCGTGCTCTGTGCGCCGCTGTAGCCTATCGTTCGACGATCGACGTTAACCTTTTGATTGGCCCCGGCCCCCGGCTGGGCCATCATGGGGACCTGTCATTCGGGGGGAGCCGGGCGTGGCCAACTATCCATCGGACTTTCAGGCCCCGGAGGCCGCCTTTGAAATGGTCGACCCGCCGGTTTTCCTGGGCGTCGAACCCCTGTTGATCGTCCTCTTCCTGCTGGCACTGCTGGCTGTGGCCGCGCTCGGATATATGCAGGGTCGTCGTGCAGGGCGCGCCCAGAACGGCGACGATGCGCCTGCGGCCATTCACAAGGCCCTGCTGGCGGCCTCCCAGGCGGCCATGAGCGCCGACAGCAACACACTGAAATCCAAGGCGGTGGCCTTGTTGAACCGGATCGAGGACCTGCTGGGCCCGGTCCTGATCGTCGGCACGGGCCTTGGCGGATCGGTCAAGGGCCTGAAGGAGGCGATCAAGGGCGAGGTCAAGGAGGAAGCCAAGCCCGCACCCGCCAAGCCGACTGCTGCGCCGGTCGCACCGCCGGCCGCCTGCTCTTGCGGCCACGAAGGCCGCCCGGGCGAATGCATCTGTGGAGGCAGCGCTGGTGCCACGGCGGCCAATGCCCTGGCCTTCAATCATGTCACGGTGATCGGCCTGTCGCCCGCTCCGCAGCCGACCCCGACGCCGCCCGCCCCTGCCCCCACGCCCGAGGCCCCCAAGACCCGCAAGATGGATGCGGATGAGCAGACCCAGGCCCTGGCCAAGGCGGTCCGCGCCTTCCACGACCACTGGGCACCGGAACCCAGAAAGCGGATCGAGGAGTTGAAGGCGGCCCGCGCCGCCCTGTCGCGCCTTCCCGCGGGCCCCAAGGGACATGGTGCTCCCGATCTGAGCCACGGCGGCGGGGCTCACCACTGATGGTGTCCAGCCCGACCCGGCGCGCCTTGATCGGAGGCGGGACGGCCCTGGGGCTGGTGGGATCCGGCAGCGCTGCCGTCGCCGAGGTGCCCGCTCACGCTCGCTATGTGATCGAACAGGAGGCGCTGGCCTTCCTGCGCAATACCGGCGCGCCCGGCGTGTCGGTGGCGATCGCCCGCGACGGTCGACTGGAATATGCCGGGGCCTTCGGCATCTCTGATCTGACCGGACAGCGGATGACGACCGATCATCAGTTCCGCATCGCCAGCCTGTCCAAGCCGATCACCGCCACCGCCATCATGCGACTGGTTGATCGTGGGCAGTTGTCCGTCGGCCAGCGCCTGTTCGGACCCAGCGGATTGCTGGAAGGTCGCTATGGCCCGACGTATCCGGCCCTGCACGGCATCACCGTCGCCCATCTGATGAGCCACACCGGTGGCGGCTGGATCAATGACGGCAACGATCCGACGATGATCCACTTCGGCGTCAGTCAGGACGAGATGATTGCCCGCACCCTGGCCTATGCCCCGCTGGTCGCGGCCCCCGGCAGTCGGCAGATGTATTCCAACTTCGGCTATTGCCTGCTGGGCCGGGTGATCGAGCAGGTGACCGGCGAGAGCTACGAAACCTGGGTCCGCCGCGAGGTGCTGCGCCCCTGTGGAGCCGAGGCCATGCGGATCGGCTCAGGCCAGCGGGGCAACCGCGAAGTCGCCTATATTGCCGCCAGTGGCGGCGACCCATACGGCGTCGACATGCCCATGCTGGACGCCAACGGCGGCTGGATCGCCAGCCCGACCGAGCTGGTGCGTTTTCTGGTCAAGGTCGACGGCTATCAGTCCACGGCCGACATCCTGCGGGTCGACAGCAGCCGGTTCATGGCCACCCGGCCCTTCCCCGTCGCCGACTTCGGCCATGGCTGGACCGTCAACAACCGCGACAACTGGTGGCACACCGGCATCCTGCCCGGCACCTCGGCCTTCATGTGCCGAACACGAAGCGGCTTCTGCTTTGCGGCCCTGGCCAATACCGGCGGACCGGGCTCGGACCTGCCGCTGCTGCTGGACCAGATGATGTTCCGCATGGCCGGCTATGTGCCCGGCTGGAATCCCTGATCCCCGACACCCTGTTGCACCAGCCCGCGAAAGGGCTAGCCTAGCGGCATGAAACTCGCCTCATTGAAACATGGCCGTGACGGTCGCCTGGTCGTCGTGTCGGCCGATCTGCACTGGTTCACCGACGCCTTCCTGATCGCCCCGACGCTGCAGGCCGCCCTGGACGACTGGGAGCGATGCGAGCCGCATCTGAGGGCCCTGTCGGAGAGCCTGGAACATGGTGCCGTTCCCCGCGGACGCTTCCACGAGCGGGAGGCTGCCAGCCCCCTGCCCCGCGCCTATCAGTGGGCGGACGGCTCGGCCTATGTGAACCATGTCGAACTGGTGCGTAAGGCGCGCGGGGCTGAGATGCCTGCCAGTTTCTGGACCGATCCCCTGATGTATCAGGGGGGCTCCGACAGCTTCCTGGCCCCCCGTGACCCCATTCCTCTGGCCGACGAGGCCTGGGGCTGTGACCTGGAGGCCGAGGTGGTGGTCGTGACCGGAGACGTGCCCCAGGGCGTCTCGGCGACCGAGGCGCTGGATCACATCCGCCTGGTCGGCCTGGTCAATGACGTGTCCCTGCGCAACCTGATCCCCGCCGAACTGGCCAAGGGGTTCGGCTTCGTCCAGTCCAAGCCATCCAGCGCTCTGTCCCCCGTCTTCGTGACGCCCCGCGCCCTGGGCGACCGGTTCAAGGACGGCAAGCTGAGCGGCACATTGTCGGTGCAGTTGAACGGGGCCGATTTCGGCCGTGCCGACGCCGGTGTCGACATGACCTTCGATTTCGGCACCCTGATCGCCCATCTGGCCAAGACCCGGCCATTGGGGGCCGGCACCATCATCGGCTCGGGCACCGTCTCCAACCGTGATGCCGATGGAGGACCGGGCAAGCCCGTCGCCGACGGCGGCCTGGGCTATTCCTGCATTGCCGAGATCCGCACGGTCGAGACCCTCCTGGGCGGGGCCGCCAAGACTCCCTTCCTGAAGCACGGTGACACCGTCCGCATCGAGATGCTGGACGACAAACACCACTCCATCTTCGGGGCGATCGAGCAGACGGTGGCGGCGGTCTAGACCGAGCGCCTCAGCTCGGCCGGATCACCTGGGCCGAGAACCGCTCCATCTCCTCCTCCTGGGGCGACATCTGCAGCAGGAGCAGGTCCAGGCCTGCCGCCTCGAATTCCTCGATCCGTTCACGGACGGTCTCGGGCGTACCGACGAAGCCGGGGCGCAGGCCGCGGTTGGAGACGCTGTATTCGCGGATCTTCAGTTCCCGCTCCAGCTGGGTGCCCGACAGCCACTGGTCGAAATTGGCAAAGCCCGCAGGCGGCTTGCCGTCGGCGAGGCCGGGGATGGTGGTAATCCGCTCCAGCTCGGCCTTCGCTTCCTTCTCGGTGTCGCGCACGATGGCATAGCCTGCCATGCCGAACTGCATGGGCGGCAGGCCAAAGGCCTCGCGCCGGGCCTTCATGTCAGCGACCTTGGCGGCAATGTGCTCGGGTTCATCGCCATGCATGACATAGGCATCGCAGTAGCGGGCGATCAGGGTCTTGGCCGCCTCCGACTCGCCCCCGGCATAGATGACCGGGCGGGGGCGCTGGGGCGTCGAGGTCGGCTTGGGTTCGACGATAGCGTCCTTCAACGCATAGTATCGCCCCTCGAAGTCGACGCGCGGCTCGGTCCACAGGCGCGACAGAACCTGCAGCCATTCCTGCGTCCGGCCATAGCGGTCGTCGTGCTGATCGAACTGCAGGCCATAGCTTTCGGCCTCCTTGGCCCACCAGGACGAGACGACATTCAGCGCCAGCCGCCCGTTCGAGATCCGGTCGATATTGGCCGCCGCCTTGGCGAACAGGGCGGGCTGATGAAAGTTCGGCCGCACCGCCGTCATCAGCTCGATCCGCTCGGTCACCGCCGCCAGCGCCGCCGTGGTGGACCAGGCGTCCAGGGCCGGGGCCTCGATCCCCTTGATGTCGTTCAGGTTCAGCTCAGCGATCAGCGTCAGATCATAGCCGATCTGCTCGGAGCGGCGGACCAGGCGCGACATGTTTTCCCACGACGCCTCGCGCTCGTCCGGCACATTGCGCAGCCAGCCGCCGAAGACCGGGGCCCAGTATCCGTATCTCATGCCGGGTTCGCCTTCTGTTGAGCCACTATGGCTTTCAGCCATTCCACCAGGTTGTCGTGCGGATCAAAGCCCAGGACCGCCACCGGATTGGCCACGAAATTGGACAGGCCGTTGATATCGTAGAACAGCACCGAGCCGTCCCGATCGTCGATCAGATATTCGACCCCTCCGACCTCGATCTGGGCTGCCACGGCCAGACGCTCGACCGCGGCAATGATCTCATCGGACGGCGTGGTCCGTGTCATCGTCAGGGTTGGCGCACCGGGCCGCACCAGACAGGCATCGGCCGGGCACAGGTCGAAGGCGTCGCCGGGACTCTCGATATCGATGGCATAGAGGTATCGGCCGTTCAGCGTCTCGACCCGGGTGATCTTTCCACCCAGGCGCGGGGCGTACTCCTGGATCAGCGAGATGCCGTTGACGCCGACCGGGCACCATTTCTCGCCCGCCGCCTCGGCCAGGCTTTCGGGTGTCTCGTAGCGGGTGATGCCCGCGCCGGCCCCGCCGATGTCGGCCTTGACCAGCACAGGGAACCGCAGGCCCTGCGCCGCCGCCGGAATGTCGGCCTGGCGGTGGGCGACCCGCGTCGCCGGTCCCTTCAGGCCCAGGCGCGCAATCAGCGACATCTGCCGCGCCTTGGAGGTGTCGATGTTCAGGGCCGACGCATTGACCACCCGCGTCCCCTGCCCCTGCCAGTGTTCGAACAGGCTCTGGGCATAGAAGATCGGGTGTTCCGGATCGCGCAGGAAGGACGACATGGCGACCCGGCTGAACACCACCCGGGCCGGTGCCGCACTGGCCGCCGGATCGAAGCCGTGCCCAGCCAGCGGCACCTTCACATAGGACACCCCGTGCCGGTCCAGGGCCGCGAACAGCGGTTCGAACCACTCCGGGTGTTCATAGACGATGGCGAGGTCGGGCAGAGTCTGGTCAGTCATGCCGCTGGCAGATGCGTTACACCGCGATGAAACGCAAGAGGCAGGGGCGGACAATCCGCATTGACCTGCCCTCAACCCCCACGCTACCTAGCGCCCCTGCCGACAGGCCTGTGCGGGCGTGGTGGAACTGGTAGACGCGCCGGACTCAAAATCCGGTTCCGAAAGGAGTGTCGGTTCGATTCCGACCGCCCGCACCATCTTCGGCTCCCATCCGATTATTCAGGCATCTGTTGCGCTTTCGTCTGGCGCAGGATCAGCCCGTCCCGCATCCGTCGGACGCGGCTTCGGCCGGGACGGCATCACAATCCCGACCACTCAGGGATGACCGGCGAGGGCGACGTCTGTTCGCCAGTCAATGGAAGTCGCGCGAGCCCGGCAGTATCCGGGCGTTGCGGGGATGGGTGTGCCCCTGGTGGCGGGGATACTGGGGGCGAAGAATCTCGTCGGCACGGCTGAGCGTGATTGCCGGACTATGGCCGTCGGACAGCCGGTCCAGCTCGGCCGATCGGTCAAAGACCCGGTGCGCCATCAGATGCACGACGCCCTCCGGGCTTTTCTCGACCACGCCTTCGACGCCCATCAACCGGGCGGCCATGACGACGCCGCGATACTCTTCGAACATCCGCGCCCACAGAACCAGGTTGGTGACACCGGTTTCGTCCTCCAGGGTAATGAAGATGGCATTGCCCTTGCCCGGTCGCTGGCGGACCAGAACCACGCCCGCTGTCCGCACCCGGGTGCCGCTGCGTTTGGTTTCCAGTTCGGCGCAGGTCAGCACCCCCTCCGCCGCAAAGATGGGCCGCAGGATCGCCATGGGGTGTGCCTTCAACGACAGGCGAGTGGTCTGGTAATCGGCGGCGACGTGTTCGCCCAGTCGCATCCGGGGCAGGCGCGCATCGGCCTCCTCGCCCAGTTCGCGCGCGTCGGCGGCGGCAAACAGGGGCAAGGGTGCATCGTCGGGCAGTCGCCGCACGGCCCACAGGGCCTCGCGCCGTTCCAGACCGATGGAACGGAAGGCATCCGCGTCCGCCAGCTTGCGCATCGCCGCTCCAGGCAGGGTCGCGCGCCGGGCCAGGGTTTCGACCCCCTCGAATGGCCTGTCTCGTCCGACCATCAGGGCCCTGGCCCAGTCTTCGCGAAAGCCGTCGATCTGACGAAATCCCAGCCGCAATGCCAGCGACCCCGGAGCCCCCTCCAATGTGTTGTCCCAGTCGCTGAGATTCACGTCGATCGGCCGGATCTCGACCCCGTGTTCCTGGGCGTCTCTGACGATCTGGGCCGGGGCATAGAAGCCCATCGGCTGGGAGTTCAGCAGGGCGCAGGCGAAAGCGGCTGGATAGCGGCACTTGATGAAGGAGGAGATGTAGACCAGCTTGCCGAAGCTGGCCGCATGGCTCTCGGGAAAGCCGTAAGATCCAAAACCCTTGATCTGGTCGAAGCACCGCTGGGCAAAGTCGCGGTCATAGCCGCGCTCGACCATGCGGTTGACCATCCGCCCCTCGTATTTCCACAGTGTGCCATCGCCCCGGAAGGTGCCCATGGCTTTGCGCAGACCGTTGGCTTCCCGGGGCGTGAATTCGGCAGCGACCATGGCGACCTTCATCGCCTGTTCCTGAAAAAGGGGTACGCCCAGGGTCTTGTGCAGGACCTCGCGTAGTTCGTTCTGGTTATAGCCGGGGCTTGGCTTGGAATACTCCGGCTGCTCGACCCCCGCGCGGCGGCGCAGATAGGGATGGACCATGTCTCCCTGAATGGGGCCCGGCCGCACAATCGCCACCTGGATCACCAGATCGTAGAATGTGCGCGGCTTCAGCCGGGGCAGCATATTGATCTGTGCCCGGCTCTCGACCTGGAACACGCCGATCGAGTCGCCCCGGCAAAGCATGTCGTACACGTCGGCCTGCTCGGTCGGGATGGTGTGCAGTTCATAGTCCGCGTCGTCGTGATCGCGCATCAGGTCCAGCGCCTTTCGGATGCAGGTCAGCATCCCCAGCGCCAGCACATCGACCTTCATCAGCCGCAGGTCGTCGATATCGTCCTTGTCCCATTCGATGAACGTCCGATCCGGCATGGCGGCATTTCCGATAGGGACCAGTTCGTCCAGTCGGTCCTGGGTCAGGATGAAACCCCCGACGTGCTGGGACAGGTGCCGGGGAAAGCCCAGTAGTCGCGTCGCCATCGCAACCGCCCGCCCGATCATGGGATTGGCAGGGTCCAACCCGGCCTGTTCGACATGTCTGTCTCCGATTTCGCTACCCCAGCTGCCCCATTGGCTGGCCGCAAGACGGGCGGTGACGTCCTCGGTCAGACCCAGCACCTTGCCCACCTCGCGGATGGCGCTCTTGGGGCGATAGCGGATTACGGTGGCGGCGATCCCGGCGCGATGACGGCCATAGCGAGCGTAGATGTGCTGGATGATCTCCTCGCGCCGCTCGTGTTCGAAATCCACGTCGATGTCGGGCGGCTCGCCCCGGTGATCGGACAGGAAGCGTTCGAACAAGAGGTCGTTTTCAGCCGGGTCCACGCAGGTGATGCCCAGAACATAGCAGACGGCTGAATTGGCCGCTGACCCCCGCCCCTGACACAGGATTCCCTTCGAGTTCGCCACACGAACGATGTCGTGGATGGTCAGAAAATAGGGGGCGAAATTCTGGGTCTCGATGAAGGCCAGCTCCTTGGTCAGCAGCCCTTCGACTTTTTCCGGCACCCCGTTGGGATAGCGGATGCGGGCGTGCCGCCAGGTCAGGTCTTCAAGCCAGGCCTGCGACGACCATCCCGGCGGCGTCGGTTCCTGCGGATAGTTGTAGCTCAGGTCCTTCAGGTCGAACCGGGCGCGGGCCAGCAGCATCTGCGTCTGTTCCAGGGCCTCGGGCGCGTCCGCAAACAGCCGGGCCATCTCGGCAGGGTCTTTAAGGTGCCGTTCCGCATTGGCCAGCAGCCGTCGCCCCGCTGTCTCGACCGTCACCCCCTCTCGGATACAGGTCAGCAAGTCCTGAAGATCGCGCTCCGACGGGTCGTGATAGAGCACGTCGTTGACCGCCAGCAGAGGGACGTCGGCGGCCTGGGCCATCGTCCTCAACCGCGCCAGACGACGTCGATCATCGCCCTGTCGCAACATCGCCGCAGCCAGCCAGATCGAACCGGGCGATGCCGCCTCCAGCCGCTTCAGGACTGGCGGCAAATCCTCCAGCCGGCGCTCGGGCATGACGATCAGCAGCAACCCTTTCGGATCCGCCAGAAGGTCCGCCAAGCCGATCTCGCACTGGCCTTTCACGGCCCTGCGGTTGCCCAAGGTCAGCAGCCGCGTCAGCCGCCCCCACCCCTCCCGGTCTTCGGGATAGGCGATGATGTCGGGTGCCCCGTCGTTGAAGGCCAATCGTGCTCCCGTCAGCAGACGAAAGCCCTGTGCCCGGGCCTTGACCATGTCTGACAAGGCCGGGTCATTCATGGGATCCTCGACGAAGCTGGTCTCGCCTGGCCCACCACCGTCGCGGACTTTCTCCGGTGGCGACAATCCTTCTTCTCTCAGGGTTTTCAGCGCACTCCAGGCCCGAACGACACCCGCCACCGTATTTCTGTCCGCCAGGCCCAGACCGGTGTGCCCGCGCAGGATCGCGCTCAACACCAGCGACTTGGGATGCGAGGCACCACGCAGAAACGAAAAATTGCTCGCTGTCGCCAGCTCCGCATAGGCCATGTCGCTCATGCGAACAGGCCATGGATGTACCACCGCGGCTCGGGCTCCTCGCCATAGAAGCCGGCGCGAAAGACCCAGAAACGGTGCCCCTTGTTGTCCTCGACGCGATAGTAGTCCCGGGCGCGGTGACCGGGACTGCGCCACCATTCGGCACCGATCCGTTCAGGCCCTTCGGCACGCACGATCGAGTGCGTGACGCGTCGCCAGCGAAACCGTGCGGGCGGGCCGTCGGGTGCCAGAGAGACGGTCTCGATGGGTTGGGGCGGGTTGAACATCTGCAACGGACGCAAGGGAGGGGACTCAGGGTCCCGCGGTGGCCAGGCCGCCTCCCCCCGACGCCGCCCCGCCCAGACCAGACGTGTGGCACGCTCGGGCAGATGCGACTCCACCGGCTCGAACCGGCCCACGGCCTCAGGACCCAGCCTTGCGGTCAGGCGGTCGATCAGGCGATCGAGATCGTCATTGCCGATGGGCTTGGCCTCGAACCCCGACTGAATCGGAGCGATGACCTGGGTCACCGGCACAGACAGACGCAGCTGATCGAACCCGAAGCCGGGATCCAGCGGAGTGGCCAGGGCCGCCAGTCGTTCCTTGAACAGCCGGATCACGGCGCACGCATCACGGGTCGCCCGCCCCGTTCGGACCGTGATCCGCCGCGTCGCGCCGTCGATACGAAAAAAGGCCACCTCGAACGCCCGGCCGCCCAGGCTTCGCTGTTCCAGCCAGACCACGGCCTCGGCCAGCAGGTCGCTGATCACGGCCTCAACATCCGTGGTCTCGGTGATGGGCTCGAACAGGATGCGGTCGACGATACAGGGTGCGGGCGGGCGCAGGGGGGTGATCCGCACATCCTCCTGCCCCAGAATCCGCATCAGCTGGACCGGCAGGTCGGTGCCGAAACGTGCGGCTAGGGGAGCGGTCGGCCGGTCGTCCAGGTCACCCAGAGTCCGCAGGCCCGCCCGCGTCAGGGCCTGGTGATCCTTTTCATCCCGTTCAAGCGCCGCGATCGGAAGGGCCCGCACGACCTGGCGGTCCTGCCCGGTCGGGATGACGCCACCACGCCCGAAGCGCACCACGGCGCGTGCGGCCTGAGGCGTGCCTGCCAAGGCGGTGCGGACGTTCAGGCCGATGCGGCGCGCGCGCGCCTCTACCGCCCGGATCATCCCCGCCTCTTCTCCGAACAGATGGGTACAGCCTGTGACATCCAGGATCACGCCATCGTTCCCGTCCGTCGCGGCCATCGGGGTGAACCGCCCGAAATCCTCCAGCACCTGGATCAGAAGCGCCGCGTCGGCGTCGGGGCGATGCACCAGAGTGCGCAGGCCGGAAGTCCGCGCCTGGGCATCGGCCAGTGTCATGCCGCGTGTCAGCCCCAGGGCGCAGGCTTCGGCGTTCATCGGCGCAAGCCTCAGGGCCCCTCGCACCTTTTCGACAAACACGATGCCGGGGTTTGAGGCCTCATCCTCATCCGGCCCGGCGAAGTTCTGCCTGGCCTCCTCCCTCTTGACCCGGTCGGCGGACAGGAACGGAAACCAGACGGCCAGATACCGGCGCGGGCTCGCAGAAGGCGCGGGTTTCACGGTCCCACTCCAGCGTCCACTCGGTCGGTGCCGCGCCCTGTCGACTGCGTGTCAGGGTGGCGACGAAGGCCGGTCGCCCTGGCGCACCGGCTTCCAGCCCGTTCGATACTGCCGCGCGCACCGACCAGCGGGTTTCGGCGGCGCTGGGCATTGCCGCTGCCGCCGCACGAACCAGAAAGGCTGTGCTGCGCCCCGCCTGTGCCGCCAGCGCCAGACGTCGGCTGGCGGTCAGGGTCATGGCCTTGGCCTCGCCCCATCCGCTCATCAGAACCGCACCCAACGCACCGCTCTTCAAGGCCTCCTCGCCCGCTGCCAGCAGGGCTGCGGCGTCGCGGACGCGCACGATCAGAATGCGTTCCGGGCACAGGCCCCATTCGTGAAGCCCTGGGCCATGCAGGGCCCCCGCTTCTTGGCTGCCCAGATTCTGAACGACCCAGGCCATCGGTCTGTCCCGCGTCGCCCGGCTTGCCAACCCCAAGGCAAAGGCATTGGCCACCACAGCATCGGCGGTTGTCTCGGCATGAATGTCGTGCAGGCAAAAGAGGCAAGGTCCGGGGTCCAGATACGCATCGACCCGGTCCAATCCCAGCGTGAACCGCCCGGGCCCGCCCCCCGCCTCGGGACGAGACAGACTGGCCAGCTGGGCTTTCAACTGCGCGATCTGAGGGGTCGAAGGCACAAAATGTTCCTGTTCTGTTCCCCTATATGCCGCTTTCAGGGTGCCGAGAGTCAAGACTCAAACTGGGGCCATCGCGCCAAATGTCCTTGGGGGGCTAGGCCGTTTTCATGGCGTCGATAAACACACGCAAAGCCGGAGGCAGGTGTCTCCGGCCGGCATAGTAGAGGTAGTTCGGCGGCAGATGCGGAGCCCAGTCCTCGAGCACGCTGACCAGACTTCCGGACGCCAGATGCGGTGCGGCCTGGATGGCGGTGATCCAGGCCAACCCCAGACCGGCGCGGGCCATGTCGCATAGAACCTCGATATCGTTGGTCAGGAAGGACTGCGGCGGCTCCAGGCTGAACGTCTCGCCGTCACGCTCGAAGGTCCAAGGGTACAGAGACCCGGCCGTCGGCCTACGATAGCTGAGGCAGCGGTGGGCGAGTATGTCCTGCGGCCTATGCGGCGTTCCGAATGCCGCGAGGTAGCCCGGCGACGCCACCAGCCGAAGCGGCACGCCATCGTCCAGCCGCACCGAGATCATGTCCTGCTCCAGGGACGGTCGGCGCCGGATGCCCGCGTCGAACCCCTGGGCCACGATGTCCGCCAGGCCGTCGTCGACGACCACCTCGACCCGGATGTCGGGATAGTCTCTGGCAAAACCGTCCAGCCGGGGCAGGATGAGGTCGAAGGCCGCAGAGCGATGGGTGGTGATCCGCACCCGCCCGGCCGGTCGGTCCCGCTCCGCGCCCAAGGCCGTCATCGCCTCATCGACCTCGCGGATCGCCGGTCGAAGGCTGGCCAGCAGACGTTCCCCCGCCTCGGTCGGCTTGACGCTACGCGTCGTGCGATTCAGCAGACGAACGCCGAGCCGCGCTTCCATTCCCCGCATCCTGTGGCTCAGCGCCGAGGCGGAGACCCCGAAGCGCACGCCGGCCCGCGTGAAGCTGCCTGCTTCTGCGATCCCTGCGAAGATCGCGATATCGGCCCAGGTTTCCCGGTCCATTGTTGAGCCCTGCTCAATAGCCTCTGATGCCGAGCCCGATACTTGGAAGCCCGGCTTTGGTCCATCTTCGTCGCACATCTGCCCGAAAGGATCTGTCATGCCGCTCGATCATTACCGCCCCCTTGGCCGCTCAGGCCTGCTCGTCAGTCCGCTGTCGCTGGGGACCATGACCTTTGGCGTCGCGCGCTGGGGTATAGCGCAGCCGGAGGCCGAGGCCGTGGTCGATGCCTATGCACAGGCCGGCGGAAACGTCATCGATACCGCCGACGTCTACGCCTCGGGTGAGTGCGAGCGGATGATCGGCGACATCCTGACGACGCGCGGCGACCGGGATCGGTGGGTCGTGTCCACCAAGTCCGGCTTCGCCATGGGCCGGGGGCCATCCTCCGGCGGCAACGGCGCCAAGGCGATGCATAACGCCGTCGAGGGATCGCTGCGTCGTCTGCGGACCGACCATATCGACCTGTACTGGGCCCATGTCTGGGACAGTGTGACACCACCTGAGGAGATGCTGGAAACGATGTCCGGCCTCGTGAGGTCGGGCAAGATCAGGTACTGGGGCCTGTCGAACACACCAGCCTGGTATGCCGCCCGAGTGGTCACTCTGGCGGCCGCGCGCGGCCTGCCGGGCCCGGTCGCGCTGCAGAACTTCTACTCTCTGGCCAGTCGCGACATCGAGGCCGAGCACGTGCCGCTGGCGCTCGATACCGGGCTTGGAGTCGTGCCATGGAGCCCGCTCGCCTACGGCCTGCTGAGCGGCAAGTACGACCGAGCAACGGTCGAGGCCGGGCCGAGCCGCGCCGGTGGTCTCCCCAATCAGGCCGCTGGCGACGATGGTGAGCGCGGCGACCGCCTCGACGGGGCCAACCCCTTCGGCGACATGCTCTTCACCGAGCGCAACTGGTCGATCGTCGAGGCCGTGAAGGCCCTTGCTGCAGAGATCGGCGAACCCCCCGCGAAGGTCGCCCTCGCCTGGGTACTGGGGCGGCCGGCCGTCTGCACCACCCTGACCGGCGTGAGCCGTGTTTCCCAGCTGCAGGAAAACATCGCCGCTATCGATCTGCGGCTGACGGATGACCAGTTGGCCAGACTGGACGCCGCGACCACACCAGCCCTGCCCATGCTCTACGGGCTCTTCAGCGATCAGATGCGCCAGCACGTGGTCTTCGGCGGCGCGCGGGTCAGCGCGGCCTAGCGGTCGCGCCGGGCCATCAGCACCGCCAGCGCGGTGCCGGTCGGCGTCCTAGCCGATCCGGAGGCCCGTCAACTGCCCGGACACCTCCCAGAGACGCCGGGCCGTCTTCCGGTCTTCGGCTGCGGGCGGAATGCGGGCCGGCCCAGGCCGGTCCCGCAGCTCGCCCATGCCGTCGGCCCATAGTAGCCCCCGGGCCGCGCGTTCGATGCCATCGCGGCGACCTGGGTCGGCAAGGTGCCGCGATCGGCGGACTGAAACAGAAAGCTCATCCTCGATTTCAGCAAACTGCGGCGGCACCATGAGTCCGGCGCTGTTGATCCAGACATCGAGACTATCGCGCGGCCGGTTTGCCCGGTCGCTGAAGCGAGAGACCCAAGCTGCCCGTCTGCGGGAGCCCACGATCAGGCCCGTCCCATTGGCCTTGGCACCTTCTCGGCCACCCTTCTGCGCCTGGGCGACGCCCAGACAGCACAAAGCCCCGAGGCCAGTGGCGACGGGGCTTTGAGATCTTTGGTCCTCACGTCCGGTGGGTGTGAGGGAATAGTGGGTGCGGGAGCAGGATTTGAACCTGCGACCTTCAGGTTATGAGCCTGACGAGCTACCGGGCTGCTCCATCCCGCGGCAAACGGTAGTAAGTGAAGGAAGAGGGTTCGAGGGAGACATTCTTATGTATCTGGTAGACCCGGCGGCGACCTACTCTCCCGCGCCTTGAGACGAAGTACCATTGGCTCTGGAGGGCTTAACGACCGAGTTCGAAATGGGATCGGGTGGGGAACCTCCGACATAGCCACCAGGTCAACCGGATACATAAGAATGAGAAGACATCGTCGCGATATTTATCGGCAAGTAGAACCGAATGAGTTTTGCTGAGAAACGATCAAGCCGATCGGATTATTAGTACCAGTAAGCTTCACGCGTCACCGCGCTTCCACACCTGGCCTATCAACGTGGTAGTCTTCCACGATCCTCAGCGAAGCCTTGTTTTGAGGTTAGTTTCCCGCTTAGATGCTTTCAGCGGTTATCTATTCCATACATAGCTACCCTGCTGCGCGGCTGGCGCCACGACAGGTCCACCAGAGGTATGTCCATCCCGGTCCTCTCGTACTAGGGACAGATCCTCTCAAGCTTCGAACACCCACGGCAGATAGGGACCAAACTGTCTCACGACGTTCTGAACCCAGCTCACGTACCACTTTAAATGGCGAACAGCCATACCCTTGGGACCTGCTCCAGCCCCAGGATGTGATGAGCCGACATCGAGGTGCCAAACTTTGCCGTCGATATGGACTCTTGGGCAAAATCAGCCTGTTATCCCTAGAGTACCTTTTATCCGTTGAGCGATGGCCCTTCCACGCGGGACCACCGGATCACTATGGCCGACTTTCGTCTCTGCTCGACTTGTCAGTCTCGCAGTCAGGCGGGCTTATGCCATTGCACTCGACGACCGATTTCCGACCGGTCTGAGCCCACCATCGCGCGCCTCCGTTACACTTTAGGAGGCGACCGCCCCAGTCAAACTACCCACCACGCCATGTCCCGGGACCGGATAACGGCCCTCGGTTAGACGTCAACGACAGTAAGGGTGGTATTTCAAGGATGGCTCCACCAGAGCTGGCGCCCCGGTTTCATAGCCTCCCACCTATCCTACACATACGGTCGCTAACGCCAAGGCGAAGCTATAGTAAAGGTTCATAGGGTCTTTCCGTCTGACCGCGGGAACCCCGCATCTTCACGGGGAATTCAATTTCACTGAGCCTGTGCT